>PNOJ01000044.1 GCA_013824755.1 Gemmatimonas sp.
CCGCGGCGCCCGCGGGGGCGGCCTCCGCGGCCGGGGCCAGCGGCAGCGGCGTGTTCACGGCGGTCAGCAACCGGATGTGGTCGCCCGCCGTCGCGGCCAGGTTGCGCACCTCGATCAGGCGCTGGCGCAGGCCGTCGCGGTGGACCTTGGCCTGGAGCAGGTCGGCCTCGGTGGCCATCTCGTTGTCGACCATGGCCTGGGCCTGCGCCACGTGCCCGTCGGCCGAGGCCAGCGCGGCCAGCAGGACGCCCTCGTAGGCCTTGGCCAGCACGAGGCCCTCGTAGGCCTGCACCGCGTGGAAGCGCACCGTCTCGGCGGCGCGCGCCTGCTCGTGGCGGGCGGCGCCGGCCATCGCGTCGGCCGCCTTCTTGCCGTAGAGCGCCATGCCGGCGTTGAACACCGGCTGCTGCACGCGCACCTGCATGATGTTGTTCTCGCCGATGCCCGGCTCGTTCAGGGTGTTGCCGGCGGGCGGCGCCGCGAAGTCGGCCATGGTCGCGCGCCGCTGGTTCAGCTTGAAGCCGAAGCCGTACAGGGCGTCATCGGTGCGCAACCGGTACGCCCCGAGCGAGACGCGGGGCAGGAAGCCGCGCCAGGCGCCGAGGGCTTCCGCGTCCGCGGCGGCCCGCATCTCGCCGCTGGCGGCGAGCATCTCGTTGTGCCGCAGCGCGGCCGCGATCACCGACGCGCGGTCGACGAACAGGGTGTCGTCGCGCACGACGCCGATCTCCTCGATACCGGTATCCGCGGCCGCGGCGGCGGGGCCGGCCAGGAGCGACAGCGTCGCCAGGACCGCCAGGGCGCCGCGGGCAGCGGCGAACCGGTTTCCCGTCTTGTTGCCTGGAGTCTGCATGGTTCTCCCTCTCCGGACGAGCGTTTGGCTAGCGGGAACCCGCGTCGCGGGTCTCCGGCACGCCGGCCTTCTTGAGCATCGTGATCAAGGGGCACCAGTCGGTGAAGGCCGACTGGAGCAGGTTCAGACCGACGAAGGCCGTGAACCACAACCAGTTGGGGCTGACGAAGTGGGCCAGGGCCAGGCTCAGCAGCACGAAGGCGCCGGCCGCGAGCCGCAGGATCTGGTGGAGTGTCATGGTCGAAGCCTCCCGAGTCGAGTTCCATATACAATCAACTTCGAATACAATTATATATGAGAATAAGAGACTGTCAAGCCCCGAAATCGGAAATTTGCTCCCCTCGCCGAACGGGCCTATCCTGCAGCGAATCGGGGCCGTAGGGCCCGGACCGGGGTTCGAAACGAATCTGGAGGATCGCATGCCCCCTTCGTCGGCTGAGAGGACGCTGCTGGTGGCCGGACCGCGCGGGTTCTGCGCCGGTGTCGAGCGGGCGATCGCCATCGTGGAACAAATGCTCCCGCTTGTCGAGGGCCGGCTTCACGTCCGCAAGGAGATCGTCCACAACCGGGCCGTGGTCGACGACTTCGTGCGGCGCGGCGTGGTCTTCGTCGAGGAGCTGGACGAAGTGCCGCCCGGCGGCACGGTGGTTCAGCGCCCACGGCGTGTCCCCCGCGGTGCGCGCCGAGGCCGACCGGCGCGGCCTGCGTGTCGTGGACGCCACGTGCCCCCTGGTCACCAAGGTCCACCGCCAGGTCGAACGCCACGCCGGACGCGGCCGCCATATCCTGCTGATCGGCCATGCGGGTCACGACGAGGTGATCGGCACGATGGGGGAGGCGCCCGACGCCATCACGCTGGTCACGTCGGCCCGGGACGCCGAAACGGTGGACATGCCGGCGGGGCGGGATCTGTTCTACGTGACCCAGACGACCCTGAGCGTGGACGAGACCCGCGAGATCGTGGAGATCCTGCAGCGCCGCCGGCCCGACCTGAAGGGTCCCGGCCACAGCGACATCTGCTACGCCACCCAGAACCGGCAGGACGCCGTGAAAGCGCTGCTGGCCGAAGGGATCCAGCGCCTGCTGGTCGTCGGCTCGGACAACAGCAGCAACTCCCTGCGCCTCGGCGAAGTGGCGCGGCTGGCCGGCGTGCCGGCCGACCTCGTCGGCGGCACCGCCGACCTGCCCCGTGCCGAATTGGCGACCCTGGACCTGGTCGGCCTGACCGCCGGCGCCTCGGCGCCGGAATACCTGGTCCAGGACATCGTCCGCGATTTCGAGGCCGCCGGCTGGCGGGTCCAGTCGCGTATCGTCTTGGAAGAGAACGTGAAGTTCGACCTGCCGCCCGAGCTCTCCTGAATACCGGATTCTTTAGGTAGACGTATATGCAGTTATGCAGTACTTTGACTTTGACAGTTGCAGATAAGGTCGTTAATTTATCGGCAACCGCGGACCGGCCGCGGCGGTCAAGCCGACATCCGGAGAACGGGCAGTCAGCCAAGGGGTCCGACGTGGACAAGAAGCTCTACGAGATGCAAGCCGAGCTGTGCAAGACGCTCTCGAACCCGAAGCGCCTCGAGATCCTGGACATCCTGAAGGATGCGGGCGAGATCTGCGTCAACGAGCTGGCCGAGCGGCTCGAGATCCCCAAGGCCAACACCTCGCAGCACCTGGCCGTGCTGCGGCAGGCCGGCGTGGTCAACACGCGCAAGGACGGCATCAACGTCTACTACAGCCTGCGCTCCCAGAAGATCACGGAAGCCTGTTCCCTGACCCGCACCATCCTCGTCGAGCGCCTCGAGGACCAGATGGGTCTGACCAACCTCATCCGCGAACAGGACTAGCGCGTGGACGCGCTGCTCGCCGCCCTGGCCGGACTGCTGGCGGGAGGGGTCCTGGTCCACCTGCTCGCCCGGGCTCGCGAGGCGACCCTGCGCGAGAAGGCCGCGCGCCTCGCCGACGAGCTGGCCCGGCGCGACCGCGACGGCGGCGCGCAGCGCGACGCCTTCCAGGCCGTCGCCGCCGACGCGCTGCGCCTGAACAACGAGAGCTTCCTGCAGCTCGCGCGTCCGGAGCTGGAAAAGGTCGTGGCCCGCGCCGCCGGCGAGCTGGCCCAGCGCCAGCAGGCCGTCGAGGGGCTGGTCAAGCCCATCGGCGACACCCTCGCCAAGGTCACCCTCGAGATCACCCAGCTCGAGAAGCAGCGCGCGGCGACGCACGCCGACCTCGTGCGGCTCATCGGCACGGTCAACGACGACCAGCGCGCCCTGAAGTCCGAGACCTCCAACCTGGTGCAGGCCCTGCGCCGGCCCGAGGTGCGCGGCCGCTGGGGCGAGCTGCAGCTGCGCAAGGTCGTCGAGATGGCGGGCATGCTGGACTACGTGGATTTCGTGGAGCAGGCCACGGTCGAGGGCGATGACGGCCGGCTGCGCCCCGACATGATCGTGCGCCTGCCCGGCGGGCAGCAGGTCGTGGTCGACGCGAAGGCGCCCCTGGACGCCTACCTCCAGGCCGTCGAGGCCGGGGACGAGGATCGCCGGCGCGCGCTGCTCGCCGATCACGCCCGCCACATCCAGGACCACATGCGCAAGCTCGGGCTCAAGAACTACTGGAGCCAGTTCGCGCCGTCGCCCGAGTTCGTGGTGATGTTCCTGCCGGGCGAGAACATCTTCGGCCAGGCCCTGGCCCAGGACCCCTCGCTCATCGAGAAGGGCGTCAACGAGAAGGTCATCCCCGCCTCGCCCACCACGCTGATCGCGCTGCTGCGCGCCGTGGCCTACGGCTGGAACCAGCAGAAGCTGACCGAGAGCGCGCTCGAGATCAGCGTGCTGGGCCGCGATCTCTACGGGCGGCTGCGCACGATGGCCGAGCATCTCGCGAAGCACGGCCAGCACCTCGACCGCTCGGTCGACAGCTACAACAAGTTCCTGGGATCGCTCGAGCGCAACGTCCTGCCGCAGGCCCGCCGCTTCGAGCAGCTCGGCGCCGCCGTCGGCGAGGGCCTGCCCGAGATCCCGCCCATCGAGAAGGCGCTGCGGCTGCCGCAGGCGCCGGAGCTGACCGCCCCGCTCCCCGAAGACGCCGTCGACTGATCGGTTCCCGGACGTGGATCGCCCCGGCCCGGCGCGAGCCGGACCGGGGCGATCGCGTTCGTCTCGTCCCTATTGGATGATCTGCATGATCTCCAGCGACTGGTTGGTCTCATCGAGGAACTTGTCCTGGAGCCGCATCGCCCCCTCCAGCGTGAGGTTCAGCTCGCTCAGCGCCCAGGGGTCGATGTCGGAGGCCGCGAGGCTCGCCGGTGCGCCCATGCCGAGCTGGTAGGAGAGGTGGTCCGACACGTTCACCAGTGCCACCAGGCCGGGGTAGGAGGTGCCGGAGCTCAGGCTGTGGTGGCACTGGACGGATTCGACCAGGTTCGCCGGGAAGTTCCAGCTGCGCAGCACCGCCTTGGCGACGTTGGTGTGGTCGACGCTCAGCAGCTCGGATTCGGTGGCGATCCAGCTCTGGCCGTGGTTCAGCGCGTGGTTGCAGACCTCGTCGAAATCCTCCGTGAAGTACTTCTTCATGATCAGCTTGCCGATGTCGTGCAGCAGGCCGGCGGTGAACGTCTCCTCCTGCTGCTTGATGCCGGTCTCCTGTCCCAGGATCTTGCAGACCGTGGCGGTGCAGAGGCTGTGCTTCCAGAAGTCCTCGATCGGGAAGCGGCTGTCCTCCTCCATGCCGCCGACGTAGTCGAACACGCTGATGGCCAGCGCCGCGTTGCGCACCGTGCGGAAGCCGAGGATCACCATCGCGCGGCTGATGGTGTTGATCTCCTGCTTGTAGCCGTAGAACGCCGAGTTGACGAGCTTGAGGATCTTGGTGGTCAGGGCCTGGTCGCGCGAGACGATCTCGGCGAGCTCCGGCACCGAAACCTGGGGGTCGCTCATCTTGCTGAACAGCTGCTGGTAGACGATGGGCAGCGTGGGGACTTCCTTCACGACCAGCTTGAGGTCGCGAGGGTGGATGGTCTTCAGGGACAAGGTCGCGGTCGACAAGAGAGGCTCCTCCTCGATTGCTCCCGGATCCCTCGCGTCGCGTCTCCCGATCCCTTGGATCTCCTCACCGGGGTCGCGCCGCCGAGTCCGGATGTGGGGAAGCTATCGGCTCCGGGAGTGCGGCCTTGAGCGGAAATGAGCCTGGAGATTCGATTTATCCGAAGAAAACAGGAGTCGAGCCGGAGGCGAGGGGACCGACCTCGCCGACGACGGCCGCGCAGGGGGCGCCGTGGGCCAGGGCCGCCGCGCGGGCCTCCTCGCAACGGTCGGGCGGGACGGCGAAGAGCAGGCCGCCGGAGGTCTGGGGGTCGTTGACCAGGCCGATCAGGTCCTCGCCGAGCGACGGCGCGTAGCCGACGCGCGAGGCGCCGAAGGAGCGGTTGGCGAGGGTGCCGCCGCAGGTGAAGCCGCGGCCGCAGAGGCCGACCGCGTCGGGCAGCAGGGGCAGCGCGGAAGTGTCGATCTGGAAGCGCAGGCCGGCGCCCACCGCCATCTCGGCGGCGTGCCCCGCGAGGCCGAACCCGGTCACGTCGGTGCAGGCCCGCACCCCGCAGGCGTGCAGGAAGGCGCCGCAGCGGTTCAGGGCGGTCATCGCGGCGACGAGGGCCGCGTAGTCCGGTCCCGTCTCGGGCAGCGCGCCCCGCTTCAGGGCCGCCGCCAGCGCGCCGGTGCCCAGCGGCTTGGTCAGCACCAGCAGGTCGCCGGGGCGGGCGGCGCTGTTGCGCAGGATGCGGTCCGGGTGCACGACCCCGGTCACCGCGAGCCCGAACTTCACCTCGTCGTCGCGCACGGTGTGGCCGCCGCCGACCACGACCCCCGCCTCGCGGCAGACGTCGGCGGCGCCGGCGAAGATCCCGCCCATGACCTCGGGCGGCAGCGCCTTCTCGGGGAAGCCGCAGAGGTTCAGCGCCACCAGCGGCGTGCCGCCCATCGCGTAGACGTCGCTCAGGGAGTTGGCGGCCGCCACCGCCCCGAAGGCGCGCGGGTCGTCCAGCACCGGGGTGATGAAGTCGGCCGTGGCGACCAGGGCGTGCTCGGCGGTCAGCGCGTAGACGGCGGCATCGTCCGACGTCTCGTAGCCGACCAGCAGCTCCGGACGTCGGGTGTCGGGGAGGTTCGCGAGGATCGCCTCGAGGCCCTCCGGGCCGAGCTTGGCCGCTCAGCCGGCGCTCTTGGCGAAGCGGGTCAGGTAGACCTTCTCCCCGGGCAGCATCTCCACCTCCCTTCAGAAATTGAAGGAGTCCATGAACTGGAACACCGTGTCGTCGTGCTCGGGCACCGCCAGCTCGAAGCGGAACTGGTGGTTCGAGATGTTGATGTGCGCGCCGCCGCCCCAGCTGGCCAGGGGGTGGCGCCCGCCGCCGTCGAACCAGTTCGCGCCGAGGTCGGAGAAGGCGTGCAGGCCCACGCCGATGACGCGCCCGTCGCCGGAGATCGTCATCAGGAACAGCGGCCAGCGGTACTCGGCGCTCAGCAGGAAGCCCTCGTCGCCCACCGAGCCGGCGTAGCCGTAGCCGCGCAGGGTCTCGGGGCCGCCCCACCAGAGCAGGTCCTCGGGCGGGACGCGGCCCTCGGCGCGCCGGCCCCAGGTGCGCAGCGCCAGCACGTGGTCCCAGGGCAGCGGCAGGAAGGCCCGCAGATCGCCGGTCAGCAGCGTGAAGTCGTCGAACCCGTCGCCGAGGACGCGCTCGGCCGTCAGGCGCTGGTAGAAACCGCGCGTGGGGTACCAGGGCTGGTTGCGGCTGTCGAGCCCTAGGGTGCCGCGCAGGGTCGCGCGGCGGCGCGTCGCGGCCGGCCAGGGATCCGGCAGGTCGCTCATGGCGCTCTCCTGGCGGAAGCCGCCGGCGGACAGCTCGGCCTGCGCGAACAGGGGGCGGCGGTAGTCCCAGCGCACCCGGGTGCCGAGCTGCCAGCGGTCGAAGTCCGTGTCGCGGTGGACGAAGTCGGCGCGCTCCCAGCCGGCGTCCAGGCCCCAGGACAGGCCGTCGACGCCGAACAGCCAGGGGTGCTCCCAGTCGGCGTCGTAGCCATGCCGCGCGTACCAGGTGGCGGCGAGGGAGAGGCGTTCGCCACGGCCCCGGAGGTTGATGTCGTAGACGCGGGCGCCGAGCAGCACGTCCCAGCGGCGGTCGTAGTCGATGATCGGGTAGTAGCGCAGCGTCGCGTCTTCCTCGACGACCACGGTGACCGGGACGACGTCGCCGCCCTCGTCGTCGACCACGAGGTCCACGTAGGCGAACCAGCCCAGGTCCTCCAGGTGCTCCCAGGCCCGGTCCAGGGCGCCGAAATCGAAGGGATCGCCCTCGGCGAAGCCGAGTTCGTGAAGGATGAGCGCGGATTGCGTGGAGGTGTTGCCCTCGACCGTGATCGCGCCGAACACGGGCGCGTCTTGGGTGGGCTCCTGTTGGGCGCGCGCGGCGGCGGCGCCGAGCAGGGCCAGCACCGCGCAGACGGTCGCGACGAAGCGTCGCGGGCGGGTCGGCGGGGAAGTGAGGGACGGCATCCGTGCTCCCGCTCCGTCGGGGTCCAGGCGGGCGACGCCGGCGCCGGCGTCGCGGAGGTGACGGGGGGCAACGTAGCACGGAAGCCCCGGGATGGGCAAGGCGGCGGCGCGTCCCGTCAGACGAGATGCAGGTGGGGGGCGGTGGGGCCGTCGGTCGGCGTCGCGGTTTCGGGTCCGGGGTGCAGGGCGGCGCAGACCAGGCCGTACCTGGCGAGTTCGGCGTCGAGGTCGCCCGGCGTCAGCCCGGCCAGCACGTCCCGCAGCTCGGGGCATCCCGGTGAGCCGTCGTGGCCGGACAGGCGGAGCGCGGCGAGGGTCGGGACGAGGTGGCCGAGCGCCGCGCGGCAGAGGTCCGCGCCGGGCGCGACCCCGTCGCGCAGCACGGTCCGTTGCAGGCGCACGGGATCGACGATCAGGACGTCGAAGCGGCCGGCGGCCAGGGCCACCAGCGGTGCGGGGGAGCGGCGACCGGGCAACGGGATCGGACCGTGCCAGGGGATCGGGATGATCCGGTCGTCGTGGCACAGCGTGAGCAGGCCGTTGCTCGGCAGGGCGCCGCTGCGGCCGTCCGCGATCAGCAGCAGGTGGCGGCCTTCGCAATGCACGGCGAGCAGTTCACCGCGCCGGACCACCAGCGCGGTCTCGCCGCGGCCGACCGTCAGTTCGAGACCGTGAGCGGCCGCGAAGCCGAGGTCGAACGGGCCCTCGACGGCGCCGCCGTCGGGGCGCGACGACCAGGCGCACGGCCGCTCGCGGGCGTCGCCGCTCTCCCAGGGTGCGCGGTGGTCGAGCGGGTGAACGCCGCGTTGGGCCACGTCGATCAGTCCTTGCGTCGGCCGGTGAAGGGGTCCAGGCCGATCTCCGATTCCCAGCCCAGGCCGAGCCGCCGGTTGCGCTCCTCGGAAGCCTCGGCGAAGGCCTCCAGGATCCCGCCCAGCCGCTGCGCCTCCAGCACGAACTCCTCGCCGGCGAGGGTCGGGTGCAGCAGCCCGTGCACGCCGCGCCAGGCCTGTTCGATCAGGAGCACCAGCCGGGCGTCGATCTCGCCCAGTTCGGCGACGGTGCGCGGCAGCGGGCGGGACAGGCGGATCGCGCCGCGGCGGTTCAGCAGCGTGACGAGCACGCCGAGGTCCTCGGCCGTCTCCTCGATGATCTCGTGCTGCTGCGGGCCGAAGGCGCGGCCGCGCATCTCCACCGCCGCGAGCAGGCGGCCGGCCAGGTCCTGCAGCAGCTGCGCCAGGCAGAACCGGAAGTCGCGCTCGCCGGCCATCGCCGCCTGGGGCTTCAGGTAGGCCTCGTAGCGGGGCAGGGCGAGCAGGAGCTTCGCCATCTGGGACGGGTTGGCGGTCGCGGCGCGGGCCATGGCTCGGCTCCGGGGTTGAGGCGTGCGGGGACGGCGGCGCATCGCGCCTGTCATCGGCCGCCGGGCGCGCGACTTGATCGCGGGTCGGGGGGATTTCGAGGGGGATCAGAGGGCGACGACGGGATTGCTCAGCAGTCCCACGCCTTCGATCGCGACATCGTAGACGTCGCCGGGACGCAGGAAGCGGGGGGGATCGCGGTAGGCGCCCACGCCGCCGGGGGTGCCGGTGGTGATGATGTCGCCCGGCAGCAGGGTCATGTGGAGGCTGGCGAAGCGGATCAGCTCGTCGATGGGGAAGATGAGCTGCCCGGTGTTGCTGTGCTGGACGACCTCGCCGTTCAGCGCGCCGGTGATGTCGAGGCCGTGCGCGAGGGGGGGCAGTTCGTCGGGGGTGACCAGCCAGGGGCCGCACGGGCCGCCGGTGTCGAGGCTCTTGCCGCGGAAGAACTGCTTGTCGGCCTGCTGGGCCTCGCGGTCCGAGACGTCGTTGAAGCACATGTAGCCCGCGATGTGGGACGGCGCGTCCGCGCGGGAGATGCCGCGGCCCTGGCGCCCGATCACCACCGCGAGTTCGGCCTCGGCGTCGACCTGGGTCAGGTCGGGGTCCAGCTGGATCGGCCCGCGGTCGGCCTGCAGGCAGGTCGTGGCCTTGCTGAACAGCATCGGACGCGGCGGCGGCGCCTTGCGCTGCTCCTCGGCGTGGTCGCGGTAGTTCATGCCCACGGCGATGATCTTCGACGGCGAGGGGATCGGCGGCAGCAGGGGGTACTTCGAGCGGGAGAACAGGGGCACGCCGTCGATGACGTCGCTGGGGTTGCGCCAGCGGTCGGCGAGCGCGCGCACTTCGGACATGCGCGCGAACAGCGCGTTCCAGGAACGGGGCAGGGAGCGGTCCGCGGCCACCAGGTCGAGGCAGACCTTGTCGGTCAGGGCCACGCCCGGGCGCGGACCGTCGGGGTGCTTGAAGGAGATCAGTCGCATGATGGGGGTATTATACGAGACGGCCGGGACGATGTCCCGGCCAATCTCGCGCGCCGACGTCCCTGTCGAGCCGCGGTCACTTCACCTCGATCCGCCGGGGCATGGCCTGGGAGTGCTTGGCCAGGGTGATCGACAGCACGCCGTCCTGCAGCTGGGCCCGGATCCCCTCGGGGTCGATCTGGCGCACCAGGTCGAAGGAGCGCCGGTAGTTGATGGCGCCGGTCTGCTCGCGCCGCACGGCCTTGTAGCCCTCCTCCGACTTCAGCTCGCGCCGGGCCTTGACCGTGAGCGAGTCGTTCTCGATCTCGATCTCCAGGTCCTGGCGGTTGACCCCCGGCAGGTCCATGCGGATGATGTAGTCCTTGTCGCCCTCGTAGACCTCGGTGCGCGGGGCGGTCCACAGCTCGGGATCGGCACCGGAGCAGGTGGCCGAAGGAGCGAAGAAGGTGTCCAGCAGGGTCGCGAGGTTCATGGGCATCAGGTTGGTGGTCATGGCGTTCCTCCAAGGTTGGGTCGGTCCTATCGGTGGCCGCATCGGCGGCGCTTCACGCAGTGTCGCGGCCCCTACTTCAAGGGCCGTGCCGGATCGATCGGCATCGGGAATCGTGTCGGCAATACCTTGACAACATTCACGATAGGTGATTGGATCCGTGTCGGGGACGTTCGACGGAACTCCGAAGAGATGTTCGGATCATGACGAAATGGCAGGCCAGTGGGACGGTTTGGCTGGGGCGACATGACACATCGACATCGACGCCGGGCTTTCCCGGGACTGGCCGCCTTGGCCTGCGGTGCGCTGCTGCTGGGCGTCGCCGTTGACGCCGGCGCCGCCGACCCGCCGGCCCCGCTGCGCGTCGGCGAGATCCGCCTGAACGTGCACGACATCTTCTCGCCGGCGGAGATCGCCGGTTCCCGCGGCCTCATGCGCACGACGCGCCGCCTGGTCAACGCCGTCCACATCGGGACCCGCGAAGCCGTCCTGCGGCGCGAACTGCTGTTCGCCGCGGGAGAGCCGCTCGACGAGCGGCGGCTGCGCGAGACCGAGCGCAACCTGCGCGCGCTGGGTTTCCTGACCCACGTCGCGGTGGTGCCCGTCGACACGTTGCCCGACGGCTCGGTCGTGCTGGAGGTGCGCGCCCAGGAGACCTGGTCGCTGACCACGGCCGCCAGCTACGCCCACTCCCCGGTGAAGGACCGCTGGTCGGCCGAGCTGTCGGACCAGAATTTCCTGGGCTACGGCGTCGAGCTGATCGCGTCGTTCGGCGAGGACGAGGACCGCTCCTTCCGCCGGCTGAGCTACCAGAACCGCCGCGTGTTCGGTTCGCCCTACCAGTGCCGGTTCGACTACACCGATCTGAGCGACGGCCGCACCCGCAACGTCGTCTTCGCCCGCCCCTACCTGTCCGAGGAGTCAGCGTGGGGCCTGCATGCCGGCGCCTGGGACCGCACCTTCACGCCGCGCTTCTACCTGTCGCCCGCCGGGCCGGCCGGCGCCGGCGGCGAGGGCGGCCTCTACGCGAGCCTGCCCCTGCGCGAACGCGGGCTCCAGGTCTGGGCCAGCCGTCGCGTCCACCGTGGTCCCGGACGGATCTGGCGGCTGGGGCTCGGGCTGTGGTCCGACGACAACCGCTACACGGTTCCGGACGCGGTCGCGCTGTCCGACGACCGGGTGGTCGACGGGACGGTCCTGCGCGCGGCGGCCGGCCCCGCGCTGCTGCGCGGCAGCGGTCGCCGTGTCCAGCCGCTGCTGGTCGTGGAATCGCTGGGACGGCGCTGGGCCACCGAGCGCTACGTGATGAGTTACGGCGCGCAGGAGGACCTGAACCTCGACCCGCTGCTGCGCCTGACGGTGGGTCCGGCGCTGGCCGCCCTCGGCAGCGACCACGAGCGGTTGCTGGCCGAGTGGAGGATCGTCGACTGGTCGCGTTGCGGCCCCGGCCTGCTGCTGCTGCGGCACGAGGCGAAGGTCAACCTCGGCAGTCGCGCCAACCGCTCGCTGGGCGCCACCACGGAGGCAGGCTGGATCGCGCACACGGGCGAGGCGAACCTCTCGCGCGCCTGGATCGAGGGCGCCTACGGTTCGAACCTGCTGGGCCCCGAGGCCTTCGCGCTGGGATTGACACGCGGGCTGCGCACGCTGGACTATGACGGCATGGTCGGCGACCGGCTCGTGCGCTGGAACCTCGAGCAGACCCGGCTGTTGCCGGGCGAGCTGCTGGGCCTCTACAAGCTCGGCGTCGCGGTCTTCCAGTCCGGCGGCGCCGCCTGGTGGCACGACGAGGCGCGGGGGCTCTCGCGCGCCCGCCACGAGACCGGCGTGGGCCTGCGCGTCGGGCCGACGCGCTCGGCGCGGGCCGACGTGGCCCGCCTCGACCTCACCTGGCCCTGGTCGGGGGGCGGCCCCCAGGTGACGGCCGTCACCAGCGGCTACTTCTAGACGACAGCCGAACGGAGCCCGATGCGCGCGTCCCGCTACGTGGCCAAGAACGCCTTCCTGATGACCGTCGGCCTGTTCGCCGGCCGCATCCTGGCGTTCCTGATCTTCCGGCGGATGACCGGCACGGTCGGCGTCGAGGGCATGGGCGTCTGGGGCCTGTCGGTCGACCTCACCTCGATCATCCTGACCGTCTCGACCTTCGGCCTCACCACGCTCATCACGCGCGAGATCATCAAGGACCACGCCGACACCTGGCCCATCTTCTGGGCGGCCTTCCGCATCCGGCTGCTGCTGGGCTTCGCCACCTACGCGCTGCTGGCGGGCTACGTGTTCGCCACCGGCTACGACGGCGCGACGCGGGCGGCGGTCATGCTGATGGCCGTGGGCGTGCTGCTGGAGTCGACCGGCCTGGCCTGCGACTCCGTGCTGCAGGCCCACGAGAAGGTCGAACACTCGACCTGGAGCCAGCTCGTCTCGGCGGCGGTCTACTTCGCCCTGGCCTGGTGGTGGCTCGACGCCGGCTACGGCGTCATGGGGGTCGTCTGGGCCAACGTCGTCAGCCGCGTCGCGCGCCTGGCGATCGTGCTGCCGCTGATGGTCCGGGTCGCCGGCTCGTGGCGCGGCGCGGCCTCGGCGCGCCGGGTCGGCCTGCGCTGGATGCTGCGCCTGGGCCTGCCGCTGTTCATGTCCACGACCTTCGGCATCATCTCCTACAAGATCGACACCGTGATCATCATGGAGATGCTGGGCAAGCTGGCCGCCGGCGTCTACACGATCGGCCACCGGCCGCTGGACCTGCTCCTGATCGTGCCCTACCTCTTCGCCGCGGCGCTGTTCCCCTCGCTGATGCGCTACCGCGAACTGGAGCGCGACGGCGAGACCGGGCACGTGGAGCGCATGGGCGAGCGCGCGCTGCGCTACCAGCACCTGGTGGTGTTCCCGATGACCCTGTTCTGCGCGCTGGCGGCGGCGCCGCTGATCAGGCTGGCGACCTCCGGCGACGCCGACCTGTCGGCCTCGGTGACGGTGTTCCGCGTCGCCATCTGGGGCGTGCCGGTGCAGGCGGCCAGCATCGTCTTCAACCGCCTGCTGATGACCGCGGGGCAGGAGCGCACCTTCATGCGCATCGCGCTGGCCTCGATGGCCACCAACATCGGGCTCAACCTCCTGGTGGTCCCGGTGCTGGGCTGTCCCGGCGCGGCGATGGTCACGGTGCTGAGCCTCGGCGTCAGCCTCGTGATGCACCGCGTCTACCTGCGGCGCGCGGGCATCGTCATGCCCGTGCGGCGCGCCCTGGTGGACGGCTCGGCGGCCATGCTGCTGGCCTGGGCCGCCGCGGTGCTGCTCGGCAAGCTGGTGGCGCCGGGGTGGGGCGTGAGCTGGGTCGCGCTGCCGACGTCCGGGATCGTCCCCTTCGCCGTCATGACCGTGCTCGCCGGAGCATTCTACGCGGTCGCGCTGTGCGGCCTGCGGGTGGTGCAGCGGGACGACCTGCTGCTCGTGGCGGGGTTGTTGCCGGGGCGGCGTCTGCGTCCGGGGCAGAATCCCTAGAAATTCCTGCCGGAATGCTATAGAATCGAAGATCGTCCCAGGGCATTGACCTGGATTCATCGGATGCCAGGAGCACTCCCGGCACGGTGATTGCTTGTACCGTCGGCGGTTAGTGTCCCTCGTTCGCCAGGAGATCCCGATGCGGCGGGTCAGGCCGATCCTGTCTTCCGTGTTCGCGCTGGCGGCCCTGTTCGCCTGCAGCGGCGAGGTCCGCGCCTTCCACGAGGGGGGCGTGCTCGCGTGCGCGAACTGCCACACGATGCACAACAGCCAGAACGGGCAGGCGGTCGATCCCGGCCACCCCGGCGGGGACACGCACCTGCTGCGCTACGGGAACTCCAGCGACACCTGCCTGCGTTGCCACGCCGCCTTCGGCCAGTTCGCCGGGGGATTCGGCTACGGCCCCGGCGGCGACTTCTACTGGTTGACCAGATCCTACACCTGGATCGGCAACGACGGCACGCCCGGCAGCAGCCCCGGACACTCGCACGGGCACAACGTGATCGCGCCCGCGTACGGGCTGATCCAGGATCCGGTGCTGCCCGTCGCGCCAGGCGGCGATTTCCCGAGCCAGCATCTGGGCTGCACGAGCTGTCACGATCCCCATGGCAACACCAACTACATGATGCTCTACGGCGCCGGCGGGGCGTCCTATTACAACGGCCAGCGCGCCAGCTTCACCGACCCGGCGCCGCTGGCCGTCGGCAACGGACCCCTCACCACGTGGTCGCTGCCCTGCTTGTCCTGCCACAACATCCACGGAGCGCAGTCGAAGGCCAACATCCACGATCACGCCGCCGAGACCGACGCCAGGCACCCCGTCTACAAGTCGGGCGTGAGCGAGTGGTGCGCCAACTGCCACGGATTCTTCCACGACGAAGGCCTGGCCGATTTCGAGCATCCCACGCGAGAGGAGTTCGAATCCGATCTCGCGGGAGTCTACAACGCCTACCTCAGCAGCGATGATCAACTGGGCGGCGACGCGGCCCACTCGTACTGGGGGCTCGTGCCTTTCGAGGCCGTCAACGTGGATCTGGCCACCGTCAATCCGCAGAACCGCACCCAGGGCCCGACCGCGCCGGACCGTGTGATGTGCCTCTCCTGCCATCGGGCTCACGCGTCGCCGTTCCCGCGCGGCGGGCGCTGGGATTTCACGGCGACCTTCATCGCCGACTCCCATCCCCGGATCACCGATACCGGCGCCAGCACCAACGACGTTGCGAACCGGTACTACAGGTACGCGTTCGTGACGACCCAGGGCTCTTTATGCAGGAAATGCCATCCCTGGGACATGGGCGGGGATCGGCTCCAATAGTCGGCGCTATTCGGGCGGCGATCGATCGGCGACGGGGAAGTATCGACCACGTCGCCGCCGTCGCCGCGCCCCCGGACTGGCCGTCGTGCGCGACCTGGGCTTTCATGTGCAGGTCGAGGCCGACGCGGATATCCGGCGCTGGGGGGACCGATGAGCGTACCGTTCGAGATCACGGGCACCGACCACCTGGGCTTCGTCGTGGGCAACGCCCGCCAGGCGGCCATCTACTACCAGGAACGCTTCGGCTTCACGCCCGTCGCCTACAGGGGGCTCGAGACCGGCAGCCGCGACGCCTCGGCCTGGGTGCTGCGCCAGGGGAAGATCACCCTGGTGCTGGAGACGCCGCTGAAGCCCGACCACCACCTCAACACCCACCTCGCGCGCCACGGCGACGCCGTGCAGGACATCGCGTTCCTGGTGGACGACGCGCGGCGGGCCTGGGAGTGGACCACCGGACACGGCGCGCGCTCGGTGCGCGGCCCCGAGGTGCGCGAGGACGCGCACGGCCGGGTCCTGCTGGCGACGATCGCGACCTACGGCGACACGACCCACACCTTCGTCCAGCGCGACGGCTACCGCGGCGTCTTCCTGCCGGGCTACGAGCCGGTCGCCCCGACGCAGCCGGTCGAGGGGGCGGGGCTCGAGTTCGTCGACCACATCGTGGGCAACCAGGGCGACCGCGAGATGGAGCGGGTGGCGCGCTGGTACGAGGAAGTGTTCGGCTTCCACCGCATCTGGACCGTCGACGACAAGGACGTGTCCACCGCGCACTCGGCCCTGCGCAGCATCGTGGTCGCCAGCGCCAACGAGCGCATCAAGATGCCGATCAACGAGCCGGCCGACGGGCTCAAGAAGTCGCAGATCCAGGAGTACGTGGAGGCCAACTTCGGCCCCGGCGTGCAGCACGCGGCCATGTACACCCGCGACATCGTCGCCACGGTCGAACGGCTGCGGCGCCACGGCGTGGAGTTCCTGGAGATCCCCGACACCTACTACGAGACGCTGCTGGACCGCGTCGGGCCCATCGACGAGGATGTCGACGTGCTGCGCCGCCACGGGATCCTGGTGGACCGCGACGACAGCGGCTACCTGCTGCAGCTGTTCACGCGGCCCCTGCAGGACCGGCCCACGCTCTTCTTCGAGATCATCCAGCGCCGGGGCGCGCGCAGCTTCGGCAAGGGCAACTTCAAGGCCCTGTTCGAGTCCATCGAGCGCGAGCAGGCGCGGCGCGGGAACCTGTAACCGGAAGCGGTCCGCCCCATGAAGCTGTGTTCCTACGCCCGCCGGGCCGGCGATCCCCCGCGGCTGGGCCTGGTCCGGACGGACCGGTCCGGGGCGTTCGAGGTGGTCGACGTGATCGCCGCGGCCTCGTGCCTGAACCGCGAGGGCGGCGCGCGCGACTGGACCGGGGTGCCGGCGACCATGCAGGAGGCGCTGGACGATTGGGGCCGTGGCGAGCCGCTGCTGCGCACGCTGGCGCAGGCGGCCCGCAGCCTGTCGCGCGACCTCGCGCGTGACGGCGCCCGCCCCGCGGTCCTGGCGCTGGCCGAGGCGCGGCTGCTGCCGCCGGTGCCGCGGCCGCCGACCTTCCGCGACTTCTACGCCTTCGAGCAGCACGTGCGCACCGCGCGCGGCCACCGCGGCCTGGAGATGGTCCCGGAGTGGTACGAGTTCCCCGTCTTCTACTTCTCGAACCCGGCCGCCATGACGGGCCACGGCGCGACGCTCGCGCCGCCGCCGGACACCGCCGAGCTGGACTTCGAGCTGGAGATCGCCGCGGTGGTCGGGCGCGGCGGCCGCGACCTGGACCCCGCCGACGCCGAGTCGGCGATCGCCGGCTACTGCGTGCTGAACGACTGGTCCGCCCGCGACCTGCAGCGGGCCGAGATGAAGGTGGGCCTGGGGCCCGCCAAGGGGAAGGACTTCGCCACGGGCCTCGGCCCCTGGCTGACGACCCCGGACGAGATCGCGGACCGGCGCGCCGGCAAGGGCTACGACCTGGCCATGGTCGCGCGGCGCAACGGCGCGGAGATCTCGCGCGGCAACTGGCGGGACATCCACTGGTCCTTCGGCGAGATGCTGGCGCGCGCCTCGCGCGGCGTCGACCTGCACCCCGGCGACGTCATCGGCTCGGGGACCGTGGGCACCGGCTGCATCCTGGAGCTGCGGCCCGAGCACGCCGGCGGCTGGCTGCGTGCAGGCGACGTGCTCGAACTGGAGATCGAGGGACTGGGCGTCCTGGCCGCCACCGTGGCGGGCGCCGCGTCGAAGGAGTGAGATGCCGCACTACGTCGCGCGGGGCGAGATCCCCGGCAAGCGCCACGTCCAGCACCGCGTCGGCGGCCGGCTGACCTACGAGGAGCTGGTCAGCCGCGAGGGCTTCTCCGACGTGGCGAGCAACGTTTACCACCTGCGCCCGCCGACCGCGGTGCGCGGTGTGGGTGCGGTGCGTCCGCTGCCCCTGGCGGCCGCCGCCGACGAACCGCACCGCCACCGTCACGTGGTCACGTCGCGCCTGCCGGCCGGCGGCTGCCCCGTGTTCGGGCGGCGCGCGCTGGCCTTCAACGACGACCTCGTCGTGTCGACCTGCGAGCCCGTGCAGGACCAGCCGGCCTTCTACCGCAACGCCCTGGCCGACGAGCTGGTCTTCGTCCACCACGGCGCGGGCACCCTCGAGAGCATGTACGGCGACCTGGACTTCGGCCCCGGCGACTACCTGGTCGTGCCGCGCGGCACGACGCACCGCTGCGCTGCGGGCCGTGCCGCGTCAAGCTGTTCGTGGTCGAGACGCGCGGGCCCGTCCAGGTGCCGCGCCACTTCCGCAGCGACCACGGCCAGCTCATGGAGCACGCCCCCTACTGCGAGCGCGACCTGCGGGCGCCCCGCTGGCGCGAGCCCGTCGACGAGCCCGGCGAGTTCCCGGTGCTGGTGAAGCTGCGCGACCGCGTCCAGGAGACGGTGCTGGCGCACCACCCCTTCGACCTGGTCGGTTGGGACGGCTTCTGCTACCCGTGGGCCTTCAGCATCCACGATTTCATGCCCGTGGTCGGCAAGGTCCACCTGCCGCCGCCGGTGCACCTGACCTTCACGGCGCCCGGACTGGTGGTCTGCTCGTTCGTGCCGCGCCTGTTCGACTTTCACCCCGAGGCCGTGCCCATCCCGTACGCGCACAGCAACGTCGACAGCGACGAGATCCTCTACTACGTCGAGGGCAACTTCATGAGCCGGCGCGGCATCGAGACCGAGTCGCTCACCCTGCACCCGATGGGCTACCCCCACGGGCCGCAGCCCGGCCTGATCGAGAAGTCGCTGGGCGCGAAGGAGACCGGCGAGCTGGCGGTGATGGTCGACACCTTCGCGCCGCTGCGCGTGGGGCGCGACGCCCTGGCGGCCGACGACCCCGCCTACCCCCTGAGCTGGCTGGAGGGCGCATGATCATCGATCCCGCGGCGCTGGACCTGCGCGGCGCCTACAAGCTGCTGATCGGCTCGATCCTGCCGCGCCCCATCGCCTGGGTGTCGACCGTCGACGCCGCCGGCCGGCCCAACCTGGCCCCGTTCTCGTTCTTCACCGGGGTGGCCGCCGCGCCGCCGGTGGTCTGCTTCGCGCCCATGCGCCGCTTCGCCGACGGCGCCGAGAAGGACACCCTGCGCAACGTGCGCGCGACCGGCGAGTTCGTGGTCAACGTCGTGGACGAGGACAACGTGGCGCGGGCCAACGAGACCGCGAGCGAGTTCGCCCCCGGGGTGAGCGAGTTCGCCGAGGCCGGGCTCACGCCCGTCCCCTGCGAGGCGGTGAAGGCCCCGCGCGTGGCCGAGTCGCCGGTGAGCCTGGAGTGCCGCCTGCTGCAGATCGTCGAGGTTGGCGCCGACGGGGCGGGGGGCGGCGCGCTGGTCCTGGGCGAGGTGCTGCGCTTCCACGTGCGCGACGACCTGCTCCACGACGGCCGCATCGACACCGGCGCGCTGCGCCCGGTGGGCCGCCTGGCCGGCAGCGAGTACACGACGCTCGGGCGGCGGTTCGATCTGGAACGGAAATGACGGAACGGCCCTCGTGAAGGAGGGGACCCGTGTCCGGGTCCCCTCCTCTTCGTCTGCGAGGCCGGCCGCTACTGGATGTACTTGCTCGTCAGCTCCATCAGCACCGCGCCGCTCGTCATCTTGACCTCGCCGACGCCGACCGCGAACCAGTGGTCGGCGACGGTGCCGCCGCCATCGGGCGTGCCGCGCAGGTGGATGCACTCGTAGGTGCCGTCGGGCACCGTGACGCTCTCGTCGATCGCGATCACTTCCCAGTTCACGACCGCTCCCTGGCCGGATGTGCTCCACTCGTCCCCGACCGTGCAGGGGTACTTGCACCAGAGGTCGGGCGTGGACAGCGCCCCGAACAGCTCGTCGCCGTAGAAGTAGAGGCCGCCGGTGTCGTTGCGGAGGTAGATGAAGTAGTTCTCGAAGATGACGCTGCCGGTGTACTGGACCACCGTCACGTCGGTGCCCGCCACCTGCTGTACCAGACCCGCGGTGAGGGTCACCGACTCGGGCTCCCCGCCGTACTCGTACGAGTAGATCCAGTAGTTGTCGAGGTCGAGCGGCCAGACGACGTCGCCACCACCCTCCTCGACGTAGGTCCCGGTGAACGTCAGCGACCCGCCCGTCGTCAGGCTCTGCGTGGCGTTGGCCGGCGACGTCCAGCCCGACACCGAGCCCCAGGCCAGCGTGTAGCTGCCCGCGGCCCGGCCGGTGAGCGTGAGGTCGCCTTCACCCGACTGGTCGAAGCCTCCGGGTCCGGTGATCTCCCAGGGCGCGTCGATGCTGTCGGGCTCGGGGTTGATCGTGATCGTCCCCCCCTGGACCACGTAGGTCCCGGTGAAGGTGATCGTGCCGTCGTCGGTCAGCGCCTGCATGGCGGTCGCCGGGCTGGGCGCCGTCCAACCCGTCACCGCGCCCCAGGTGATCGTGTAGTTGCCGGCGGTCAGGTCCTCGAGCGTCTCGTCCCCGGTGCCCGAGTAGGAGTAACTGCCGGGTCCCGTGAGCAGCCAGGGCGCGTTGATGGTGTTGGGCTCGGGATTGATGGTGATCGCGTTGGTCTGCGGATCTCCCGTCCCGTCGTCGTCGCTGCAGCCGATGCAGGCCGTGACGGCGAGCACCAGGAGCAGCAGCAGCTTGGAAGTGCTCCGATTCATGGAATGTCTCCTTCCGGATGATCTGGAAACCGATGGTCGTCGACCCGTGGCGCCTGCCCTGCCCGGGATGCGCCGGGAGGTCCCGGATATGGAGTCGTGGGATGATCGAACCCCTTCGCCATGCTACCGCGCCGCTCCGGCGCCGACAAGGGGGTGAATTTCGGAAATCACTATCAATCAACAAGATCCAGGACTATTGTAATCGTCATTATGGCGGGTATACTGGCGGCGACACCGGACACCTCCAGCCCGCGGGGAGCCCGATGAATCGAGACACATCCCTGGCCGCCCTCGTCGCCGCCGCGCGGCGCCCGCCGTCGCCCGTCGATGCGGCGCCGGACGACGCGGTGGCCACCCTGCTCGCGCGCGGCGCCGCGGCGCACCCCGACCGCGATTGGCTGGTCCACGTCGACGGGGACGGCGGCCGCGAAGTCCTGACCTACGGCGAAGCGGGCGCGCGCGTCGCGTCGCTGGCGGCGCTGCTCGGCGCGCTCGGCGTGGGGCGCGGCGACCGCGTCGCCGTCCTGGCCCACAACCACCCCGACACCGTCCTGCAGTACCTCGCCGCCTGGGCGGTGGGCGCCTGCGTCGTGCCGCTGAACGCGGGGGAGGACGCCGAGCGGATCGCCTTCGTCCTGGACCATTCGCGGGCGAAGCTGCTGTTCACGCGGAGCGAGTACCTGGGCCGCGTCGAGCCGCTGCGCGCCGGCCTGCCGCTCCTGCGCGACGTGGTCCTGGCCGGCGACCGCCGGCGCGGCTACGCGCACGTCGATGACCCCGTCCTCGTCCCGGCCGCCGCACCCACGGCTCCGGACTCGGGCGACGAGGCCCTGATCGTCTACACCAGCGGCACGACCGGCCAGCCGAAGGGCGTGGTGCTGACCCACGGCAACCTGCTGGTCGACGCGCGGCAGATCGCCGCGTGGCACGGGCTGGGGCCGGGCGAGCGGCTGATGTGCGTGCTGCCCATCCACCACGTCAACGGCATCGTCGTGACGCTGGTGACGCCGCTGGTCTGCGGCGGCGCGGTGGTGCTCTGCCGCAAGTTCCGGACGGAGGCCTTCTTCCCGCTGCTGGCGCGCGAGCGCGTGCAGGTCGTCAGCGTCGTGCCCACGCTGCTGGCCTTCCTGCTGCAGGGCGCGGACAAGGGGACCGCCGCGACCGCAGGGCTGGACCTGTCCGGCTTCCGCCACCTGATCTGCGGCGCGGGCCCGTTGACCTGCGAGCTGGCCCTGCGCTTCGAGTCCAGGTTCGGCCTGCGCATCGTCCACGGCTACGGCCTGAGCGAGACGACCTGCTACGCCTGCTTCCTGCCGGTCGACCTGCCGCCCGACGAGCACCGCGCCTGGCTGGGGGACCACGGCTTCCCCTCGATCGGCACGCCGCTCCCGGCCAACGAGATGGCGATCCACGACGCCCTCGGCATCGCCCTGCCCGCGGGCGTGCGCGGCGAGATCGTCATCCGCGGTTCGACCGTCATGGCCGGCTACCACGCCGCCGACGAGGCCAACCGCCAGGCCTTCGCCCACGGCTGGTTCCGCAGCGGCGACGAGGGGTTCCGGATGTCCGGCCGCGACGGACGGCCCTACTTCTTCATCACCGGCCGGCTGAAGGAGCTGATCATCCGCGGCGGCGTCAACGTCTCGCCCCTGGAGGTCGACGAGGTCCTGATGAGCGCGCCGGGGGTGAAGGCGGCCATCGCGGTGGGTTTCGCGCACGACGTCTACGGGGAGGAGGTGGGCGCCTTCGCGGTGCCCCTGCCGGGGACGCGCCCGGACGCCGGGGCCGTGCTCGACTTCTGCCGTAGCGTGCTGCCGAGGCACAAGTGCCCGAAGGTGGTCGTCTTCGGCGACGAGCTGCCGACGACCTCCACCGGCAAATACCGCCGCAACCAGCTCCGGCCGCTCTTCGAAGCCTGGCGAGGGGCGGACTTCCGGGACTAGGGGATCCCGAGCACGAGGCTTGCGGGGGGAACCGGGACGCCGCATCTTGGTTCGAAGACCTGCAACCGTTCCCGGGATGGTGGATGACGTGACGATCC
>PNOJ01000045.1 GCA_013824755.1 Gemmatimonas sp.
CAGCCCTTGCGTTTGTAGCGCCAGGCGGGGCTAACGTGTTGGTGGAATTGGCAGTCGGGGTTCGGGCAGTGGGGCGGTTGCCAGCCGGGGGTGTTGGTGGTCATGCCCCCGGCGCGGCAATGACCGCGCCAGGGACAATTTCAAGGCCAGAACCTACTTGTCCCAGTGCTGGCTCACGTCTGAGAGGATCGCGTCGATGTGTTGCCGTATCCGCTGATTCTGATCCGGCTCGAACAACGCCTTCTTCACGCGCCCATCCGCGTCCTTCTTGATGTAGCGCAGGGATTTCAGGTCTTCCATCGGCAGCAGGATGTCCTTGCAGACGCTGACTTCCAGGGGGTGCCCGTCGAGGTCCAGCGTGGGGTTGTTGTGCGGGTGCATGCCGAGTCCCCAGCCGTGGGCGACCATGGAACAGAGCAGCGCGCGCAGCATGTTCTGGCCCTGCACGGTGTCGGGATCGTACGTGCCCTGCAGGCGCTCCAGGACGCCGTCGACGACGGGCACGAGGCGCTCGACGTGCTCGTGATCCAGTTCCTGGTGCAGCAGCCGCGCGAACATGTCCTTGAGGATGCGGTCGGTGTTGGTCACGGTCATCGCACGCTCCGGATGGGGGATGGCGTCGGGCCGGCCGAGGCCGGGCGTGAGCGATTCATCGGCAGCTGCAGCCGTTTCTTGACGTCCGCCGGCGAACAATTCGTTGACCAGGATCCCGCCGGGTCCTAGTCTGCGCCCATGTCGAATCGGGACCAGGACATCAAGCAGCCCGACGCGGTTGACGGCCGCGCCGCCGAGGCGTTCGCCCGCGGCCGTTCGGCCGAGCAGCAGGGCGTCTACGAGGAAGCGCTGGTCGCCTACCGGGAGGCGCTCGCCGGCGCGCCAGGGCAGGCCGAGTGGTGGTACCGCCTGGGCTGCGTGCAGCGCAAGCAGGGGGATTTCGGCGGGGCGCACGAGGCCTTCCGCAAGGCCGTCGACCTGGGCGGGGAGGACAGCCGCGCGCTGACCAACCTCGGCACCGTGCTCGACGAGCTGGGCCGGCGCGCCGAGGCCATGCAGATGTACTTGCGGGCGATCGCGGCCGATCCGCTCAACGCCGATGCGCACCACAACCTCGGCGCGCTCTACGCCGAAGAGGGTCGCCCCCGGGACGCCGTGCGCTGCTTCGAGGCCGCCATCCGCGCCCGTCCCGACGCCGAGGGCTACCTGAACCTCGGCATGGTGCATTTCCGCGACGATGCCTACGACGAGGCGCTGTCGCACTTCGAGCAGAGCATTAAATTATCACCTCAATCATCGGCAGCACAATATTTTACCGGAATCGTACTGCAGAAGAAGGGTTTGTACCGCGATGCGGCCGAGCGCTTCCGCAAGACCCTGGAATTGGACAACAAGCTGGTCCGCGCCCACTTCCACCTCGGCACTTGCCTGCGCAAGCTGGAGAAGCACGAGGAGTCCCTGGCTTCGTTGCTGCGGGCTCTGGACGCATTCCCGGACGATGGGCGCCTGCACTACCAACTGGCCCTGACCTACGACGCCCTCCTGATGCGCCAGGAGGCCCGTAAGCATTACCGCCTGGCGCGCCAGGAGCGCTGACGCCGGGAACGCTGATGCGAGGTGCCCTGTGGAATTCCTGCATGTGATCCTGCTGGCCGTCGTGCAGGGGCTCACCGAGTTCCTGCCGGTGAGCAGTTCCGGGCACCTGGTCCTGGCCCAGCACTTCCTGCACGCCTTCGAGGGCGACGTCGCGTTGGACGTGATCCTTCACGTCGGGACGCTCGTCGCCGTCCTGGCGGTCTACTGGCGGGAGGTCCGGCGCCTGCTGACGTTCGACGCCGCCGCGATGCAGTACGTCGCGGCGCTAGTCGTCGGCACCTTGCCCGCGGTCGCGGTGGGGCTGCTGCTGAAGGACCGGGTGGAGGCTCTGTTCGCCGACCCGCGGGCCACGGCCGTCGCCCTGATGTTCACCGGCCTGATCCTGCTATCGACCCGCGCCGCCCGCAGCGATCTGCGCCGGGTGCCGGGCGGCTGGCACCCGGTGCCGCCGCCGCTGTCGAAGGCGCTGCTCATCGGCTGCGCCCAGGCGGTGGCCATCACCCCGGGCATCAGCCGTTCGGGATCGACCATCGCCGCCTCGCTCTGGCTCGGGCTGCCGCGCGACGAGGCCGCCCGCTTCAGCTTCCTGCTCGCGGTGCCGGCGATCGTCGGCGCGCTGGTCCTGCACCTGCTCGACGGGGGACTGCGCAGCCAGGCCGGGCCGGTGGCGCTCACAGCCGGGGCCGTCGTGGCGTTCCTGGTCGGGATCGTCGCGGTCCGGCTGACCGCGTTGCTGGTCGTGCAGCGGCACTTCTGGAAGTTCTCGTTCTACTGCCTGACCCTGGGCGCGGCGATGTTCCTGCTGCTCGGCGAGTAGCCCGGTCAGACGCCCACCGGCACGGCGGCCAGGCGCTGCAATGCGTCGCGTGCGGCGTCCGGGTCGTAGGGCTTCTCCAGCACTTCGCGGGCGCCGCGGGCGCGGGCCCGCGCGGCGCCGACGGCGTCGCCGGGCGAGACGACGGCGGCCACGGCCAGGTCGGGATCGCGGGCCAGCAGGGCGCCCAGCAGACCCTCGCCGACGACGGCGTCCGCCGACAGGTCCACGACCGCGAGGCGGGGCGCCAGCGCGGCCTGCAGATCGAGCGCCTCGGCGGCGGTGCCCGCCTCGAGGATGATGGCGATCCCGGCTTCGCGGGCCAGGTCGCCCAGCACGAAGCGCATGAAGTCCGCGTCGTCGACGATCAGCAGGGTGTGACGCAAGGCGCCCTCCGGCGGGCGGGGCCTCGCCGCGGGGGCGGAACCGCGACCGCGGCATGGGGTTCAGGTGGCGCCGCCGCGCGGCGGCACCGTGTCGACGCAGGATCGGCCGGACGGCGGGGCACTTGAGCGTCGGGAACGGAACATCAAGGGAGGGTGCGATGATGAGGACATGTCTGGGGTTCGTCGGTTTCCGGCTCGCCGCGGCCGTCATCGTCCTGGCGGCGGCCCTGCCCGCCGTCGCGACGGACATCCCGGTCGTGCTCAGCGGTGCGGACGACCGCGCCGAGCTCATGCTCACGATCTACAACGAGAACCTCGCCCTGGTGCGCGAGGTGCGGCGGATCGAGCTGCCGGGCGGCGACGCGCGCCTGGAGTTCCAGGACGTGCCCTCGCAGATCGAGCCGCGCTCGCTGCTCGTGGAGACGGCGTCGGGCAAGGGGCTGCGCCTGCTGGAGCAGAACTACGAGTTCGACCTGATGTCGCGCGAGAAGATCCTCGAGAAGTACGTCGGGCGCGAGGTGACCTGGCTGCAGGAGGACGGCTCGCGCCGCACCGGCACGCTGCTGGGGATGGCGCAGGGACCGGTCTACCGCGTCGACGGGCAGGTCGTCTTCGAGGTGCCGGGACGCCTGGCCCTGCCCGAGCTGCCCGGCGACCTGCGCGCGTTGCCGACGCTGGTCTGGCAGGTCCGGGCCGAAGGCGCCGGCTGCCGCGACCTGGACGTGTCGTACCTGACGCGCGGCGTGTCGTGGTCGGCCGACTACGTCCTGCAGCTGGCCGAGAGCGGCACGTCCGGCGACCTGCAGGCGTGGGTGTCGGTGGACAACCGCAGCGGCGCCACCTACCGCGACGCGCAGCTGATGTTCCTGGCCGGCGACGTGCACCAGGCGCCGCCCCCGTCGCGCCCGATCATGTACAAGGCCGCGGAGATGGCCATGGACATGGCGGGCGGCATGGTCGAGGAGACTGTCTCGGACTACCACCTCTACACCTACGGCGAGCGCACGACGCTCAAGGAGCAGAGCGTCAAGCAGCTCTCGCTGTTCACGGCGCCCGACGTCAAGGTGAGCCGGCACTACCGGCTCGGGGGCTCGCCCGCGCTGCGCCACGGCGGCGCGTCGCGATCCGACCGCGTGGCGGTCTGGCACGTCCTGGAGAACCGCGAGCGGGACGGGCTCGGCCTGCCCCTGCCGGCCGGTGTCGTGCGCGTCTACGGCCGCTCGGCCTCCGGCGCCCGCCAGCTGCTGGGCGAGGACCGCATCGGGCACACGCCGAAGGACGAGACGGTCGAGCTGCTGACCGGCTACGCCTTCGACATCGGCGCCGAGCGGACGCAGACCGACGAGCGGGCGCGCGGCGACCGCTCCCGCGAGTACGCCTACCGCATCCTGCTGAAGAACCACACGCCCTCGCCGGTGACCGTCGAGGTCACCGAATCCGCGGGCGGCGAGTGGTCGATCCTCGAGGAGAGCCACGCCCACGCGAAGGTCGACGCCGACACGTTCCGCTTCGACGTGCCGGTGCCAGCCGACGGCGAAACAGCGTTGACCTACCGTGTCCTGGTGACGTGGTGAGGCGTCGCGACGGGTGCCGGTGACGGGTGGCGGACGGGGGGCGAGGCCCCCCGTCCCGCTGACAGCCTGTCCCTCGTAAACTGCCGTTCGCTGACAGAATGTCGAAAATCACTTTCCGTCAGGTTCGCCGCCCCGGGCCCCGCGGACCCACCCCATTCGTATCTCCTAGCGGTTCATAGTGCTTAGAGAACAGGAGAGAATCGGTTGTTCACCGACCGTACATGGTACGGGACTTGTATTGTCAAACACTAAAATCGCGACCCCACGAATACGGAGCAAGGACGTTCAGTCATGGCAGTGAAGACCGGCAAGACCCCCCGGGACCGCCGACCCGCCGCGCGCGTGAAGCGCGAGAGCGCCCGGTTGATGAGCAATCTGGACCTGTATTTCCAGGAAGTGAAGGCCTTCCCGCTGCTGAGCCGGGAAGAGGAGTGCGAACTGGCGCGCGGCATCCGCGGCAACGACGGCGTCGCCCTGCACAAGCTGGTCAACTCGAACCTGCGCTTCGTGGTGTCGATCGCCAAGGAGTACGCCCACTACGGCGTGCCCCTGGAGGACCTGATCAACGAGGGCAACCTGGGCCTGCTCAAGGCCGCCCAGCGCTTCGACGAGACGCGCGGCTACAAGTTCATCTCCTACGCGGTGTGGTGGATCCGGCAGTCGATCCTGGCCGCGCTGGCCAACCACTCGAAGATCGTGCGCATGCCGCTGAACCGCGCGCGCGTGCTCAACCAGATCAAGCGCGTCAGCAGCGAGCTGCAGCAGGACCTGCGCCGCAAGCCGCTGCCCGAGGAGATCGCGGCCCGCCTCGGCCTGTCCCTCGACGAGGTCAAGGACACCCTGCCGCTGATGCAGGACAACTTCTTCCTCGACGACTACGTGGGCAACGACGAGGACTCGACCTACCTCGACTTCCTCGAGGACACGCGCAGCAAGACGCCCGACTCGCGGGTCCTCGAGGAGGACCTCATGGAGTCGATCGAGCGCATGCTGTGCGACCTCAAGCCGCGCGAGGCCCGCGTGCTGCGCATGTACTACGGCCTGGGCGCCGACAAGGAGATGACCCTCGAGGAGATCGGCCAGATCATGGGCCTGACCCGCGAGCGCATCCGCCAGATCAAGGAGGAGGCCTTCGAGAAGATCCGCAATTCGAAGACCTTCCGGTACATGCACGACTACCAGGACATGCGCGACATGACGGCTTGACGGTTCAGGCAAGCGAGACGAGTGCAGATGTTTCGAAAAAGTTCCGGCCGCACCCCTCAAGGCGCGGCCGGTTCTCTTTTCAGCCATTCATATCCCTGTCAGCCACTCACATGCTCGACGCGGACCCGCCCCTGCCCGAGCGTCGCGAGTTCGTGCGCGAACTCCTCGCCGCGCGCCGCCGGCACCCAGACGGTCCAGGCCACGCCGGCGCCGAACTCGGCGTCGTCGCGGCGGCCGCCGCAGCTCCCGAGCAGGTGTTCGATCCTGCCGACCAGGTCGTAGGGAAAATCCAGGCGCAGTCGCAGGCCCCGCGGCACCACCAGCCGCGGCGCGGCGGCGAGGGCCGCCTCCGCCGCTTCCCGGTAGGCGCGGCCGAGGCCGCCGGTGCCGAGCTTCACGCCGCCGAACCAGCGCACCACCACGATCGCGGCGTCGGTGATCCCGGCGTGGCGCAGCACGCCGAGGATGGGCTCGCCGGCGGTGCCCGCCGGTTCCCCGGCATCGCTGCGCAACTGTTCCGGGTGCTCGCCGTGACCCAGGCGGCAGGCCCAGCAGACGTGGCGGGCGTCGTGGTGCGTGCGGGCGATCCCGGCCACGAGCGTCCGGGCGGCGGCGGCGTCCGCGACGGGCCGGGCCGTCGCCAGGAAGCGCGAGCGCTCGACCCGGATCTCGGCCTCGCCGCCGCCCGCGAGCGTGGTGTAGGCCGTGGCGGGCGTGTCGGGAGCCATGCGACCTCCCCTGGCCGGTGGGCGATCACGGCGGTCGCGATGCGGCCGCCGCCGCCGGCGATCATAACGCGCATCCCCATTCCCGGCAACACGTTGGATGCTTCGGGGCCTGGCACCGTCCTTGCATTGCCGGCGGCGTCGTGCGCGGGGATCGGAGACGCCAGCGGAGGTGCGATGAAGTCGATACGGGTGAAACGGCGGACGCCGGGCCTCGCCGCGGCCTGCTTGGCGGCAGCCTGCCTGATGCTGGCCGGCGTGGTGCCGGCGCCTGCCGGCGGCGTCCTGCGGTCGTCCCTCGACCGTCCCGACGCGGCGCCGGCGCCCTTCCTCACGCTCGGCCCGAGCGTGGGGGACACGCGCGGCGAGGGCGGGCTGCGGCCCGGCGTGTCCGGCGGGCTGGTGCTGAGCCCGGCGGCCGGCGCCGAGATCTTCCCGCCCCTCTACGACCTCGACTGCGGGCTGATCCTGCACGGCGAGTACCGCAGCGTGGCCAGGGGCCGCGACCTCGTCGCCGCCGGGCTCGTCGCACGCCGCTACTTCGGCAACCTGCGGCGGGAGGCCCCGGCACGGGTGGCCTTCGTCGGCTTGGGCCTCGACGTCGCCCAGATCAGCTACCCCGGAACGGCCGCGGCGGACTCCGCCGCCACGGCGACCGACGCCGGCGAACTGCGCAACTACTCGGGCGTGCTGGAAGCCGGCTGGGAGCTGCGGCCGTCGCCGCGCACGCTCGTCGTGGCGCTGGTGCGCTGGCGCCGTTTCGTCGACATGGGCTTCGACTACTCCGGCTGGACCTTCCACCTGCAGGCCGGTATCCCCGTTCCCTGGTGACCGGCGGCCGCCGCCGCGCGCTTCCCGCCGGCGGTCCGCCGATCCCGCTGTGGACGCCGCGCCGGGCAACGGTTATCTTGAGCGCCGGATATCGCCACCCCCTGAATGCGTGAGCCGGCGCCCTGCCGGACCCGGTCGCCGCGCGCGCCACCGTCGCCGGCTGCCGGCATCATCGGGAGATCTGCGAGGCCATTCATGATGACCACTTCCAAGTTGGCGCGCGGCGTGGCCGCGATCCGGCCGGCCGTGCTGGCGCTCTGCATCCTGTCGCTCGCCGGCGCGGCCGTCGCCCAGCAGGAGTTCGGCCTGCTCACCGGCGGCCCGCGGTCCCTCGGCTACCAGGATTACGTGCGGGCCATGCGCGCGGCCGAACGGCTGGACCACGTCGCCACGATCGAGTCCCTCGAGGATGCCGACGGACCGGTGCTGGCCATCGGCGATCGTTTCGGCCTGGTCCGGCTCGTCCACGTCACGGGCGAGGGCGCCCGGGCGCTGTGGACCAGCAAGCAGCTGACGGGCACCGTGCAGGAGGTGCTCTCGGCCGACCTCGACGGCGACGGCGCGGACGAGGTGATCGCCTGGACGAGCGCGGCCATCCTCTACGTCTGGTCCGCGAGCGACGGCCGCCTGCGCTACGAGACCCTTCAGAACGATTTCCAGGTGCTGCACGGCCTCTGCGTGGGCGACGTCGACGACGACCCCGCGCTCGAGCTGGTCGTCAACGCGAACCGGCACCTCTACTACATCGACGGCGTCAACTTCAACCGCGAGTGGACCAGCCTGAACGAGTACGAGGCGAACCGGGTGGCGGTCGGCGACGTCGACGGGGACAAACTGCCGGAGATCGTGTTGAACACCGGCCAGGTCCTGAATTCGCGCAGCGGCGACCTGAAGTGGGGCGACGAGGTGTTCGGCTCGCGGATGGAACTGCTCGACGTCGACGGCGACGGCATCCTCGAGGTGCTGACCGAGAGCGACGGCGCCGTGATGAGGATCTACGACGTGGACGTCCGCAGGGAGAAGCACCTCCAGTGAACACCGGCGCATCGAAATCGCTGTCGGCCGTCGCCGCGACGCGGGCGTGGCTGGTCCTGGCGTGCGCGTGCGCGCTGGCGCTCCCGGCCGCCGCCGAGCCGCCGCCGCAGCTGACCGTGACCCTGAAGGCCCTGGGCGGCGGCCACGCCGCCGGCGGCGCGTCGCGCCTGGGCGTGGTCTACCACGTGCCGGCGGGCACGCACCTGACGGCGACGTTCCAGGGCCTGGTCTTCGCGAGCGAGCCCGCCGCCGCGTTCGGTCCGGCGGTCTTCCCGAAGCCCGTGGCGGCCGAGATCCCCTACTACCCCGGCGAGGTCATGGCGCTGGTGCCGGTGACGTGGCCGGACCGCGCCGGGCCGGTGCGCGTGTCGCTGCGGGCCGCGTACCAGCTCTGCCGCGAGGGCGACGCCGCGGTCTGCTACCAGCCTGGCGAGGCCGTCGCGGAACTGGCGCTGGAACTGGCGCCGCGCGACGCCGCGGTTGCGGCCGCCGCTGATCCCGCCGCCGCTGGGTCCGCCGCCTCCGCCGCCGTCACGGCGACCGGCGGCGGCCTGCAGGCCCGGCTCCAGCACGCGCTGGAACGCGGCAGCTGGTTGGCCTTCCTGATGGTCTTCCTGGGCGGCGTGCTGGCGAGCTTCACGCCCTGCGTCTATCCCATGATCCCCATCACGATCAGCTACATCGGGGGCAACGCCCGCGGCCGCCCGCTCAAGGGTTTCGTGCTGTCCCTCTGGTACGTCCTGGGCATCGCCCTGGTCTACTCCACGCTCGGCGTGGCGGCGGCCGCCACCGGCGGCGCCTTCGGCCAGGCGACCCAGACCCCCGTGTTCGCCGCCATCGTCGCTTCGATCATCGGGGCGATGGCCCTGAGCATGGCGGGCCTGTTCGACCTGCAGCTGCCGAGTTCGGTGACCAGCCGCGTGGGCGGCGGGCGCACCGGTTTCCTCGGCCCGCTGCTGATGGGGGCGGCGATGGGCCTGATCGCCGCGCCCTGCGTCGGCCCCGTGCTGATCGTGCTGCTGACCTGGGTCGCCACCACGGGCAACCTCGTGCTGGGCTTCTGGCTGCTGTTCGTGTTCGCCCTGGGCCTGGGCGTGCTGTTCGTGGCCCTGGGCACCTTCAGCGGCCTGCTGACGGCCCTGCCCGGCGCCGGCGGCTGGATGCAGACGGTCAAGCACGTCTTCGCGATCGTGCTCTTCGCCCTGTCCCTCTGGTTCCTGCGCCTGTACGCGCCGGCCTGGCTGCTGGCGGCGGTCTTCGGGCTGGCGCTGCTGCTGTGCGTGAGCGCCTGGGGTGCCTGGCGCGCGCTGCCCGAGGGCGCGGGGGCGCGGGCCGGGCTGAACCTCGGCGGCTTGCGCTTCCTGTGGCTGTTGGGCGCGACGCTCGCGATCCTCGGCGGGCTGCGCGGGCTCGCGCCCGGACTGCTGCCCGCCGGCGGCGCCGCACCCGAACGGACCGCGGCGGGCGAGGGGCCCGCGGAGCCGGCGTGGCTGGCCGACGACCGGGCGGCCTTCGCGGCCGCGCGGGAACAGGGCAAGCCCGTGATGATGGACTTCTGGGCCGCCTGGTGCGCGGCCTGCCTGGAGCTCGACGAGCGGACCTACAACCAGCCCGAGATCCTGGCGCTCGCCGCCGATTTCGTCGCGGTCAAGCTGGACCTCACCGAGCGCAACGCGGCCAACGACGAGCTGGCGCGCCGCTACGGCGTCGTCGGCATGCCGACGGTCCTGTTCTTCGACCCGCAGGGGCGCGAGCTCGAACGCTTCTCGGGCTTCGTGGACGCCCGCGACCTGTCCGTCATCCTCGAACGCGTGCGGCGCAGCGCCGCAGACGCGCCCCGCCCCGACCCCCAGCCCGACCGGGAGGATCCATGAGCCACCTGATCCACGTGACCGACGCCAACTTCCAACAGGAGGTCCTCGACAGCGCGCTGCCCGTCGTGGTGGACTTCAGCGCCACCTGGTGCGGCCCCTGCAAGCAGCTCAAGCCCATCGTCGAGGAACTCGCCGCGCAGTACGAGGGCAAGGTGAAGATCGCCCACGTGGACGTCGACGAGGCCCGGCAGGCCGCCATGAAGTACGGCGTGATGTCGGTGCCGACGGTCCTCTACCTCAAGGGCGGCCAGGTGCGCGACTCCCAGATCGGGGTGCTCGCCAAGGAGAAGATGGCCGCCAAGATCGACAACCTGATCTGATCGACAACCTGATCCGATCCGCTGCGGATCGCCGAAGGGAACGCACCATGAAGCTCCTGCTGACGTCGTTGCTGATCCTGGCCCTCACGACCACCGCCGGCGGTTGCGGCGAGGGCAAGACCCCCTCGTCCGCGAACTCGACGCCCCCCGCCGCGAACGCGACGCAGGACGTCGTCGCCGCGGCAGGCGTCGCCGACTTCACGGTCACCACGCTCGACGGCAAGACCCTGCGCCTGTCGGACCTGCGCGGCCAGGTCGTCGTGGTGGACTACTGGGCCACCTGGTGCGGCCCCTGCCGCATCGCGATGCCGCACCTGCAGAAGCTGCACGACAACTACAAGTCGCAGGGCGTGACGGTCCTCGCGCTGTCGGTGGACCAGAAGGGACTGGCGGTGGTGCAGCCGTTCATCAAGCAGAACGGCTTCACGTTCCCGGTGGCGATGGCGGACGAGAAGTCCGTGTCGGCCTTCGGCGACTTCACCAGCATCCCCACCACGGTGATCGTGCGCCCGGACGGCCGCGTCCACACCACGCTCACCGGCGTGCACCCGTACGAGGAGTACGTCGCCGCCGTGCAGGCCGCGCGCGCCGCCGCGCCCGGGACGCGGGGCTGAGCCGTGTCGCCGCTGAAGAAGAAACTCATCGTCGTCGGCGACCGGCTGCTGGTGCGGCCCGAGCAGGGCGAGGAGAAGACCAACACCGGTCTCTACCTGCCGGCCACGGCCCTCAGCTCCCGCATGGCGCAGGGCGGCTGGGTCGTCTCGGTGGGGCCGGGCATCCCGGTGCCCGACTGGTCGGACGAGGAGGGTGAGCCCGACGCCTGGGACCGCCACCCGCCGCGGGCCAGGTTCCTGCCGCTGCAGGCGCAGGAGGGCGACTACGTGCTGTTCGTGCGCAAGTCGGCCGTCGAGATCACCTTCGAGGGCATGCAGTACCTGATCGTGCCGAACTCGGCGGTGCTGGTGCTGGTGCGGGAGGACTGGATGGAGGGGCCGGGCCTGCCGGCTGACGAGGACTGAGGTTCGCGGCGAGCGGCCTGGAAATGCGCGGCCTGGAAATGCGAAGTCCCTGACCCTGGATCTTTCCGTGGGTCAGGGACTTTTCGCGTGTCCTTCGATCATTTCCTCAACCACCACAACAGGTCGACGACCGAGAGTCCGATGAACACCATGATGGGATCCATGCTTGCCCTCCGATCTGGTGAAGGTGAACTGCGGACACCGTCTCTGTCGGCGGCGTCCGGTTCCCCTTTAGCCAGAAGAGTGCCCGCCGGCGGTCGCTGATGCCATGCTGTTGATCCGCAACAAGATCAACGTGCGGTCGTCGTTCTGGTCCCGGCCCCCGAAGGCCTCGACATCGGCAAATATCCTGGCGAGCAGGTCGGAGAGCGGGCGTTCCTGGTACCCCGCGACCAGGTCGGCCAGGCGCCCTTCGCCGTAGAAGACGCCGTCGGGCTGGTCGGTCTGCTCGGTGAAGCCGTCGGTGTAGAGCAGCAGCAGGTCGCCGGGCTCCAGGGCCACCGTGCCGCGGGCGTAGCGCTGGCCGGGGTTGATCCCCAGCAGCAGCCCGCCCTTGCGCAGGCGTTCGCGGTAGGTCTGGCCGGCGCGGTGGAGCTGCGGCGGGTTCATGCCGGCGTTGCAGTACTCCAGGCGGCGCGCGGCGGGGTCGACCACGCCGTAGAAGAAGCTCACCAGCTGGCCGGCGTCGCCCAGGGAGCAGACGGCGTCGTTCAGGCTGCCGATCACGCGGTCGGGAGCCGCGTCGCGGGTCGCGGCGCCGCGGAAGGCGACCCGCAGGCTGGTCATCACCAGCGCCGCCGGCACGCCCTTGCCCGCCACGTCGGCGATGGCGAAGCCGACGCTGCCGTCTTCCAGCGTGAAGTAGTCGAAGTAGTCGCCGCCGACCTCGCGGCAGCTGTCCATGCGCCCCATGACGTGGAGGCCGGGGGCGCGCAGCGGTTCGCGCGGCACGAGGTGGCCCTGGATGCGGTGGGCCACGGACAGCTCCGTCTCCAGCCGCTCGCGTTCGAGCCGGGCCTGGTGGAGGCGGGCGACCTCGACCAGCGCGGCCGCCTGCACCGAGAGGCCGTGGAGGTTGGCGACGTCGGCTGCGTGTACAGGGCGCCGCCGGTCTTCGGCCCCAGGGTCAGCAGGCCCCGCAACTCGCGGCCGCTGATCAGCGGTACCACGAGCTGGACGTCCAGTTCCTCGAGCAGCCGCGAGGTGGGGGCGTCGGTCTCGTCGGCGGTGTCGAGACCCTCGAGTTCCTCGATGTAGATCGGGCGATGGGCCGTCAGGGCGACCCGGCCCAGCGTGCAGGTCGCCGGCAGGGAGGTGACCGACGTCGTCGGCGGTTCCGGTTCGGCGTGGATCGCCCGCAGCGCCAGCCGGCCTTCCTCGACCAGGAAGAGCGCGACGTGGCCGGGGCGGTAGAGGCCGTGCAGGCGGTCCAGCATCGCGCGCGGCGCCTCGGGATCGCCGCTGAGGCCGGCCAGGTCGTGCGTCAGCCGCTGCACGGCCTCGCGGGTCGCCAGCCGCGAGGGGTAGAAGGCCCGTTCGAGCCCCGCGTGCAGCCGTCGCCGCAGCGGGTTGAGCACGAGGGTCAGCCCCACGACCGTCAGCAGCACGACCGGCAGGTCGGAGCCGTGGAAGCGGGCCGCGAGGTAGCCGCCCAGGACGCCGACCAGCAACGTGTAGGCGAGCACCACCAGCACCGTCAGCAGGGTGTAGACCAGGCCGTGGCGCACGACATAGCCGAGGTCCAGCGCCCCGTAGCGCAGGATGGCCAGGCCGAAGCACACCGGCACGAGCACCAGCGAGAAGCCGTACCATTCCTGGTAGGGCAGGCGCGCCGCGCCTGCGAGGTTGTGCAGGACGGCGCCCAGGATGAACGGCACGAAGCCCAGGACCAGCCCGCCGAAGGCGATGCGCAGCTTGGCGTGCCGCAGCGGGCGGCCCCGGCTGAGCATCTTGCCGATGAACACCCCCACGCCGGCCGTCATGTAGGCCAGGAAGTACAGGCCCGCGACCTGCTGCAGCACCGCCACGGTGCGCGACTCGACGGGGTCGAGGCGGGCCGCCTCGGCGTAGAGGCTCAACAGGAACAGGGGGATCGCCGGGAGCAGCAGCAGCCGGTGACGGGCGCGCAGGCGCGGGCTCAGGTGCGTGCGGTCCGGGAAGTAGAGCGCGAAGCGCAGGAAGACCGCGGGCAGCAGCATCACCGCGAGGTCGCGGGAGATCTCCTTGAGCGTCATGTACCAGGGGCTGGGCCAGTCGGGCACGTCCATCAGGAAGAAGGCGAAGGTGGCGCACAGGGCGAAGAAGTAGCGGGCCACCATGTCGGTGCGCCGCGAGAGGATGAGCCAGCCCATCAGCAGGAAGGCCAATCCGGCCAGGGAAAGACCGTAGCTCCAGATGATCCGCGAGCGCGGCGGCAGCGTGGGCTCCACCCGGGCGACGAACACCGCGTCGCCGCGCCGTACGCGGAAGGCGCGCGGCGCCAGGTCGTAGCGGTCGGCCAGGGCCGTGTGGTAGTCGACCTGCGTGTCGAACGTGCGATCGTCCAGCGCCAGCAGGCGGTCGCCGGGCAACAGCCCCGCCCGCGCCGCCGGTCCGCCCGGCGTCACCGACCGGATGGTCAGGTTGTGGATGGTCAGGCCGGCATCCGGCCGGTTGGCCACGTGCAGGGCGACGGGCACCTCGAGGATCAGCAGCAGCGGCGCCAGGAGGTAGAGCGCCAGCAGGCGCGCCGGTCGGAACGGGCGCGGGGGAGGGGGCGGGTTCGGCACGGCGGGCGGCATGGCGGCACCTCGCCCGCAGCATAGCAGAGGGTGCCGCCCCGCGGAAGGACTCGCTCGCCGTCCGGGCGGGTTACGGTTCCGAGCGGTGCAGCTGCACCGGCGGCCCCGTCTCGCGTCCGCGCAGGCGCAGGTTCAGCATCTCGACCAGGACCGAGAAGCCCATGGCGAAGTAGATGTAGCCCTTGTTCAGGTGCTGTCCGAAGCCCTCGGCCACCAGGGACATGCCCACCAGCAGCAGGAAGCTCAGGGCCAGCATCTTCACGGTGGGGTGGCCCTCGACGAAGCGGGAGATCGGTCCCGCGGCCGCCATCATGACCACCACGGCGACGACCACCGCCGTGATCATCACCGCCAGGTGCTCGGCCATGCCGATGGCGGTGATCACCGAGTCGAGCGAGAACACGAGGTCGAGCACCATGATCTGGGCGATCACCGCGGCGAAGGAGACCTTGCGTCGGCCCACGCCGTGTTCGGCGCCTCCCTCGAGGCTGTGGTGGATCTCGAACGTCGCCTTCGCCAGCAGGAAGAGGCCGCCGCCCACCAGCACGAGGTCGCGCGCGGTGACCGCGTGCCCCGCGACCGTGAAGAGCTCCACCGTCAGGTGCGCGACCCAGGCCAGCGAGGCCAGCAGCAGGATGCGCGTCAGCATGGCGCCGGCCAGGCCGATGGTGCGGCCGCGCGCCCGCTGTTCGAGCGGCAACCGGCCGGAGAGGATCGAGATGAAGATGATGTTGTCGATCCCCAGCACGATCTCCAGCACGGTCAGGGTCAGCAGGGCGATCCAGGCCTGGGGGTCGGCGATCCATTCCATGACGGCTCCGATGGCTGCGGTTGCAAGGACCGGCGGCCGTCCTGGCCGCGCGGGCGGGGCAGTCTAGCACGGCCCGGCGGCGGCGGCCAGTTCCGGGCGGGAACCGCGCGCGGCGCGACCCGACACCTGACCGGTTGACCCGCCCGGCGGCCCTGCCTACACTATCCTGTTCCGGCCCGGGGACCGTTCCCCGCGGTCATCGGCGCCTTCCCGACCGCAGCCTGGAGACGACGTGAACGACATCCGCCAGCTGGCGCAGTACGCCCCCGAGGGCATCGAGCAGAAGTGGGCGCGGACCTGGGAGCAGGAAGGTCTGTTCGCGCCGTCCGCCGACGCCGCCGGCGACCCCTTCGTGATCACGCTGCCGCCGCCGAACGTCACCGGCGTGCTGCACATGGGGCACTGCCTGAGCAACGCCATCCAGGACGTGCTGATCCGCTGGATGCGCATGCGCGGCCGGCCGACCCTGTGGGTCCCGGGCACCGACCACGCCAGCATCGCCACCGAGCAGGTCGTCTCGAAGAATCTGCGCGCCGAGGGCCTCGACAAGCACGCCATGGGGCGCGAGGCCTTCCTGGAGCGGGCCTGGGCCTGGAAGCACCAGACCCACGGCGTCATCACCAGCCAGCTGAGGCGCTTGGGCTGCTCGCTGGACTGGCCGCGCGAGGCCTTCACCATGGACGAGGCGCGCTCGCACGCCGTCGCCCACGCCTTCGTGACCCTGCGCGAGCAGGGCCTGATCGTGCGCGACCTCTACCTCGTGAACTGGTGCCCGCACTGCCTGACCGCGATCAGCGACGACGAGGTGGACCACCGCGAGGTCCAGGGCGCGATGTGGCGGCTGCGCTACCCCCTGGCCGACGGCGAGGGCCACGTCACCGTGGCCACCACCCGGCCCGAGACGATGTTCGGGGACACCGCCGTGGCCGTGCACCCCGACGACCCCGAGCGCCGGCACCTGATCGGACGGCGCGTGAAGCTGCCCCTGACCGGGCGCGAGATCCCGATCATCGGCGACCACCACGCCGACCCCGAGAAGGGCACCGGCTTCGTGAAGATCACCCCGGCCCACGACCCCAACGACTTCGAAGTGGGGCGGCGCCACGGCCTGCCGCAGGTCGTCTGCATAGACGAGCGCGGCGTGATGAACGCGGCGGCCGGAGCCTTCGCCGGGTTGGACCGGTTCGCGGCGCGCCGGGCCGTGCTGGCCGCCCTGCAGGAGCAGGGCCTGCACGACGGCGAGGCGAAGAACGTCCACCAGGTGGGCCACCACGACCGCTGCGGCCACATCATCGAACCGTACCTGTCGCGCCAGTGGTTCCTGCGCATGGCGCCCCTGGCCGCGGCGGGCGTGCGGGCCGTCGACGACGGCACCATCACCCTGCTGCCCGAGCGCTGGGTGGGCGTCTACCACAACTGGCTGGGCAACATCCGCGACTGGTGCATCTCGCGCCAGCTGTGGTGGGGGCACCGCATCCCGGTCTGGAACTGCGACGACTGCGGCCTCGAGATCTGCCGGGTCGACGCGCCGACGGCCTGCCCCGGCTGCGGCTCGGCCGCGCTGACGCAGGACCCCGACGTCCTGGACACCTGGTTCTCCAGCTGGCTGTGGACCTTCTCGCCGCTGGGCTGGCCGCGCGACACGCAGGACCTGCGCGCGTACCACCCGACGTCGGTGCTGGTGACCGGCCCGGACATCATCTTCTTCTGGGTCGCGCGGATGATCATGGCCTCGTACCACTTCCTGGGCGAGCCGCCGTTCCGCGAGGTGCTCTTCCACGGCCTGGTGCGCGACGCCGAGGGCCGCAAGATGAGCAAGTCGCTGGGCAACAGCCCCGACCCGGTCGAGCTGATGGAGAAGTACGGCGCCGACGCGCTGCGCATGTCGATGGTCATGCTGACCCCGACCGGCCAGGACGTCTTCTTCGGCGAGGAGACGCTCGAGGTCGGCCGGAACTTCTGCAACAAGGTCTTCCAGGCCTCCAAGCTGGTCCTGGGCGCCTGGGACGAGTCCGGGCTGGACGCCGGGAGCGACGGGGCCGCGGCGGGCGCCGCGACGACCTGCGACCTGGGCGTGCTGGCGGACCTCGCCGCCGACCCCGCCGCGGCTGCGGCCGCGCTGTGGGGCCAGGTCTTCGGCGCGCCGCCGGCCTTCGCCTTCCGCGCCTCGCATCTGGAACTCGAGGACCTCTGGATCATGAACCGCCTGGCGGCCGTCGCCGCCGAGGTCGACGGGAACCTGGAGAAGCGGCGCCTGAACGACGCCGCGTACGCGGCCTACAACTTCTTCCGCCACGAGCTGTGCGACTGGTACCTCGAGGCGGTCAAACCCCGCCTGCGGGACGCGGACCGGCGGCGCGAGGCGGCGGCGCTCGCGGTCGTCGCGCTGGGCGCCAGCTACAAGCTGCTGCACCCGGTGATGCCCTTCATCACCGAGGAGCTCTGGAGCTGGCTGCCGCCGGCCCGCGGGCGGCTGATGGTCTCGCCGTTCCCCGTCGGCGACGGCGCGCGCCTGCCCTGGGCGGCCCCCGCCGCCCGCTTCGCCCAGGTCGTCGAGACCGTGGGCGTGATCCGCTCCCTGCGCACGGATCTGGACGTGCCGCCCGGACGCCGCGGCACGGCGGTGCTGCGCGCGGCCGACCCCGCCCGCCGCGCCGAACTGGCGCAGGATGCCGGCCTGATCGCCCTGCTGGCGAAGCTCGAGGCCGTCGAGGTCGTCGAGGGCGGGCCCGACCCGCACCCCGCGGGAACGGGCGTGGCCGGGGCGGTCGAGGTCTTCCTGCTCATGAAGGGGCTGGTCGACCTGGAGCGCGAGCGGGCGCGCCTCGGCAAGGAACTGGACAAGGCGGTCGCCTTCGTCGAAGCTAACCGCCGGAAGCTCACGAACGAGAGTTTCATCGCCCGGGCGCCCGCCGAGGTGGTGGCCCGCCAGCAGGAGATGCTCGCCGAGAGCGAGGCGCGCGCCGAGGCGCTGCGCCGCCGGCTCGACGCGTTGGGGGATTGAAACCCGAGGAGCCCGCCGTGGAGAACGACCGCCCCGCCTCGACGACCCCGGGCGCCCTGGTGCGCGCGGCCCGCGAGGCGTCGGGGCTGTCGCTGGCCGACCTCGCGGCCGCCACGCGCATCCCGGTCAACCAGCTCCGCGCGCTCGAGGCCGACGACCACGAGCAGCTCTCGGGCCCGCTCTACGTGCGCAGCTTCCTGCGCACGTGCGCCGAGGCCCTGGACCTGGACCCGCACGACCTCCTGGCCGCCCACGACAGCCGCCGGCCCGCGGACGAGGCGCCCCCCGCCGTCGGACCGGTCTGGACCCAGGAGACCGAGATCCGGCACGCGGCCGCCTTCCCCTGGCGGCGCGTCGCCCTGCTGTCGGCGGCCGTGCTGGCCGCGGTGCTGCTCGTGCTGGCGATCGTGCGGCTCGCGGGCGGCGGTGACGGCTCCCGCGACGACGGCAGCGGACCGGTCGCCGACGCGGACGCCGATCCCGGACGGCAGCGTCGGGATGCGCTGGGCGATTCCCTGCGCGAGGCCTGGAGCCCGCTGACGGCGCGCGTCGCAGCCGATTCCGCGCTCGCCGATTCCGCCGCCGCGAACTCCGTAGCGACCGGCGCCGGGGCCGACAGCGCCGCGACCGGCCCCGCCGCCCCGTCCGACAGCCTCGCCGCCGCGTCGTCGGATTCCCTGCCGTCGTCGCCGGCCGCGGCGCCGCCCCGCCTGGTCTCGCCTTCGGCCGACGAACTGGCCGTCCTGGCCGCCCTGCCCGCGGGCGACCGCAACCTGGTCTTCGCCGACGGGTCGCACTGGCCCCTGGTGCTGCGCGTCGTGACGCGGGGCCGCGTCGATTACGCGGTGGGCGCCGACGGCCTGCGCAACGCCCCCGACGTGCTGTGGACCGCCCGGCCGGCGGGCCTGCCGGCGGAGGGCGTGACCGCGGGCGTCGTCTACCCGCTCGGCTGGCGCAACGTCTCCTACTGGGGCGCGCGCGACCATTTCCTGCTGAAGCTCTCCGCCGCCGAGGATGTCACCGTCACCCTCAACGGCCGGCCCGTGCCCATCCCCACGCGCCTCGTCGGCCGCGAATGGGTCCTGGACCGCTCGTTGCTGGACCGTTAGGAACCGTGGTGAGCGCCTTCCGCCTGCAGGCCCCGTTCGAGCCCCGCGGCGACCAGCCGGCGGCGATCCGCGCCCTGACCGCCGGCCTGCTCGAGGGCCGCGCGCGCCAGACCCTGCTGGGGGTGACCGGCAGCGGGAAGACCTTCACGCTGGCCAACGTGATCGCCGAGACCGGCCTGCCCACCCTCGTCTTCAGCCACAACAAGACGCTCGCCGCCCAGCTCTACGGCGAGTTCAAGGGCTTCTTCCCCGACAACGCCGTCGAGTACTTCATCTCCTACTACGACTACTACCAGCCGGAGGCCTTCGTGCCGGCCACCGGCACCTACATCGAGAAGGACGTCAGCATCAACGAGGAGATCGAGCGCCTGCGCCTGCGCGCCACGTCCTCGCTGCTGACGCGCAAGGACGTCATCGTCGTGGCGAGCGTGTCGGCCATCTACGGCCTCGGCAACCCCGACACCTTCCACCGCAACATCCTGTCGCTGCGGACCGGTCAGCCCCTGGAGCGCGACGATTTCCTGCAGCGGCTCGTGGGGATCCACTACGAGCGCCGGGACGAGGGCGGCTACGGCACCTTCCGCGTGCGCGGCGACACCGTCGACGTCCGCGCCGCCTTCGACGAGCGCGTGCTGCGCGTGGAGTTCTTCGGCGGGACGATCGAGCGGCTGGGCTTCGTCGACGGCCTGACCGGGCGCCCCCGCCTGCTCGTGCCGGAGGCGCAGGTGCACCCGGCGCGGCAGTTCGTGGTGGAGAAGGACCGCCTCGAGGCGATCCTCGACGACATCGGCCGCGACCTCGAGGCCAGGCTGGCCGAGTACGACGCCGCGGGCCGCGCCGTCGAGGCCCAGCGCCTCGCTGCGCGCACCCGCTACGACATGGAGATGATCCGCCAGGTCGGCTACTGCAACGGCGTCGAGAACTACTCGCGCTACTTCGACGACCGCAAGCCCGGCGAACGGCCGGCCTGCCTGTTCGACTACTTCCCCGACGATTTCCTGCTCGTGATCGACGAGTCGCACGTGACCGTCTCGCAGCTGGCGGCCATGTGGCGCGGCGACCGCTCGCGCAAGGAGACGCTCGTCGAGCACGGCTTCCGCCTGCCCAGCGCCCTGGACAACCGCCCCCTGCGCTTCGAGGAGCTGGAGGGGATGATGCCGCGGACCATCTTCGTCTCGGCGACGCCGGGCGACTACGAGATGGCGGCCTGCGACGGGGAGTTCGTCGAGCAGGTCATCCGCCCCACCGGCTTGACCGACCCGCCCGTGGACCTCGTGCCGGTGGCGGGCCAGGTCGACGACCTGATCGGGCGGGCCCGCGCCGTCGTCGCGGCCGGCGGGCGCGTCCTGGTCACCACCTTGACCAAGCGCATGGCCGAGGACCTCAGCGAGTACCTGCAGCGCCTGGGCCTGCGCGTCGCCTACATGCACGCCGACATCGCGGCCCTGGATCGCGTCGAGATCATCCGCCGGCTGCGCCTGGGCGAGTGCGACGTGCTGGTGGGCGTCAACCTGCTGCGCGAGGGGCTGGACCTGCCCGAGGTGGCGCTGGTGGCCGTGCTGGACGCGGACCGCGAGGGGTTCCTGCGCTCGGAGCGCTCGCTGATCCAGACCGCCGGCCGCGCCGCGCGCAACGCCGAGGGTCGCGTCGTGATGTACGCCGACCGCATGACCGACTCCATGCGGCGGGCGATCGGGGAGATGGAGCGCCGCCGCGCCAAGCAGATCGCCTACAACACGGAGCACGGCATCACGCCGCGCACGATCCTCAAGACGCGCGAGGAGATCCTGCAGGCCACGCTGGCGGCGGGCGAGGAGACGCGCGGCGGCGCCTCGCGGGCCCGGGACGCGGCCGTCCCCACGCCCGGCGCGCTGGCCGCCGGCCTGCCCCAGACCCCGCGCGAGATCGTCGAGATGCTGGAGGCCGAGATGGAGGCCGCCGCCGCCGCGCTGGACTTCGAGCTGGCCGCCGAGCTGCGCGACCGGCTCGAGGACCTGCGCGCCCAGTGGGGCCTGCCGCAGCTCAGGACGGGTTAGGAGGAGCATGCCGGACCGACGCGACGACTACGGTTTCCCCAGCGGCGCCTGGCTCGAGACGCTGCTGGACGCGAGCCTGGCCGAGGACGTGGGCGCGGGCGACGTGACGACCGCCGTCGCCGTCGCGCCGGGCCTGCGCGCCGAGGGCTGGATCGTCGCCCGCCGCGACGGCGTCGTGGCCGGCCTGCCGCTGCTGCCGCGGCTGTACCGGCGCCTGTCCCCGGACGTGCTCGTCGAGCCGCTCGCCGCCGACGGCGAGCGCGTCGTCGCGGGGCGCCGCCTCGCGCGGCTCGCCGGTCCGGCGGCGCCCATCCTGACCGGCGAGCGCACGGCGCTGAACTTCCTGCAGCGCCTCGGCGGCGTCGCCACCCTGACCGCCCGGTACGTCGACCGGGTGGCGGGCACGCGCTGCGCGGTGCTGGACACGCGCAAGACCCTGCCCGGCTTCCGCCTGCTCGACAAGTACGCGGTGCGCTGCGGCGGCGGCACGAACCACCGGCTCGGCCTGTACGACCGCGTCCTGTTGAAGGACAACCACTGGGCGGCGCGCGCGGCGCCGCTCGCGGACCTCGTGGCCCGCTCGCGGTCGCTGTTCCCCGGCTTGGCCGTCGAGGTGGAGGTCGACACCCTCGCGCAGCTGGACGAGACGCTGCCCCTGGGCGTGGAGTGGATCCTCCTGGACAACTTCGCGCCCGACCTCGCGGCCGAGGCCGTGCGCCGGCGGGACGCCGGCCCCTCGCGCGGCCGCGCCACCCGGCTGGAGGCCAGCGGCAACGTGGACCTCGAGACCGTCGGCGCCTACGCGGAGGCCGGGGTGGACGCCGT
>PNOJ01000046.1 GCA_013824755.1 Gemmatimonas sp.
AAGGCCGGCGAGGCCATCGACGAACTGACCGAGATCGCCTACATCGAGGCCCGCTACGGCGAGGACGTGGCCCAGAAGGTGCGCGTCAAGACCCAGCCCGTGGTCCAGCCGAAGCAGGAGGCGCCGGAAGAGGCGAAGCTCGAGGAAGCTCCGGTCCCGCAGCCGCAAGCCCCGCAGCCCGCGCTGCAGAGCCGGCAGCTGCTGCAGACCCTGCCGAACCGGCTGGCGACGCGGCCGCTGCTGCAGAACCGCCAGGCCGCGGACGTCGACGCGCCGCGCCTGTCGTCCGCCCAGCAGCGGCAGTTCCTGGACACCACCTCGCGCCAGCTGGACTCCCGGACCTTCGCCGACGCCGCGCCGCGGCTCGACACGCGCAACCTGCGGGACCCCTCGGCCCTGGCCGCGGACGCGAACGCGCCGCGCCTGACGTCGCGGGAGGCGCAGGCCGCGTTCCAGGGCAACGACGTGGCGCTGGTCGGGCGCAAGAGCAACGTGGACCTCTCGGAGGTCGACTTCGAGGTCGGGCAGGGCGGGACGTCGTCCGGCGGCGGGCGCATGGCGCTGCAGTGGCCACCGGCGGCAGCGAGACGGGCCACGCCGGCCTGGTCGGCGGCCGCCTCGAGGAGGGCCAGACGGCCTACCAGGGCTCGGTGGCCGCGCTCGTCCAGACCGCCAAGGACAACGAGCGCCGGGCCGCGGCCGCCGTCGACGTGGCGGCGCCCGCACGCTCCACGCAGGGCCGCACCACCATCCTGGACTACGGCCCCGGCGGCGCGACCGGCCCCACCGGCCAGGCCAGCCTGCGCGGCCGGCAGCAGGCGCCGGCCGAAGCGCCCAGCGCCGCGGCGGTGGCCCAGGCCACCAGCAAGCCGACGGCGCCGCCGCAGACGCAGCTGGCCGAGACCCAGGCCAAGGCCATGGGCGGCAAGGGCGTCTCGATGACCATCAGCGGCCAGATCAGCGACCGCAAGGTCGTCGCCAGCTCCATGCCCGTCTACAGCGAGGCGGCCCGCAAGGCCGGCTGGGAGGGCGTGGTGGCCGTGCACTTCACGGTCCTGCCCGACGGCCGCGTCAAGGACAACATGTACTTCGACCAGACCTCGGCCCACCGCGACCTGAACCGCGCCGCGATGGACGCCGTCAAGCAGTTCCGCTTCGAGCCCCTGGCCGGAGCGGACCGTGTCGAGCAGTGGGGGGTGATCACGATCGTCTTCCGCCTCAACTAGGCGGACTCCCGACAACTCCATAGCCGACGAACCTGAGTCAAAGGACACACATCATGACTCGCAACGACTTCAGGGGATTGTTGACCATCGCCGCGGGCGTCTGCCTCCTGTTCGGCAGCGCCCCGGCCCCCGCCGTGACGGAACAGGTGACGGCTCCCGACCAGGGACTGCCCGAAATGGTCGTGGAGGCCGAGAACCAGGTCCTGCAGGACATCACCAAGAGCACGTTCGAGGTCGCGCTCAGCGCCGCGATCATCGACACGTTCTTCACGGACCTCGACGAGGCGGTGCTGGCGATCAGCCCCGTCGAAGGCCTGCAGCCCTTCCTGAACAACCCCCGCGACCTGCACAGCGACCAGGCGCCGCACTGCTGGCTGCGGGATCCGGCGCAGCCGCCGGTGGTGACGTTCTATCCGGAAGACCCCGAAGGGCACCAGGCCCGCCGCTGGGCGCTGACGGTGACCGACTTCCGGGGCGCCCCGTTCCGCCACTTCGAGGACAAGGGGCAGCCGCCGGGCCAGGTCGCCTGGGACGGCCGCGGCGACCTGAACGAGATGCTGCAGGTGGGCTACCCCTACAGCTACGTGTTCAGCGTCACCGACAAGGGGACCAACACCTACAACTACGCGGGCATCAGCTTCCGCATCCCGGCCGTGGACTTCCGGGAGAAGAACGAGCGCCGGCTCGAGTTCACCGGCGACGAGGTCTTCCAGAAGGGCGGCACGCTGCTGCGCGACAGCGGGCGCGGCTGGCTGACCCGCGCGGCGGACCAGATCCGCAAGGACCATCCCTACTCGCCGCTGAAGGTCGTGGTGCAGGCCGAGAACAAGCGCCTGGCCCAGGACCGCGCCCAGGTCGTGGCCGAGTTCCTGGTCGGTTGCATGCTGCTCTCCGACGACTGGATCAAGGTCGAGGCCGTGGCCAAGCCCGACCTCCGCTCGGAGATGGACGGTTCGGTGAGCATCCGCGTGGAGCACGCCGCGGGGGTTTGAGCGACGCCCGCCCGGCGAGCCGAACGCGAACAGGGGGTGCCGTCCGCGCGGCACCCCCGTCCACGTCCCCGCCCCGGCGCCGCGCCTGCGGCGCCTTCGTCGTTGATGGGGGGGTGTCCTGGGGGGTTGATTCTGTCCGGTATATGAGGGATGATCCCGGTCCACGCGCCGAGCCGGGGGGATGGGGGGATCCATGGACGCAACGAGCAAACCGCATCTTGCCGACCAGCTGGCCGACAGCCCGTTCGGTGGGAAGGTGGGACCCGAGATCTGCGGGGTCCTGCTGGAGATGGCCGAGACGATCGACTGCGAGGCCGGCGCGACGCTCTTCGAGGAGGGGGACCCGCCGCAAGGCGTCTACTTCGTCTGCGAGGGCCAGGTCAAGCTGATTCGCTCCGGTCCCGGCTACCGCGAGCACATCGTCCATCTCGCCGAGCGGCAGGCCGTGTTCGGGGAGGCCTCGCTCTTCATGGCGAGCCACCCCGTGACCGCGGTCGCCCTGAAGCCGAGCACCCTGCTGCGCTTCCCCCGCGCCCCCTTCCTCGACTACATGACCCGCCGGCCCGTCCTGCAGGGCTACATCCTGCAGGTCATGGCCTGCTGGCTGGAGCAGCTCATCGAGAAGATCGACGAGCTGACCCTCTGCGACGGCGCCCAGCGGCTGGCCCGCTACCTCGTGGGGCTCCACGAGAAGAACCCCTACGCCGGCTTCGTCACGGCCGCGCAGGTGGAGCTGCCGACCCGCAAACGCGACCTCGCCACCATGCTCAACATGAACCAGCCCTCCCTGTCGCGCATCCTGCGCCAACTCCAGGACCAGACCCTGATCGAGGTCAAGGGGCGCCGCGTCGTGCTGAAGGACCTCGAGGCGCTGCGCGGCCTGGCGCGGCTGCCGGAATTCCGGGGCGTGCAGCGGGATTTCGCCTGACCCGGGCCCCGGCTCCCGCGGGCGGTCCGGGTCCCGCGTCTTGACATCGCGGCGTCGAAAGCCTACCCTTGCCTGTTCCGGGCCGATACGGACCTAGGTGATGGATGCGTGAGAGCGGCGCCCTGCGGGGACGGTCTCCACGCCCGCCGGCCCGCAGGTGAAGCCACCGTCAATCCATTGACGATCGTCCGACGATCGAGCACGACGGCCTTCGCGAACCCGAGACGCCCTGGAGGCAGTGACGTGAAGTTCACCGGTTCTAAGATCAAGAAGTCCCGCGCGCTGGGGATCCCCCTGTCGCCGAAGGCCGAGCGCTACCTCGACCGCAAGCCCTACCCGCCCGGACAGCACGGCAAGCTGCAGCAGATGCGGCGCCGCAAGATGTCGCCGTACAAGACCCAGCTGCTGGAGAAGCAGAAGCTGCGCGCCCAGTACAACATCCACGAGCGCCAGCTGCGCAACTACTACGCGAAGGCCTCGCGCAAGGGCGACATGGTCAACTCGCTGGTGCAGGAGCTGGAGTCGCGGCTGGACACGGTGGTCCTGCGCGGCGGCCTGGCCCGCTCGATCTACGCGGCGCGCCAGTACGTGAGCCACGGCCACATCCTGGTCGACGGCCGCAAGGTCAACATCGCCAGCTACCGCGTGCGCCCCGGCCAGGTCGTCGGCATCCGCGAGAAGAGCCGCAACCTCGACTGCATCCAGATCGCGCTGGACACGTCGCAGACCGTGCCGCCCTACCTGGAGCGCGACAAGAAGTCCATGACGGTGAAGTTCAACTACGACCCCCCGCGGTCGGAGGTCCCCCTGATGTGCGAGGTGCCGCTGGTCATCGAGTTCTACTCGCGCTGATCCGTATCGGCACGTCGGATCCGGCCCGGAGCCCTGCGGCTCCGGGCTTTTTTTACGACAAAACTACTCCTAATATGAAATAATCTCCATCCTCGAAAATCTTGTAACATGTTTGTTTACAACACATCATCTCTATTTGCCCGCTTGCGGCTCTTGAATCGTGCAATTATTAATTGTGCCGTTGTTCTGAATTTTGTGTTATAGTATTGGTGTTCGCAACAGATCTCCCCAGGATCCAGCGAGCACAGGAACGAGCACCGAGCGCGGCGATGGTCGCCGCCGACAGCCTACAGGAGAGCCGACAATGAAGCAGCTTGTGATCGCATCCCTCCTGGCCTTGAGTCTCGCGTCGGTCGCGCAGGCCGGCGTCATCCACGACATCCGCACGGGCGTCATCCCCGAGGGCAGCGTGGTCGAGATCGTCGGCGCCGTGGTGACCGCCGTCCAGAACAGCAGCTTCACGATGACCGAGCTGCCCGCCGGGCCCTACACGGCCATCTGGGTCTACGTGGGCGCCGTGCCCGCGGTCGCGATCGGCGACCTCGTCGACGTGAAGGGGCTGACCCGCGACTTCAACGGCCGCGCCGAGATCAACCTGCTCTACCCCGGCGACGCCCACGCCACGATCAGGGGCGCGAGCCCCGTGCCGGATTTCCAGCTGACCACCACGCGGCTGCAGGCCGACCCCGAAGCCTGGGAGAGCCATGTCGTGACGATCACCGACGGCCTCATCGTCCAGGAGCTGCTGCCCGCTGGCATGTGGCGCGCCTCCTCGGTCGAGACCGGCCGCGAAGTGATCTTCGACGACTATTTCTACGACTACGCCACGGTCGACCTGGGCGACTGCTACAACAACGCCTACGGCATGTACCAGTGGTTCGGCGGCCTGTGGATCTTCAAGGTCTTCACGACCGCGGACACCGACTGCACGGTCGCCAACCAGAGCCTCAGCTTCGGGGCGGTCAAGGCGCTGTATCGGTGATCAGACCCTAACGGGGGTCCGTTGGAGGGGTCGCCCGCCGGGCGGCCCCTTCGTTTGCCCATCCGGCGCATCCGTGAAATGATCCCCTATTTTGACGGCGTTTGCAGAATCATCCCGATTCGTGCTAGGATCCGATGCCATCGGCTCCCGTCCCCACGGAGCGCCCCGCGTGCGCTCGCGGGAGCCCGCACCCGGACGAAAGGCTGTCGTGATGAAACTGCTCGTTACCGCACTGCTGCTGCTGGCGGCCCTGCCGGCCGCCGCCGGCACCATCATCGACCTGCAGACGGGCGCCTACACCATCGGCGCCGAGGTCGTGGTCAACGGCGCCGTCGTCACCGGCGTCCGCTACAACGGTTTCTTCATGACCGAGGATCCGAACGCCCCCTACGCCGGCGTCTGGGTCTTCACCAGCACCGCTCCCGGCGTCACGGTGGGCCAGCTGGTGAACGTCGCCGGCCTCTACGAGGAGTACTACAACTTCACGGAGATCAACGTCTTCACCGACCCCACCGGCTACGTCACGGTGCTCGGCGAGCACATGGGCGCCATCTACCCGCTGCCGGTCACGGTGGCCGAGCTCGCCGCCGCCGCCGAGCCCTACGAGGGCTGCTTCATCATGGTCACCGACGGCATGATCGTGACCACCGCCCCCAATTCCTACGGCGAGTGGCAGGTCGAGTCCTACGAGTCGCCCGGCCAGTTCCTCCTGATGGACGACTACTGGTACGACGACACGACCGTCCACCTGGGCGATTGCTACAACTCCGCGACGGGGATGCTGGCGTTCAGCTTCGGCACGTTCAGGCTGGAGCCGATCGCCAACGCGATCTGCTTGACCGACTGCACGGTCGGCAACGAGGACCTGAGCTTCGGCGAGATCAAGGCGCTGTTCAAATAGGTTCCGGCCTCGAAATCGTCTCCAGCAGAGGCGAGGCCCCGCGGCCTCGCCTCTGCCGTTCGCTCAGGATGCTTGCGGCGACAGGTGCCCGCGGACGTAGTCGCGGATCCCGTCCTCGAGGCGGGTGAAGGGCCGGTCGTAGCCGGCGCGGCGCAGCTTCGCGAGGTCGGCCTGCGTGTGGTACTGGTACTTGCCGCGCAGCTGCTCGGGCATCTCGATGTAGTCGAGGCGGGGCTCGCGGCCCAGGGCCGCGAAGACGGCGGCCGCCAGGTCGTTCCAGCTGCGCGCCTCGCCGGTGCCGCAGTTGAACAGGCCGTTGACCGCCGGGCGGTCGAGCAGCCACAGCACGACGTCCACGGCGTCGCGCACGTCCAGGAAGTCGCGCACCTGGCCGCCGTCGGGGAACTCCGGGCGGTAGGACTTGAACAGCCGGACCCGGCCGTCCGCCAGGATCTGGCCGTGGGCCTTGTGGACGACCGAGCGCATGTCGCCCTTGTGGTCCTCGTGCGGGCCGTAGACGTTGAAGAACTTCAGGCCGGCGATGCGGTCCAGGTGGCCGCGGCGCAGCGCCCAGAGGTCGAACAGGTGCTTGGAGAGGCCGTACATGTTCAGCGGCGCGAGGCCGGGCGTCGCGGAGTCCTCGTCGCTGTAGCCGAGCGCGCCGTCGCCGTAGGTGGCGGCGCTGCTGGCGTAGACGAAGCGGATCCCCTCCTCGAGGCACCACTCGCACAGCTCGCGGGTGTAGCGGTAGTTGTTGTCCAGGAGGTAGTCGGCGTCGGACTCGGTGGTGCTGCTGCAGGCGCCCAGGTGGATCACGGCGTCGATGTCGGCGGCCAGCGCGCCCTCGCGCACGTCCAGCCGGAAGTCGTCCTTGTCCACGACGTCCTCGACGCGCAGGCCCAGCAGGTTGCGCCACTTGGCGCCGTCGCGCAGCCGGTCCACGACCACGATGTCGTCGATGCCGCGGGCGTTGAGCCCGCGCACGACGTTGGCGCCGATGAAACCGGCGCCGCCGGTCACGATGATCCTGCCCATGGTCCCTCCCGGGATGCGGGTCGTTGCGTCGGGTGCGACTCTACCCGTCGTGGGGGGCGGCGTCAACGCGGCCCCGCGTCCGCCGCAGCAGCTTCCAGTCGCGCATCACCGCGCCGATCGCCGAGGTCGCCGACCAGACGAAGCCCGGCCAGCCGTCGACGAAGCCGGTGCGCATCACGTACTGCCGCCAGAAGGTGGCCGGGCCGGTGGTCGCCAGGTGCCACCAGCGGAAGCGGTACTTGTCGCCCAGGGCGTCCAGCGTGGTGTAGCGGTCCACCTTGCGCAGGTAGGCGCGCCAGTCGTCCATGGCCGCGTGCAGCAGCGGCTCGTCGAGCCGGCCCGCCGTGGCGCCCGGCGCGAGCTGCAGGCTCTCGTGGACCAGCGAAGGGGTGAAGCGCGCCCGGCCGCGGCGGACCAGCCGCAGGGTGTGGTCGCGGGCGAGGCAGCGCGCGCGCATGCGCCTGCCCAGCACGGTGTTGACGCGGTGCAGCACCCAGCCGTCGTGCTGCCCGAGGCCGTCGCCGGCCTTCAGCCCGCGGATACGCTCGCGCAGGGCGGGCGACAGCTCCTCGTCGGCGGCGATGCACAGCGCCCAGTCCGCGGTCACGCGGTCCAGCGCCGTCTGCCAGGCCTCGCCGAAGCCCCGGAACTCGACGCGGTCGGCGACGACCCGGGGGAAGGCGCCGCCCGCGGCGGCCGCGTCGATGATGCCGGCCGTGCCGTCGTCGCTGCCGGTGTCCAGCACGACCAGCTCGTCGACCAGCCCCGCGAGGCTGGCGAGGCAGCGCGGCAGCAGGCGCTCCTCGTTCTTGACGATCAGGAATGCGGCCAGGGTGTCCAGGATCGCGACCTTCCGTGCGTGGGCGGTCCCGACGCGGGGCCGCCCGTCGAATATTCTCGTTGAACAACCGGGAATTACAAGTTTCATTCGTGGACGCGGCGCGCCGGCGCGCCGTTCGGCCACCAGCACGTTCGGGGCACCACCCGTGAGGATCCTGTTCAGCAGTTGCCTGGAGGAGTGGGGGGGCGGCGAGCACTGGATGCTGTCGACGGCCCTGGGTCTGCGCGACCGGGGCCACCACGTCGAGCTGGCCTGCGCCCGCGGCAGCGAGCTGGCGCGGCGAGCCGGGGCGGCCGGGCTCGCGGTGACGGAGCTGGTCTTCCACGGCGACCTGGACCCGGCCCTCTCCTGGCGCTACTGGCGGCTGTGCCGGCGGCGCCGGATCGACCTGCTCTGCCTGAACATGGACAAGGTGCTGCGCGTCGCGGGACCCGCCGCGCGGTTGGCCGGCGCCGTGGTCGTGCCGCGGCGCGGCAGCGAATCGCCGCTGGGCGGCAAGGTCTCGCACAAGCTGGCGTACCTGAAGGTAGCCGGGGGGGTCATCGCCAACTCGCTGGCGACGCGCGCGACCCTGCTGGCGAGCGCGCCCTGGCTGCCCCCGGACAAGGTGCGGGTCATCAGCAACGGGATCGACATCGGCCGCTACGCCCTGGATGACGACGCTTGCGCCGCCGCGCGCGCCGAGGTGCGCGCCGAGGCCGGCGCCGGGCCGGGGACGCCGGTGCTCGGGATGGTCGGCGAGCTGACCACGCGCAAGAACCACCTCGTGGTCGTGCGGCAGCTCGGCGCCCTGCGCGCCTCGCATCCCGGACTGCAGCTGTGGCTCGTCGGCGAGGGGCCGGAGCGCGGCGCCCTGCTGGCGGCGGCCCGCGACGCCGGCGCCGGGGACGCCCTGCGCCTGCTCGGGTTCCGCGACGACGTGCCCCGCCTGCTGCAGGGGATCGACGTCTTCTGCCACCCGGCGCGGCGCGAGGGCTTCGGCTACGCCGTGGTCGAGGCGATGGCCGCGGGCAAGCCGGTCGTCGTGGCGCGGGCGAGCAACCTGCCGGAGATCGTGCCGGACGGCGTGGCCGGCCTGCTGCGCGATCCCGACGACGGGGAAGGCTGGCGTGCGGCCGTCGCGTCCCTGCTCGACGACCCGGCGCTGGCCGCGCGCCTGGCCGGCGCGGGCCGGCGGCGGGCCGGCGAGCTGTACTCGCACGGGCGGATGCTCGACGAGGTCGAAGCGCATTTCCGCGAGCTGCTGCGCCCCGACGGGCGCGACGCCGCGGGCCGACAGTGACCGTCACCACCGGGACCGCAACCCGAAACCGCAGACGAGGAGAGGCGATGAGCTACCCCGTGAACGACAAGCAGATCATCCGCAACTGCAGGATCGGCGAAGGCACCAGGATCTGGAACTTCGTCAACATGTACGAGTGCGAGGTGGGCCGCGACAGCATGATCGGCACCTTCGTCGAGCTGCAGAACGGCGTCAAGGTGGGGGACCGCACGCGCATCCAGAGCCACACCTTCGTCTGCGAGCTGGTGACCATCGGCGACGACGTGTTCGTCGGCCACGGCGTCATGTTCATCAACGACACGATGCCGCCGCAGCCGGAGAAGGAGAAGTGGAAGTCCACGACCATCGAGGACCGCGCCTCGATCGGCAGCAACGTGACCCTGCTGCCGGTGCGCATCGGCCACGACGCGGTGGTCGGCGCGGGCTCCGTGGTGACCAAGGACGTGCCGCCCGGCGCGGTCGTCGCCGGCAACCCCGCGCGCCTGCTGCGCTACAAGGAAGGCTTCGGGCCGCAAGCCTGATCCGGCGGCGGAACGCCGCCGTCGCGATTATCCTGACCCGTGGTGCGGGCGCCGACGGCGCCCGCACCCTTTCGCGAACCGATCCGATCCGGGAGGCTCCCGCGCATGCCGATCACGTCCGCATGGTTCCGGCGGCGGCTGCCGTCCGCCCTGGCGCTCCTGGCGGCCTGCGCCGCCGCGAGCCTGGCCGGACCGGCGTCCGCCGCGGCCCCGCCCGCCGCCGCGGCGCCCGACAGCGCCCTGGCGCAGACCCTCGCCCGGATCGAAGGCGAGCCGCTCACGCTCGAGCAGGCCCTGCTCGCGGCGGTCGAGGGTTCCACCGACGCGCGCCTCGCCCGGGCCGAGCTGGACGCCGCGCGCGGCGCCCTGCGGCGCGAGCGCGGGGGCTTCGACCCGGAGCTGTCCGCAGTGCTGGGTCGCAACTCCTCCGAGCAGCCCACCGCCTCGCTGTTCGCCGGCGCCAGCGTCCTGGAGACGCAGCAGAGCCTGGGCAGCGCGAGCTTGAGCTGGCGGTCGCGCTGGGGCACCGAGCTGACCGCCGCGCTGGACGCGGTGCGCTCCGAGAGCAACAACGCCTTCGCGTCGCTGCGCCCGCAGTACGACGCCACCGGGCGCCTCGGGCTGCGCCAGCCGCTGCTGAAGGGCTTCGGGGCGGGGGCGGACGGCGCCCTGGTGTCGGCCGAACGCAGCTACGAATCCGCGCTCGCCGCGCACGACGACGCCGTGCTGGGCGTGCGCGCCGTCGTCGAGACGGCCTACTGGCAGCTGCACGGCGCGGTGCGCGACCTCGCCGTGCAGCAGCTGCTGCGCGACCAGGCGGCCTCCCTGCTGGCCGAGACCCGCGTCCGGGCGGACGCGGGCCTGATCGGACCCGTCCAGGTGGCCAGCGCGCGCGTGTTCTTGGCCGAGCAGGAGCAGGCGGTGCTGGACCGGCGCGAGGCGCTGGACCAGGCCTCGGACGCCTTCGCCGCGCTCATCGGGCGCCGCCCGGCGGGAGCCGCCCGCCGCTACCTGACCGCCGACGAGCCGCCGCTCGCCTTCGCGGCGCCGGACGAGGCGGCGACGGTGGCCGCGGCCCTGTCCGATAACCTCCAGCTGCGGTCGGCCGAGCGGAACGTGGCCGCCCTGCAGGCCCTCGCGGACGCCGCCGCCGGCAACGCGCGGCCCCGCCTGGACCTGCTCGGCTCGCTGGGCGGCGCGGGTCTGGCCGGTTCGGGACGACGGATCGTCTCGCCGTTCGGCGCCGACCCCGAGACCATCCAGACCGCCGACATCGGCGGTCTCGGCGAGAGCCTGGACCAGGTCGTGCGGCGGACCTACCCGAACTGGAGCGTGGGCGTGAGCTTCTCGCTGCCGCTGGGCGGCCGCGCGGGAGGCGGCGAGCGCGACCGGATCCGGGCCTCCACGCAGTACGCCGGCCTGCTTCTCGAATCCGCGCGCCGCGACCTGGAGTCGCGGGTCCGCGCCGACTGCCGCGAGCTCGCCGCCAGCGACGACCGGCTCGCCCTGGCCGACGAGGGCGTCGCGGCGTCCCGCGAGCAGGTGCGGATCGGCCTGATCGAGTTCCGCAACGGCCGCACGACGGCCTTCGAACTGGTGCGCCTGGCGGCCGACCTGGCCGCGGCGCAGCAGCGGCGTTCCCAGGCGCTGGTGCGCGCCGCCCGTGCGGCGGCCGACCTGCGCCGCCTCACGGCGGACGGTTCCCTCACCAAGGAGAGCGGTCAGTGACTCATCGACACGGGGTCCCCTCGCGCACCGCGGGCGCGCTCTTGCCGGCCCTCGCCCTGATCCTGGCCGCGGGCTGTGCGCGGGAGAAGGCGGGGGGCGGCTTCGCCATGCCGCCGATGCCGGTCGTCACGGCGACGGCGGCGCCCACGGCCATGATCGACAGCTACACGGCCGTCGGCACCTTCGAGGCGACCGAGCAGGTTACGGTCGCCACCGAGATCGACGGCCTGGTCGTGGAGCTGCCCTTCCGCGAGGGCGGCGCGCTGCGGCGCGGCGACCTGATCGCCCGGCTCGACGACGCCCAGGCCCGCGCCGAGCACGAACGCGCCGGGGCCCGCGTCGCGCAGAGCCGCGCCGCCTACGACCGCGTGCGCGCCGTCGTCGACCAGGGCGCCGGCGCCCCCCAGGACCTCGACGACGCCGCGGCGGCCCTGAAGGTGGCGGAAGCCGACCTGGCGGTGGCCGGCGCGAGCCTGGCCAAGACCCGCATCGTCGCCCCGTTCGACGGCACCGCCGGCACCCGCCGCGTCAACCGCGGCGCCTTCCTGCGCACCGGCCAGGCGATCACCGAGCTGGCCCGCCTCGACCGGTTGCGCCTGCTGTTCTCGGTGCCCGAGCGGTACCTGGGCACGCTGCGTCCCGGCGCGGCGGTCGCGGTGCGGACCACCGCGTACCCCGACCTGGTCCTGTCCGGCACGCTGGCGGTCGTCGAGCCGGTGGTCGACGCGGACACCCGCACCGTCGGGGTCGTGGCCCTGGTCGACAACGCCGAGGGCCGCCTGCGGCCCGGGATGTCGGCCGAAGCGGCGGTCGTGCTCGAGGAGCGGCCCCTGGCGCTGGCTCTGCCCAGCGAGGCCGTGGTCGCCCAGGGCGACCGCATGCTCGTCTACGTCATCCAGCCCGACAGCACGGTGGCGCCCGTGCCGGTGACCCTGGGCCTGCGCACCGCCGCGCTGGTGGAGGTGCTCGACGGCCTCGCGCCGGGCGCGCTGGTGGTGCGGGCCGGCCACCAGAAGATCTTCCCGGGCGCGCGCGTGATCCCCCTGCCGGCCGGCGGCGAACCGGCCGCCGCAGGAGGGGCCCGATGAAGCTGAGCGAGGTCTCCGTCCAACGGCCGGTCTTCGCGACGGTGATGAGCCTGGCCATCGTGCTGCTGGGCGTGATCGCCTACACGCGGCTGCCGGTGCGCGAGTACCCGGACATCGACCCGCCGATCGTCTCGGTCTCCACGTTCTACCGCGGCGCCAGCCCCAGCGTGGTCGAGACCGAGATCACCGACGTGCTCGAGGAGACGCTCTCGACCCTCGAGGACGTCAAGTCCCTCACCTCGTCGAGCCGCGAGCAGGGCTCGACGATCACGATCGAGTTCGAGCTGGGCCGCGACGTCGACGAGGCGGCCAACGACGTGCGCGACCGCGTGTCCCGCGCGCGCGGCAGCCTGCCGCCCGAGGCGGAGGACCCCGTCGTCGAGAAGGTGGACACCAACGCCCAGCCCATCGTCTGGCTGGCCCTGCAGAGCGACGCGCACGGCACGCTCGAGATGTCGGACCTCGCGGACCGCGTGCTGAAGGACCGCCTGCAGCGCCTGCCCGGCGTCGGCTCGGTCTTCATCGGCGGCGAGCGCCGCTACGCGATGCGCGTCTGGCTGGACCCGCAGCGGCTGGCCGCGCGCGGGCTGACCGCCGGCGACGTGTCGGCGGCCCTCGCGCGCGAGAACGCGGAGATCCCCGCCGGCCGCGTCGAGGGCGAGCAGCGGGAGTTCGCGGTGCGGACCCGCGGCGAGCTGGCCTCGGCCGAGGAGTTCGGGGCGGTCGTCGTCGCCGCGCGCGAGGGCGGCGTGGTGCGCCTGCGCGACGTCGCCGACGTGGCGGTCGGCGCCGAGGACGAGCGCACCGTCACCCGCTACAACGGGCTGCCCGCCATCGGCCTGGGCGTCGTCAAGCAGGGCAAGGCCAGCACGCTGGAGGTCGCCGCCGCGGTGCGCGCGGCCCTGCCGGCGCTGCGCGAGGAGCTGCCGGCGGGCATGCGCCTGGAGGTGGCCTTCGACTCGTCGCTGTTCATCAGCGAGTCGATCCACGAAGTCCGCGACACGCTGCTGATCGCGGTGGCGCTGGTCATCCTGGTGATCCTGGTCTTCCTGAAGAGCCTGCGGGCCACGCTGATCCCCGTGCTGGCGATCCCGGTCTCGATCGTGGGCGCCGCGACGGTCGCGCTGGCCCTGGGCTTCACCATCAACATCCTGACGCTGCTGGCGCTGGTGCTGGCCATCGGGCTGGTCGTCGACGACGCCATCGTGGTGCTGGAGAACGTCTACCGGCACCTCGAGATGGGCAAGTCGCGGCGGCGCGCCACCCTCGACGCCACCAAGGAGATCGGCTTCGCGATCGTCTCGACGACCATCTCGCTGGTGGCGGTGTTCATCCCGCTGTCGTTCCTGTCCGGGACGGTGGGCACCCTGTTCCGCGAGTTCGGCATCTCGGTGGCCGTGGCCGTCCTGCTGTCGGGCTTCGTGGCCCTGACCCTGACGCCCATGCTCTGCTCGCGGATGCTGACGCCCCTGAGCGGCAAGCGTCAGAGCTGGGCCGAGCGGTCCTTCGAGGCCTTCTTCGCGGGCCTGAACCGCGCCTACGCCGCCACGCTGCGCTGGTGCCTGGGGCACCGCGCGCTGGTGCTGCTGTCGGCCGCCGCGATGATCGCGGCCGCGGCGTGGGTCTACCGGCTGCTGCCGCGCGAGCTGGTGCCGGTCGAGGACCGCAGCGCCGCCTTCGGCATCGTGATCGCGCCGGAGGGTTCGACCCTCGATTACACCGACGCCGCGATGCGCCAGGTCGAGGCGGCGCTGCTGCCCCTGCCCGAGCGCCGCGGCCTGTTCACGGCCGTGGGCCTGGGCTTCGGCGGCCCCGGCCGGGTCACCGACGGCTTCCTGTTCCTGAACCTCGCGCGCGCCGACGAGCGCGACCGCACCCAGCAGGAGATCGTCCGGGGCCTGTTCCCGCAGCTGATGGGCATCCCCGGCGTGCTGGCCTTCGTGATCAATCCGCCCAGCCTCGGCGGCAGCTTCGACTCCAACCCCGTGGAGTACGTGCTCAAGGGCGACAGCTACGAGCAGCTGGGCCAGGCGGTGCAGGTCATGATGGCCAAGGCCCAGCAGCTGGGCTACCTGGTGAACCTGGACTCCGACCTGCGCCTGAACAAGCCCCAGCTCGACATCGTGATCGACCGCGAGCGCGCCGGGCAGCTGGGCGTCTCGGTGGCCGAGATCGGCTCGACGCTCGAGTCCCTGCTCGGCGGCCGCGTCGTCGGCAACTACAAGAGCGGCTCGAAGCAGTACGACGTGATCGTCCAGATGCGCCCCTCGGCGCGCGCGACGCCCGACGCGATCGGCGGCCTGCTGGTGCGCGGGGCGGCGGGGCTGGTGCCGCTGGCCAACGTGGTCTCGGCCCGCGAGACCGTCGCGCCCAAGGAGCTGAACCACTACAACCGCGTGCGCGCGGCCACGCTCAGCGCCAGCCTGGCGCCCGGCGTGGACCTGGGCACGGCGCTGGACGCCCTGGACCGCATCGTGCGCGACGACCTGCCCGCCGGCGTGACCCGCGAGCTGAAGGGCCAGTCGCGCGAGTACCGCGAGTCCAGCGGCAGCCTGAACTTCCTGTTCGGCTTGGCGGTGCTGTTCATCTTCCTGGTGCTGGCGGCGCAGTTCGAGAGCTTCGTGCACCCGCTGACGATCCTGCTGTCGGTGCCGCTGGCGGTGGTGGGCGCCCTGCTCTCGCTCTTCGCCCTGAAACAGGGCCTGAACATCTACTCCCAGATCGGCCTGATCATGCTGATCGGCCTGGTGACCAAGAACGCCATCCTGATCGTGGAGTACGGCAACCAGCGCCGCGACGGCGGCGAATCGGCGCGCGAGGCCATCGTGCAGGCCGCGGCCATCCGCCTGCGCCCGATCCTGATGACCTCCTTCTCGACGATCTTCGGCATCCTGCCCATCGCCCTGGGCCTGGGCGCCGGCGGCGAGTCGCGCCGGCCGCTGGGTGTCACGGTGGTCAGCGGGATGCTGTTCTCGACCTTCCTGACCCTGGTGCTGGTGCCGGTGGTGTACGATCTGCTCTCGCGCTTCACGCGGGCGCACGTCGAGGAGGACGGCCCGGGACCGGCCTGATCTCCCGGGCCGCGCCGAGACGCGGGAGGAATCGGCATGCATGTCCTGGCGATGCTCCTGTTGACCGCAACGGCGCTGTGGGGGGGGAGCCCGGTCACGGTGACGCCCGAGATCCGGGACGTGCCCGGCCACGAGGGCAGCGGGCGCGTGCAGCTCCGCTACCGCCTCGAGTTGTCCGGCGAGCACAGATGGACCGACTGGACCCGGTTCCCGGGCGACACCCTCACCGTCGGCTGGACCGCCGCGCCCCACGAGTTCGCCCGGGCGATCGACTGCCTGCTCGACCCGGCGGTTCCCGCCATCCCCTACGGCGATGACCTGGACCGTCCCGATGGGGACGTCCGCCGGGAAGCCCTGGACGCGATCTTCGCGAGCCGCGAAATGCGGGCCTATCTCGGTGGCCGCAATGCCTGCGGGCGGCGCCTGACGCGCGCGGATCTCGCGCTCGTCGGGGTGGGCGCGGTCGGGATCGGCCTGCCCTCGCCGGCGCACGACAACACGGTGCGGTACGCCATGACGGATCCGCTGCGGCTCGGGAAGCTGGCCTGCCTGGCCCGGTTCGCGGTCACGGGTGGCGTGGAGCACAACGATTCAGCTGCCGACGGGCGCGAAGTCGGCCCGCGCGACGACGTCGACGTCATCTTCATGGTCCCCGAAGGGGATGTGTGGCTCGACGACGTCGGTTGGGTGATGCGCGGCGTCGTGTTCTCGTTCGGCTACGCGGATGATTGAAGCGCGGCACCGCCCGGCGAACGCGCCGACGGTCCGTGCCGGGAGGCGAACTTGGAAATCCTGTTGATCCGCCATGCCATCGCCGAGGAACGCGGCGCCGGGGCGTGGGCCGGCGATTGCGAACGGCCCCTGACGACCGGCGGCGCGGAGCGGTTCCGCCGCATCGCGCGCGTGCTGGCGACGGTCTGGGACCCGCCCGACCTGGTGCTCGCCAGCCCCTACGTGCGCGCCTGGCAGACGGCGCTGATCCTGCAGGAGGAGAGCGGCTGGGCGGCGCCCGCAGCGTGCCCCGAACTCGAACCGATGAGCCAGCCGGCCTCGGTCCTCACGGCCCTGCAGGCGCGGACCGACGCGGAGCGTGTCGTCCTGGTGGGCCACGAACCCCTGATGCACGGGATCCTGTCGCTGATGCTGGGGGGATCGTCGGACGCCGTCTCGCTGGAGATGAAGAAGGGGGGAGCGGCACTGCTGCGCTGCGACGCGCCTCCCGTGGCCGGGACCGCGGACCTGATCTGGTTGCTGCCCCCTCGCGTCCTGCTCGCCGTCGACGGGGGCTGACCCCGCCCGCCATTCCCATAAAGCGGACTCATTATCTCTTGATTACCTTGAACCACGGCCTCGCGCCCGCCGGCGCCCATCGCCGTGCGCCAATCAACCGGGGGACTGCGCTTTGATCGGCAAGACGCTCGCACACTACGAGATCCGTGCGTCCCTCGGCCGCGGCGGCATGGGCGAGGTGTACCTCGCCCGCGACACGCGGCTGGGCCGTGACGTGGCTCTCAAGCTGCTGCCGGTCGAGATGAGCGCCGACGCGGGGCGCCGCGCCCGCTTCGAACGCGAGGCCCAGGCGGTGGCCGCGCTGAACCACCCCAACGTCGTCACGCTCCATGCCGTGGAGGAGGCCGACGGCCTGCCGTTCCTGGTGATGGAGTACGTGGAGGGCCGCACCCTCGACGAGGTGATCCCGCCGGAAGGTCTGCCCGTGCGGCGGTTCTTCGAACTCGGGCTCGCCCTGACCGAAGCGGTCGCCGCCGCCCACGCCAAGGGCATCACCCACCGCGACCTGAAGCCCCGCAACGTGATGATCGACGGCGCGGGCCGCCTGAAGGTCCTCGACTTCGGCCTGGCGAAGCTCATGGACCGGCCGGACGCGGGCTCCGACGACGAGACCATCGCCGCCGACGCCGGGGCGACCCGCGAGGGCACCATCGTCGGCACCGTGGCCTACATGTCGCCCGAGCAGGCCGAGGGCAAACCGGTGGACAGCCGCTCGGACGTCTTTTCCCTGGGCATCCTGCTCTACCAGATGGCGACCGGCCAGCAGCCGTTCAAAGGCGATTCGCAGCTCTCGATCCTCGCGGCGGTCCTGCGCGACCAACCGACGCCCGTGGTCGAGGTCCGTCCGGATCTGCCGAGCCAGTTGGCCCGCATCGTCCGCCGGTGCCTCGAGAAGGATCCCGCGCGGCGTTACGAGACGGCCCGCAGCGCCCACTACGATCTGCAGGTCCTGCGCGAGGAACTGGACTCGGGCGAATTCGCGAGGCCGGAGCTCACCGCGCCGTCGGCGCGCAAGCCGAGTCGGCGCCGAGTCCTGCAGCTGGGCGCCGGCTTGGCCCTGCTGGCGGCGATCGCCTTCGGCGCCGTGCGCCTCGGTTCGCGCGGGCTGTCGCCGGCCGCAGGGGACGTCGGCTCGGCGCCCGCGACCGCCGCCGCGGTGCCGACCATCGTGGTCTTCCCCTTCGAGAACCTGGGCCCGCCGGAGGATGCGTACTTCGCCGCGGGCATGACCGTCGAGATCGTCACCAGCCTCGCCGCGATCGAGGGACTGCGCGTGGTCTCGCGCACCAGCTCCCAGAACTACGACCGCACCGGCAAGTCCATGCAGCAGATCGCCGACGACCTCGGGGTGGACTACGTGCTGGAGGGGTCGGTGCGCTGGCAGCGCGACGCCGCCGGCGCCAGCCGGGTGCGGGTGACGCCGCTGCTGACCGACGCCGCCGCCGACCGGCAGGTCTGGGCGAGCCGCTACGACCGCGCCATGGAGGAGATCTTCGCCCTGCAGTCGGAGATCGCCGCCGAGGTGGTCCGCAACCTGGGCGTGACGCTGGCGGCGGCGGGCACGGTCCCGGCCGCCGCCGAGCCCACCCGGGACATGGCGGCCTACCACGCCTACCTGCGGGGGCAGGAGATCCTCGAATCGTCGCGATTCCGACGGGACGACTGGCTGCTGGCCATCGACATGCTCGAGAAGGCGGTGGCGCGGGATCCCCAGTTCCACGAGGCCTGGGTGGCCCTGGCGCGGGCCAACTCCGGGCTCTGCCACTTCGACTGGGACCGCACGGCGGAGCGCCTGGCCACGGCGAAGGCCGCCGTGGACCGGGCCGGGGCCATCGCACCCGACTCGCATCTGTCCCACTACGCCGCCGGCATCTACTACTACTGGGGCCTGAAGGACTACGAACGGGCCCTGGCCGCGCTCCGGCAGGCCGATCGGATCCGCCCCGGCGACCTCGCCGTCATGGAGCTGATGGCGTACGTGCTGCGCCGGCAGGAGTCGTACGCAGAGGCGGCGTCGATCCTCGAACGCGTGGCCGTGCTGTCTCCCGGCATGGCTCCCGTCGCCAACCACCTCACCGAGACCCTGGCCATCGTGAAGCGCTACGAGGATGCCGATCGCTGGGGGCGGCAGGCGATGGAACTCGGTCCCGACGAACCCATGAACTTCACCATCACCGCCTGGAGCGCCGTCCAGGCCGGCTGGCCCGACCGGGCGCGCCGGTACATCGCCGAGATCCCCCCCTCCACGGACCCCGAGATCCGGCAGCGGCTCTTCCGGATCTGTCTCGAGATCGGGGATTTCCCGGCCGCGCGGCGCCATGCCGAACTGCTGCCCGAGTGCGAGGAGTCGCAGTACGAGATCATCTCGAGGGACCTCGGCCTGGCGATGGTCTACCGCGTGATGGACCAGCCGGAGCAGGCCCGCCGGCACTTCGAGCTCGCCGAGCGCGTCCTGGCGGCGCGCGTGGCCGACAAGCCCGAAGCCGGCAACGTGGTGGCGGCGCACGCGGTGGCTCTGGCCGGCGCCGGGCGGGCGGACGAGGCGAAGGCCGCGATCCGGCGCTCCTTCGAACTCTACCCCGTCAACAAGGATCGCTGGATCGCCACCTGGCGCCTGTACGACCAGGCCGTGATCGAGATGATGTCGGGGAGTTCCGCCGCCGCGGTCGCGACCCTGTCCGGTCTGATGGACCGGCAGACGGACGTCCTATCGCCCGCCATCCTCGCGTCGTCGCCGGTCTTCGCCCAGCTGCGCGGGCGGGGCGATTTCCAGGCGCTCCTGGCGGAGCGCAACTGAACCGTGCCGCGGCGCCGACGATGCCGGCGCCCCCGGACCCCACCGCGGAATTAACGGTAGATCGTCTTGATCAGACCCCACGCGCCCGTCGACGCGTCGGGTTCGACCCCGGTGCTGACCAGGCATGCGGGCGGCGCGGCGAGCTCCGCGTGCGGTGCGCCGTCGCGGGCCGTCGCGGGCACCGAGACCGCGCCGGTCAGCTCACGCCAGCTTGCGGACTCCGCGTCGAGCCAGCGGAACACCACCGCCCAGTCGCCCGGCGGGACGTCCGCCACGACGATCTCCAGATCGAAGCAGCAGATGCAATCGCAGGGCGTCTCCTCCAGGACGCGTTCGACGACCGTGAGCGTGCCGCCGCTCGCTTCGACGTCGTAGAGGATCGGTTCGGGGCAGCAGTTGTACATCGCGCCGGCGTGGGTCAGCAGCACGGCGGCGGTCTGCGGATCGACGCCGATCCGCAGCGCGTCGGCGTCCTCGCACCACAGCTGGTAGGCCTGCGCGGCGGGGGGCGCCGCCAGCAGCAGGGCGAGCGGCAGGATCAGGTTCGAAGCGCGCACGACGGCACCTCCTGAAGAGCAGTTCGGGGGGCATCAGGGGGTGAGATCATGTTATCAATTTCGACGACCGCCGGCAAGCGCCCGGCGCCGGAGCCCGGCAACCCCTTGCCGTCACCAGCGTTTCAGGGGCGCCGTGAATTCCGAGCCGTCGATCCCGCCCATCTGCCGGCGGATCTCGCCCTGCCGGCGCAGGACGTAGGCCGAGGGCCGGCCGGCGTTCATCCGCCGCGGGTTGGGCAGCACGGCGGCCAGGCGCGCGGCGCGGTCGCGGTCGATGCTGTCCGCGCCGATCGCGAAGTGGCGGCGGCAGGCCGCCTCGGCGCCGAAGATCCCGTCGCCCCACTCCGCGATGTTCAGGTAGACCTCCAGGATGCGCGTCTTGGGCCACAGCAGTTCCAGCCAGAACGTGAACCACGACTCCAGCCCCTTGCGCACCCAGCTGCGCCCGGTCCAGAGGAACAGGTTCTTGGCCGTCTGCTGCGAGATGGTGGAGGCGCCGCGCAGGCGCCCGCCGTCCTCGGCGTCCGCCATGGCCTTGCGGATGGCCGCGACGTCCCAGCCGCGGTGTACGAAGAAGCGCTGGTCCTCCGCGGCGATCGCCGCCAGCGGCAGCGCGCGCGCGAGGTGCGCCCGCGATTTCCAGCGGTAGTCCAGCCGGAACTCGCGGCGCTCCAGCTTCGCCTCCCACCAGCGCTGGACCATCACCCCCGACACGGGCGGCGGCACGAAGCGCAGCGCCAGCACGACCAGGACGGAGCCGGCCACCCAGGCGGCCGCCAGCCGCCAGGTCCAGCGCCAGAGACGTCGCGGCAGCCCCGCCGTTCGCGCGCGCAGGGACACGGCACTCCTCTCAGCGGGCGGCGCAGCGCGCCAGGATCCAGTCGCGGACCGCCTCCAGGGCGACGGGGCTCATCGTCTCCACGATCTGGCCGTATTCGCTCGGATGACCCGTCACCGCCGTCTGCAGCAGGTGGTTGAGGCCGGGCAGGCGGCGGATCGTCATTTCCGGATTGCCGCCCTCGCGCAGCGCGCGCTCGATCTCGGTGAGGTTCTGGTCGGGATCCACCTGCAGGTCGCGCCCACCGTTGATCGCCAGCACGGGGCAGCGCAGCCGGCGCAGCGCCTCGCGGGGATCGAGCGCCGCCGCGTAGCGGAACCAGGGCGTGATCATGCCCGACACGGCGGCGTCCAGCACGGACTTCAGCGCGGCCGGGTCCTTCGCCTGCTCCGGCCGGGCCGCCTGCTGGGCGAGGACGAGCTGCTCGAGGTCCGTGCGGATCGTCGCGCTGTCGGCGCCGGCGGCCAGGCGGTCGAGCGCCAGGCGGGTCTGCGCCAGTTCGTCCACGATCGTCAGCGAGTCCGTCCCGCCCGCCTTCATGATCAGTTCGGCCTGGCGCAGGATCACCTCGCCCAGGGGGACGCCCGTGCCCGCGAGCAGGACCACGAAGTCCACGGCGTCCGGTGAGTGGCCCGCGGCCAGGGGCGCCGCGATGCCGCCCTCGCTGTGCCCGATCAGGCCGACGCACCCGCCGGCGATGTCGGGCCGCGCCCGC
>PNOJ01000047.1 GCA_013824755.1 Gemmatimonas sp.
CCCTGCTGCTCGAGCGGGCCGACGTGATGTCCGACCTGGTCCTGCGCACCCTGCTGTGCCTGCCCTACGCCCTGCTGATCCCCACGCTGCACTACGAGACGCGCACGAAGATCCTGAAGCGGCTGCGGGGCCGGCGACGGCGCTGAGGCGACGAGCGGCGACGAGAAGAAGCCCCGGGCGAGCGCCCGGGGCTTCTTCGTTCCGGCGGGAGTGCGCGACGCTACTTGATGAGCGCCAGCGGTCCGGTCTGCTCGTCCGCACCCGCCCTGACCCGGTAGAAGTACACGCCCGAGCCCACGCGCCGCCCGGCGTCGTCGTCCCCCCGCCAGACCACGGCGTGCACCGCCGCGCCCAGCTCGCCGTCGACCAGCGTGCGCACGAGGCGGCCGCCCGCGTCGTAGATGCGCACGCTCGCCCGCGCGGCGGCCGGCAGCGCGAAGCGGATCGTCGTGCTGGGGTTGAACGGGTTGGGGAAGGCCGGGTCGACCCGGAAGACCGCCGGCACGCCCTGGCCCGGCCCGTCGTCGACGCCCGTGCCCTGGGCGCAGCCCTGGCCGAGGGCGCCGATCTGGCCGCAGCCGCCGCTGTGGAGCGGCATGCAGGGCGAGGTGTCGAACAGGGTGAGGTCCCTGGCGACCAGGTCGCAGAACTGCGGGTCCAGCGAGACGTTGCCGTTGGCGCCGGTGGGGTTCGTGACGCCGCCGAAGTCGCCGCCGGCGTTGCCGTAGACGTCGTTGCAGTTGAAGACGAGGCTGCCGCCCGAGGCGTAGATGCCCTGGACCGCCGCGGTGGAGCCGCTGTTGGCGGCGACGAGGTTCCGGGTGAACGTGGCCGAGGAGTTCGAGAGGTAGACGCCGCCGCCGGCGCTGCCGCCCGCGTTGATGGCGATGGTGTTGCCGGTCAGCGCGGCGCCGGACACCGTGTCGAGGTAGAGGCCGCCGGCGAAGAAGACGGCCGAGTTGTCCCGCAGCACGGAGTTGGTGACGGTCAGCGAGCCGCCGGCCAGCTTGGCCACGCCGCCGGCGATCATGGCGGCGTTGTCGCGCACCACGAGGCTGTCCAGGTTCGCGGCGCCGCCCTCGACGCAGATGCCGCCGCCGTAGAGGAAGGTGGCGGTGGGCGACGGGACGTTGGCGGCGACCAGGCCGCCGACGGCCGTCAGGGAGCCGCCGTTGACGTAGACGCCGCAGCCCTTGGACTTGGCCGTGTTGCCGCTGATCTCGGCGTGGTCCAGCACGACGGCGGTCGCGCCGGTGCTGTTGGCGGCGTAGACGCCCCCGCCCAGGTCGGCGTTCGCGTGGCCGGACACGACGGTCCGGCGCAGGGTCAGCGTCGCGTCGGTGACGTAGATGCCGCCGCCGCGGGGCGCCGACGGGTTGTTGACGATCGAGGTGTTGCCGGTGATCTGGCAGTCGATCAGCGTGGGCGCGCCGCGGTAGACGTAGACGCCGGCGCCGTACAGGGAGGTGTTGCCGTGCACCCGCACGTTCTCGAGCACGGCGTTGCTGTCGTACAGCAGCACGCCGCCGCCGCCGCCGATCTGGGTGCCGCTGCCGGTGGCGTTGCCCGTGACGTCGATGTTGCGCAGCGTCGCGTCGCCGCTGACGACCAGGCCGCCGCCGTAGCGCCCGGTGTAGGGGATGCTCGTGTACTGCTGGCCGCCGCCGCCGGTGCAGCGGAAGCCGTCGACGACCACGCCGGGCCCGGCGTTGTTGCTGACACTCATCGCCGGACTCGAGGCCAGGGCCGTGATGACGGTCGGCGCGCCGACCGGGTTGCGCGTCGTGAAGGCGTCGTTCCAGCCGCCGCGGTAGGTCAGGTCCTTGTCCTTGATCTCGAAGGGCGCGGCCAGGACCAGGGACGTCGCCAGGTCGAGGGTGTCGCCGGCGGCGGCGCTGTTGACGGCGTCGTCGATGGACACGAACTCCAGCGGCACCCGGTGCGTGCGGTCGCCCAGCGCCTTCAGGAGGTTCACGCGGCCGGCGCCCAGCTTGCCGGCCAGGGTGGGGTTGATGCCGTCGATGTTGTCGCAGCTCGACAGCAGCAGGGCGACGATCTGCCCGCTGGTGTAGCCGGGGTGGGCCGACCACAGCAGCGCGATGGCGCCGCAGGTGATGGGCGCGGCGAAGGACGTGCCGTCGACCGTGGCGTAGGTGCTGCTGGCGGTGTCGTGGTCGTACCAGGTCGTGTAGATGCCCGCGCCGGGGGCCGACAGCTCGACCCAGGTGCCGTAGGACGAGAAGCTGGCCTTCTCGTCGCCCGGCCCCGTGGCGGCGACCGACAGCACGCCGTCGGCGGTGCCCAGGAATTCCGGGACCTCGTGGTTGTCGTTGCCGGCGGCGGCGACGATGATCACGCCGTTGAGCTGGGCGTAGTCCACGGCGTCCGCGAGGATGCTGCTGCTGCCCCAGCTGCAGTTGATGACCTTGGCGCCCATGTTCGTCGCGTAGGTGATGCCCTGGGCGGCCCAGGTCATCCCGATCAGGCCGGTGCCGGAGGAGGACAGGTAGCCGGCGCGCACGGCGAGGATCTTGCAGCCGCCGGCCGTGCCGGAGATGCCGAGGGCGTTGCCGGTCAGGGGCGCCACGTTGCCGGAGCAGCCGGTGCCGTGGCCGCCGAAGTCCATGGGGTTGTTGTCGGCGACGGACATGTCCTCGCCGGGCCAGCCGCCGGAGGCGCCGCTGACGAAGTCCCAGCCGCGGATGTCGTCCATGCGGCCGTTGTGGTCGTCGTCGACGCCGGTGGTGCCGTAGTACTCCGTCCAGTTGGTGAACAGCGCGCCGTTGACGCGGTCGGGGTGCGGCCCGCCGAGGTCGGGGTGGCGCCAATCCACGCCCGAGTCGATGACGGCCACGATCACGTTCGAGTCGCCCTGGGCCTCGTGCCAACCGCCGAGCCAATGGACGTCCTTGCCGCCGTAGGAGGTGTTGCGCAGGTACCACTGGCCGGACAGGCCGGGGTCGTTGGGGATGGCGATGTCCATGCGGCGCAGTTCGTCCTTGAACGCCTTGCTCACGCCGGGCAGGGCCGCGAAGGCGGCCAGGGCCCGGTCCAGGTCGACGGCGGGGTCGAACTCCGCCACCCAGTGCCGGCTCATGTCGGGAACGCCGGACTTGTCGGCGAACCTGAGGTCGGGGAACAGGGGCTCGAGGTTCGAGACGCGCAGCTCGGCCGCCACCGCCTGCAGGGCGGGGTCCTCGAGGAGCACGCCGCCGCCCGCCGCCTTGGCGACCGCGGGACGGTAGCCGGGCTCGAGCTCCAGCACCATGCGGCCCGGGATGTAGCCGGCGAAGCTGTCCGCCAGCGCGGCGGCCGGGACCAGGATGGTCGTGGCGGCCAGGGCCGCCCAGACGATCGCAGCGGGTCTCTTCATGATGGACGCGTCCTCTCTGATGGGTCATCCTCGGCGAGGTCCGTTATGTGCGGGGCATGACCGCATGATGATAGTCAAATAAGGTCGATTGTTCAACACGGACGGGCCCCGGGCGGCCCGGCGGGAGGTCGGCGGGCGTTGCGCATCGCGTTCCTGGAGCCCTACGACGGCGGGTCCCACCGGGCCTTCCGCGAGGGGCTGACCGCCCACTCTCGGCACGAGATCCGGTCCTGGACCCTGCCGCCGCGGTTCTGGAAGTGGCGCATGCGGGGCGCCGCGCCGTGGTTCGCGGACCGGTTGCGCGAGGACGCGGCGGACTGCGACCTGCTGCTGGCGACCGACTTCCTGAACGCGGCCGACCTGCGCGGCCTGCTGCCGCGGCCCCTGGACCGTGCGCCGCTGCTGCTCTACATGCACGAGAACCAGCTGACCTACCCGCTGTCGCCGGACGAGGCCTTCGACTTCCACTTCGGCTTCACCAACATCGTGAGCTGCCTGGCGGCGGACCGCGTGGTGTTCAACTCCGAGTACCACCGCGGCCTGTTCCTGGACGCGCTGCCCGACTACCTGGCCCGCATGCCCGAGGCGGTGCCCAAGGGGATCCGCGAACGCCTGGCGGCCCGCAGCTGCGTGCTGCCGGTCGGGATCGCGCGGGCGCCGCACCCCCCGGACGCCTTCGCCCCCTACCTCGGCGGGCGCTGCGACGCCGGCCTGGGACCCGGCTGGCCCCGCGACGGGAGCGGCCACGTGATCCTCTGGAACCACCGCTGGGAATTCGACAAGCGGCCGGAGATGTTCGTGCGCGCGCTGCTGCGCCTGGCCGAGCGCGGCCGGCCGTTCCGCCTGCTGCTGCTGGGCGAGCCGCGGCAGCAGGAAGCGGTCTTCGCCCCGCTGCGCGAACGTCTGGGCGAGCGTATCCTGGCCTGGGGGGAGCAGGACCGCGCGGGGTACGAGGCGGGCCTGGCCCGGGCCGACATCGTGGTCAGCTGCGCGGCCCAGGAGTACTTCGGCATCGCCGTGGCCGAGGCCGTCCACGCCGGCTGCTACCCCGTGCTGCCGCGCGAGCAGGCGTACCCGTCGCTCTACGGCGCGCGCTGCCGCGGCCGCCACCTCTACGACGGCGAGGAGGGCTGGTCGGTTTGCTGGACACCCTGCTCGCCGGCGACGGCTGCGGCCACGTCTGCTCGCTGCCCCTGGACGCCGACGCCTTCTGCTGGGAGCGGCTGGCGCCGCGATTCGACTCCCTGTTCGAGGAGATGCTGCGCGCATGACCGCCCCCCGCCGCTACACGAGCCTGTTGCTGGACGTCGAGGGCGTGCTCGTGCGCGACAAGAGCTGCGAACCCGTGCCGGGCGCCCTCGCCTGGTTCGAGGGGATCGTCGCCCGCGGCACGCCGCACTGCCTGGTCAGCAACAACACGACCCACGCGCCGGCCGCGCTGGCGGCCGCTCTGCGGGCGGCGGGATTCGCCGTCGAGGAGCTGCGCCTGGTGACGGCGCTCGGACTCGGCGCGCGGCTGCTCGCCTCCTGGGGCAAGCGCCGGCTGCTGTGGCTGGGGGCCGCCGACCTGGAGGGCTGGTGGCGGGACGCCGGCTTCGAAATCGTGCGCGAGGGCCCCTGCGACGCGGTGGTCCTGGGCGCCGATCCGGCCCTCACGACCGGGGACCTCGACGCGGCGTTGCCCGCCCTGGTCGACGGGGGCGCCGAACTGGTCGCCCTGCACCGCGGGCTCTTCTACCTGGACGCCGCCGGGCGCCGGCGCTTCGGGCCGGGGTTCTACGTCGCGGCCCTGGAGCAGGCGGCGGCCCATCCGGCGGTCGTGATCGGCAAGCCGCAGGACCGGATCTACCGCCGCGCCCTGGAAATCATTGGCGGCGCGCCCCGCGACGCGTTATTTATCTCTGACGACCCCGTCGCCGACCTCGTCACCGCCAAACGCCTGGGGATGGGGACGGCTTTCGTGTTGTCCGGGAAGCACGCCGACTGCGGCGCCCTGGGCCGTCTGGACCAGGAAGACTGGCCGGACCTGATCGTCGATTCGCTGGCCGACCTGGAACCGCCCGCACCCGCCGCTCCGCAGGAGGACGCGCGTCCGTGAACATCCCGCCCAACGACCAGGACCTCAAGCGCTTCGGGCAGCTGACGCTGACGGCCTGGGAGTTGGAGCACGCCCTGGACAACGTCGTGCCCGATCCCGAGCTGGAGGAGCAGCCCCCGCGGCCGGTCCGCGCCGCGGCGATGGCCCTGCGCGCCCACGCCCGCCTGCAGGGCGAGATGGAGACGCGCCTGGGCGTGCCGAAGGAGCACCGCACGCGCATCGGCATCCAGCCCGAGGTCGACGAGAGCGTGCTGCTGGTCCACGGCTCGACCGGGACGCCGCAGGATCTCGACGGCCTGGCCAGGTTCCTGCACGGCCAGGGCTACACCGTCTACAACATGCTGCTGCCCGGCCACGGCCTCGAGTCCGCGAACCTGCCGGTGGTGAAGTGGAAGGCCTGCCTCAACGAGGTGCAGCTGCGCTACCGCGTGCTCGCCCGCCACAGCCGGCTGGTCCACGTGGTGGGCTTCAGCTTCGGCGGCGCGCTGGCGATCCTGCTCACGCGGCAGGAGCAGCCGGCCTCGCTGTCGCTGTTCGCCCCGGCCCTGGTGCCGCGCGTGCCGCTGGGCACGCGGCTGCTGATGTTGATGGGCCTGCACCGCCTGCCGCCGCTGCGTCGGCGGATCGGCTGGAACCTCGAGGTCTTCGAGTCGATGGAGCGCGCCAAGTCCCAGCTCGGCAAGCTGCGCCTGCCGATCTACGCGGCACACTGCGAGGACGACGCCCGCATCGACCCGGCTTCGCTCCGCCTGCTCCAGAAGCGGACGCGCCACCGCGCCTCCCGCTTCCGCCTGTTCAAGACCGGCGGGCACATGATCCTCGCCGCCCACGGCGAGACGACGCTCAACGACGCCCTGCTGCAGTTCCTGCGCGACCGGCACTGACCGGTCGCAAGCAGGCCGCGACCTTCCCGATTGCACTTTGCACGGTGCCGACGGTCCCCTCGCCGCCCCCTTCGATCCCCGAGTTCCCCATCGTGGCCGGTGCTGCCCCGTTTCCCGGGGTTTCCCGCCGTTTCCCGTGAAGGTGAGGCGTGTCGGCGGGCGGCACGGGAGTTGCTTGCATGACCGCTACACAGCTGCGGGCATGCCCCGCACCCGTCCCGAAAAGGAGCGCAGCAACATGAACGACACCCGTGATCACGGCACCGCAACCATTTACATCGGCGCGGAGGAGACGTCCAACCAGGTGCTGACCTCGGTCGAGGCCGCGGAGTACCTCAAGATGCACGTCAAGACGGTGTGCCGGCTCGCCAAGGAGGGGAAGATCCCCGCCAAGAAGGTCGGCAGCGAATGGCGGTTCCTGCGCCGCGTGCTCGACGGCTGGCTCGCGAAGGAAATGGTCTGACATGCCCGTCCGCTTCCAGACGTTGCCGACGCCCCGCGCCGGTGTCGCGGCCCTGCGCCTCGACGGCGCCGTCGCGCGCGGCGACCACCGGCATTTCGCGGCCGCCGTCGGGGAGCTCCTCGGCGCCGGCGCGTGTGCGGGCGGGCTGGTGCTGGAGCTGACGGACCTCCATTCGATCAGCGAGGAACTCGCGGACGAGATCGCCCTGCTGCGGCGGCGGCTGGCCGAGGGCGGCGCGCAGGTGGCCGTCGTCGGCGCCAGCGTCGTGGTCGCCTGGTTCCTGCGGCGTCGCCTGGGCGGACTGCCGCTGAGCGAGGGCGCGACGGTCGACGAGGCGGCGACGGTCATCGCGACGGGCGGCGCCCCGCCGATCGACACGGTCGTGACAGGGCGGGACCTGCCCTCGCTCGCGATGGTGGCGGGGTTCCTCGAGATCCTCGGCAGCGACGCCTCCACCGCCGATCGGACTGCGGCCCTGAACGGGCTGCTGCAACGCGGCGGACTGGGCAGGGAAGCCCACCTGCTGCGCTGCGACGGCGACCGCCTCGTCCTGGACGGCCATCTCGACGCGCTCGCGGAGGTGGGCGGCCGGTTGGGGACGCTGCTCGCCGCCAACGACATGCCCCTGTCGCTGCACGAGCTGCATGTCGCGGACCTGTCGCCGCGGGAGCAGAACTTCCTGCGCTGGAGCGGGGCCGACGTCGTGATGCCCCTGAAGGCCGCCGGCAGGTTGCAGGGCGCGCTGCTGGTGCGCTCGGGCCGCGATGGCGGCCTCTTCTCCTACAACCCCGGCGAGCTGCTCGGTCTGGGCCTGGTCGCCTGCCTGATCGCCGGGCGGCTCGCCCTGTCGACGCCGGTTCGCACCGCCGGCGAGGGCGCGGAATCCCTGGTTCCCGAGGCCGAAGTCATGCTGATCCAGGTCTGAACCGTCGATCTTGTCCCCGTATCGCGACACGCCTTTATCGGTAACACGTTTGTAACGTATTTTATTTCAATAAGATAAACCAGGTGTCACCCATCGGGAACATGTCGATGGGCGTGGTGTCGGCCACGGTCGACGGCTCACCTCGAGGGCGATGAATTCAAGTCTATATATTTCAATAAGTTACACCGACCGTCGTCACCGCCGGCCCCTGGCGGCTTCCTTGCTGATCGGTGGTGGGGGCGGTCGAGCGGGGCTGGGAGGACTCGCGGAACCGCACGGCCTCAACCGGCGGGAGAGAGGGCGCCTCAGCTCTCCCGCCGGTGGCCACCCCGCCCAGGTCGACGCGAACAGCGGGAGGGGGACGCGCATGATGACCAAGGACGTGCGGTGCTGTCTCGAATCGGCGCTGGCGGCCACGCGCCGACGCCTGCGCCGGGCCGGCGTGCAGCTGTGCGACTGGGGCGTGTCGGAGCGGCCCCGGGAGTGGATGCTGTGGCTCGAATGCCGCGACGCCGCGCCGCCCGCGACCGGAGGACCTCACCCGTCCGGCGGCCTGCGGCGGGGCGCGGCGCCGGTCTGGCGCGCTGCGGCCACCTGGCCGCGAACCCCGCGCTCCGGTCGGCGGCACGCCCTGGCGGCGCTGGCGCAGGCCCTGTCGGAGGTGGCGCTGGTCTCGGGCCGGGGGGCGACGCTGTGGCGGGAGGAGCGGGAAGGACAGCCTAGCCGGCCTGGACCGGTGCCGCCTCGACGCGCTCGCGTCCCTTCAGGACGATGCGGTTGAGCTCGGCGGTCAGCTCCTCGACCGACAGGCCGCGGCGGATCTCGCCGGCGTGGGCCAGCGAGATGGCGCGCGTCTCCTCGGAGACGACGATGACCGCCGCGTCGGACACCTCGCTCAGGCCGATGGCGGCGCGGTGGCGGGTGCCGAGCACGTAGCCCAGCTGGGAGCGCTCGGTGTTCGGCAGGATGCAGGACGCGGCGACGATCTTGTCCTGGCTGATGACCACGGCCCCGTCGTGCAGCGGCCCGGGTACGGTGAAGATCGACTCGATCAGCTCGCTGGAGATGTCCGCGTTGAGCAGGGTGCCGGTCTTGGCCCAACGGCCGAGGCTGATCTCGCGCTCGAGCACGACCAGGGCGCCCAGGCCGCGGCGCGACAGGCGCTCGACGGCGTGGACGATCTCCTGCTGGGCGGGGATCTCCTCCGGCGCGGCGAAGAACATGATCCCGCGGCGGCGCCCCAGGTAGGTCAGGGCCGTGCGCAGCTCCGGCTGGAAGATGATGATGAAGGCCACGACCCAGACCGTCTGCAGCGAGTAGAGGATCTGCCGCACGACGATCATGCCCAGGCGTTCGGCGATCCACGACAGCACGGCGAGCAGCCCGAGGCCGACGAACATCTGCGTGGCGCGCGTGCCGCGCACCAGCAGCAGCAGGCGGTAGAGCAGGAACGCCACGATCAGGATGTCGAGGATGTCGATGATCAGGGAGTCGGCCAGGAACTTCAGCATCGGTTCATCCCGGTGTCCGGGCCTGCGGGCGTGGTGCCAGGCTGCAGCATAGCATCGGCCCGCCGCCGGCTCAACGTCGATCTCCCGCGTCGGCGATCGCCGCGAGGACCTCCAGCATCTGCACCGTCTCGGCCACGTCGTGGACCCGCACCGCGGCCGCGCCGGCCGCGAAGGCGATCGCGGCGGCGGCCAGGCTGCCCGGCAGCCGCTGTTCCACGGGCGCCCCGGTGACGCCGGCGATGAACGACTTGCGCGAGGCCCCGATCAGCGCGGGCCGCCCGCCCGTCGCCTCGCGCACCCGCGCCAGCAGGGCCAGGTTGTGGCCGAGGTCCTTGCCGAAGCCGAGACCGGGATCGACCAGCAGCCGCGACGGCGACACGCCGGCGGCCAGCGCCGCCGCGGCGCGCTCCTCGAGGTGGGCCGCCACCTCGGCGACCACGTCGACGTAGCGCGGGTCCGCCTGCATGGTCGCCGGCGTACCCCTCATGTGCATGAGCACCAGGCCGCAGCCCGCGGCGGCCGCCAGCGGCAGCAGGCCGGGGTCGCCGCGGCCGGCGGTGATGTCGTTCAGCCCGTCGGCGCCGGCGTCGAGGGCGGCCCGGGCGGTGTCCGCGCGCCAGGTGTCCACGGTCAGGGGCACCGCCACGCGTCGGCGAACGGCGTCCAGGGCGGGCAGCAGGCGGGCGCGCTCGGCGTCGCCGCCGGCGGGCGCCGCGCCGGGACGCGAGGATTCCGCGCCGAGATCGAGCAGGTCGGCGCCGGCGGCGACGAGGGCCTCGGCGCGCCGCGCCGCCGACTCGGCGTCGGCGGCGCGCGAGGCCGGGAAGAAGGAATCCGGGGTCAGGTTCAGCACCCCCATGACCAGGGGGCGGCGGCCGTAGTCCAGCGTCGCGCGGCCGAGCTCCCAGACGCGCGGCGCGGCGGTCACGACGGGGTCGTCCGGTCGTTCCCGGGCGGGTCGTCGGGGGCGTCGACGGCATCGCCGGCGTCGTCGCTCCGCGCCCCGGCGTCGGCGGCGTCCGCCGCCGGGGCGGTCGTCTCGGCGTCGTCGGCGTTGTCGTCGGCCGGCGTCGCCGACTCGTCGAACAGCACGGGGTCCAGCCGCGGCGGCGGCAGGGGGCGGCCCTGCATGATCATCTGGACCTCGTCGCGCGTCAGCGTCTCACGGTCCAGCAGGGCGGCGGCCATGGTCTCGACCTTGTCGGTGTTCTCGCGCAGCAGCAGGCGCGTGCGTTCGAGCTGCTCGGAGACGATGCGCGAGATCTCGTCGTCGATCACCTGCAGCGTGCGCTCGCTGACGGTCTTGCGGCGGGCGAAGTCGCGGCCCAGGAACACCTGCTCCTCGCCCTCCTCGAAGCAGATCGGGCCCAAGGCGTCGCTCATGCCGACGCGGGTCACCATCTCGCGGGCCAGGCTGCTGACGGTGCGGATGTCGGCGTAGGCCCCGCTGGTGATCGAGCCGATGAAGATCTCCTCGGCCACGCGCCCGCCCAGCGACACGCAGATGAAGTCGAGGTACTTGGCGCGGCTCATGTGGACGTCGTCCTTCTCGGGCAGCATCCAGGTGACGCCCAGGGTCCGGCCGCGCGGGATGATCGTGACCTTCTCGGTCTTCTGGGCGTGCTCGCACAGCTCGGCGATGACGGCGTGGCCCGACTCGTGGTAGGCCGTGATCCGCTTGTCCTCGTCGGTGAGCACGCGGCTGCGGCGCTCCGGCCCGAGCATGACCTTCTCGCGGGCGTCCCAGAAGTCGTCCATCGTCACTTCCAGGTGGTTCTTGCGCGCGGCCAGCAGCGCGGCCTCGTTGACCAGGTTCGCGAGGTCGGCGCCGGCGAGCCCGGGCGAGCCGGCGGCGATCTTGCGCGGCGAGACGTCGGCCGCGGCCTTGATCTTCTTCATGTGGACCTTGAGGATCGCCTCGCGGCCCTGCAGGTCGGGCATGTCCACCACGATCTGGCGGTCGAAGCGGCCGGGACGCATCAGGGCGGGATCGAGCACGTCGGGGCGGTTGGTCGCGGCGACCAGGATCACGCCGTCGTTGCTCTCGAAGCCGTCCATCTCGACCAGCAGCTGGTTGAGGGTCTGCTCGCGCTCGTCGTGGCCGCCGCCGAGGCCGGCGCCGCGGTGGCGGCCGACGGCGTCGATCTCGTCGATGAAGATGATGCACGGCGCGTTCTTCTTGCCCTGCTCGAAGAGGTCGCGCACGCGCGAGGCGCCGACGCCCACGAACATCTCCACGAAGTCCGAGCCGCTCATGCTGAAGAACGGGACGCCCGCCTCGCCGGCCACCGCGCGCGCCAGCAGGGTCTTGCCGGTGCCCGGCGCGCCGACCAGCAGGGCGCCCTTGGGGATGCGGCCGCCGAGACGCTGGAACTTCTTGGGCGTGCGCAGGAACTCGATGATCTCCTCCAGCTCGACCTTGGCCTCGTCGCAGCCGGCCACGTCGGCGAAGGTGATCGTCGGCTTGTCCATGTTGATGAGCTTGGCCTTGCTCTTGCCGAAGCTGAAGGCCTTGTTGCTGCCGCCCTGCATCTGGCGGATGAAGAACAGCCAGAGCACCAGGATCACGATGAACGGCAGGTAGTAGGTGACGATGACCGTCAGCCAGCTGGTCTTGACCGTGTCGCCCTTGAGGTAGGCGCCGGGGTTGCGCTCGCGCACCCACTCCGGGAACGCCGGATCCTCGGCCAGCAGGACCAGCCGGAAGCGCTGCACCTCGGGCTCCGCGCCGGTCTGCAGCGGGATCTTGGTCTTCTGCACGAGGTCGCCCGTGACCGTCAGCTCGGTCTTGGTCAGCGAGCGGATGTTGCCCGCCTCGACCTGCTCCTTGAACGCGTTGTAGCTGATCTCGTAGATCTGCTCGCGGTCCAGGGACATCATCTGGAACGCCAGGAACACCAGCAGCAGCAGGAGCATCCAGAAGCCCACGGCTCGTCCCGGCATCGGGGGGCGCCGCACGCCGCCGGGGCCGTCCAGGGGCGACTTGTTCTCCTTCTTCTGGTTCGCCATGGGTCTCCATTCGCGCAAAGGGCGCCGGCGGGCGGACGCCCGCCGGCGGTCATGGGTGGGCCGTGCCGCCCGTCTCTTCTCCGGCGTATCGGACCAGGAGTGTAACCGCGTCGGCGGTGGTCGGCAACAGCCGGGTCCGCTCGTCCCGGACCAGCCCGACGATCCAGAACGGCCCCGCATCGTCCTCGACGACCAGCACCCGCGACCGTTCCGGCAGCGGCACGCGCAGCTGCTGCAACAGGTCGCCGACCTTGCGCCGGCCGGTCATCCCGAACGGCGCCAGCCGGTCGCCGGGCCGCCACGGGCGGACGCGGGACTCGCCGGTCAGGGCGGAGCCCGGGCAGGTCAGCCGCCAGCCGCCCGCGGGCGGGGGAGCGCCCGCCGGCTCGGGATCGCGCGCCGCGGCTTCGCCGGCCGTGGCCGGCCGCACCGACAGCACGGCCGCCGGGGCCGCGCCGACGCCGGCGGCCGCGGCGGGCGGGTCGAAGACGAGGCGGTCGAAGTCGCGCCGGGCGCGCCAGCCCCCGAGCAGGTCGACGGCGGCGCCGGACCGGCTCGCGCGCAGCCAGTCCAGCAGGCGCGCCACGAGGGCGCGGTCCGGGTCGAGCCCGCATTCTCCGCGCAGGTGCCGGCGCAGCGCCCGCCCGGCCAGCGGCGCGGGCAGGGCCGCCAGCGCGTCGACCGGCAGCGAGCCGTCGCGCCGTTCTCGCCGCAACTCACGCAGGGCCGTGGCGGCCTGGCGTTCCAGCTCGACGGCGTCGGTACGCAGCAGGGCCGCCAGCCGCGCCGGCGTCGCCGCCGCGCCCTCGCCGAAGATGTCCCGCGCCAGCGGCAGCAGTTCGCGCCGCACGCGGCCGCGCACGTTGCTGGCGTCGTCGTTGGTCGCGTCGCGCCGCCAGGGCTGCCCGAGGGCGGCGAGCCAGGCTTCGATCTCGTCGCGGCCGCACCCCAGCAGGGGGTGGACGAAGCGGCCGGCGCGCGGGCGGATCCCCTGCAGCCCCACGGGCCCCGTCCCGCGGAACAGGCGCATCACGATGGTTTCGGTCTGGTCGTCGCGCTGGTGCCCCGTGGCGCAGGCGGCCAGCGCCGGCCGCGCGTCCAGGACGCCGGTCAGGAAGGCCCGCCGGGCCGCGCGCGCCGCCTCTTCGAGGCCGCGCCCGCGCGCCGCGGCGGCGGGGCGGGGGTCCTCCCGCCGCAGGTGCAGCGGGACGTCCAGGCGGCGGCAGAGGTCGCGGCAGAACGCGGCGTCGGCGTCGGCGTCGACGCCGCGCAGGGCGTGGTCGAGGTGGGCGGCCTCCACCGGGGCGCCGCACCGCGCGCGGTGCAGCACGGCCAGCCGCAGCAGCGCGGTCGAGTCCGCGCCGCCGGAGAGGGCGACCAGCACGCCCGGCTCGCCGTCGCGGACGTCGCGGCGGCGAGCGGCGGCGCGCAGCAGCCGCGCGAGCTCAGGCAGCGCGCGCGCGGGGAGGGCGGTCGGGTTATGGTCGGTTGTCATCGGGAGCCGTCGGCGAGGGCCGGGAGCGAAAGAAAGGATGGTAGCGGCTCAGGGATTCGAACCCCGGACACACGGATTATGATTCCGTTGCTCTAACCAACTGAGCTAAGCCGCCACCATATCGTCTGCTTCGCGCGTATCCGCATCGGGGCCCGGACTCCGTCCGGGGAACCCCAATTTATAGCCGCGCCCCGCCGCTGTCAAGACGCCGCCGCGCCGCCGTCGGCTCGTCCCTTGACGCCGGACCGGCCCTGGGCGACCATCGCCGTCGGCGCCACCCGGGGGGTCCGGTGGCGCGAGGGACGGAGACCGTCAGGGAGGCCCGGCATGAGCGATTCCATCGGCAAGCGTTTCCTGAACATCGTCACCAATCCGGTCGCGGCCATGGCCGAGGTCAAGGAGAGCCCGCGCTGGGTGATCGCCGCCCTGGCCGTGGCGCTCATGCTGGGGCTGTTCTCGGCCGCCACCCTGCAGATCACGGGGCCGGAGCAGTTGGACGTCATGCGCGAGACCCGCTTCGGGCAGATGATGCCCGAGGAGGACCTGGCCGAGATGTACGCGAAGTACGAGACGCCGACCGTTTCCTCGCGGGTGATCCAGGGCGTGCAGAGCGGCGTCGGGGCCTCCGTGATGCTGTTCGTCATGGCCCTGATCTACCTGCTGTTCTGCAAGCTGGCCGGCGGGCGCGGCACCCTGCTGCAGACGGCCGGGGTGGTCTACTGGTCCTCGGTGGTCAGCCTGGGCCTGTCGTCGCTGGTCAAGTGGCCCCTGGTGCTGGCCAAGGGTTCCTCCAACGGCGTGGCGATCGGCCCCGCGATCTTCGCCGTCGACCGCGGCCCGACCGACGCCCTGTACCAGCTCCTGTCGATCTTCGACCTGTTCACCGTCTGGGGCGTGCTGCTGATGGTGATCGGCCTGGGCCAGGTTCACGAATTCGCACGCAACAAGGCGACCACCGTCGTCGTAACCACGTGGTTGTTCCTCAGCCTGGTGCTGTTCGGCATCGGCCGGCTCTTCCTCTAGTCGTCCGGTGCGAAACGGGAGGCATCCGTGAAGAAGTGGCTCATCATCGGCGCCGCGGTCGTCGTGGTCGCGCTGATCGCCGTGAACATGCTCAAGTCGTCGAACAAGGCGCTGGGCGTCGAGGCGGGCCAGGTCGCCCGCAAGGATCTCGTGGAGGTCGTCACCGCCTCGGGGACCCTGACCCCCAAGCGCAAGGTCGACGTCAGCGCCTCGACGATCGGCAAGGTGACGCGCCTGGCCGTCCGCGAGGGCGACCGCGTCGAGCAGGGGCAGCTGCTGCTGGAGATCGACCCCACCGAATTCCGTTCCGTGGTCGACGCCCTGCAGGCCGCCGTGCGCACCGCGCGCGCCAACCTGGACCTGACCCGCGCCGGCCGCGACAAGGCGCAGCAGGATCTCGAGCGGGCCAGATCCCTGTTCGGCAGCGGGCTGTCCTCGCAGGAGCAGATCGACGCGGCCGAGACCAACGCCCGCATCGAGGAGGCCCGCACGGCGTCGGCCGAGGCGACCCTGCGCCAGACCGAGGCCAACCTCTCGAAGGCCCGCTACGACCTCGACAAGGTCACCATCACCTCGCCGATGGCCGGCGTGGTCACGCGGCTGAACGTCGAGGAGGGCGAGAACGCCATCATGGGCACCCTCAACAACGCCGGCACGGTGTTGCTGACGGTGGCCGACCTCGCGACCATGGAGGCCGAGGTCGACGTGGACGAGACCGAGGTCGTGCGCGTGAAGCTCGGCCAGCCGGTCAAGGTGGAGGTGGACGCCTTCCCCGACACGTCCTTCGCCGGCACCGTGACCGAGATCGGCAATAGTCCCATCTACACCAGCACCGGCCAGAGCCAGCAGGCGGTGGACTTCAAGATCACCGTCACGCTCGACGACCCCATCGTGGGCGTGCGTCCCGGCCTGACCGCCAAGGCCGAGATCACCGTGGCCGACGCCAAGCAGGTCCTGAGCGTGCCCATCGGCGCGGTGACGGTCCGCGAGTGGCCGCCCCTGCCCAAGGCCGGCAAGGGCCGGCGCCCCCGCCCGACGACCGCCGCCGCCGACACGGTCAAGCGCGAGGAAGTCGAAGGCGTCTTCGTGATCGAGGGGGGCAAGGCCCTGTTCAAGACGGTCGAGATCGGCGTCACCGGCGAGGAGGACTTCGAGGTGCTGTCCGGTCTCGCCGACGGCCAGCAGATCGTCACCGGCCCCTTCCGCATCCTGCGCGACCTGCAGCACGAGGAAGCGGTCAAGGTCGACACCAAGAAGAAGGGCGCCGACGCCGACAAGAAGCGGGACTGATCCATGAACCTGTGGGAGGGGGTCCGCATCGCCCTGTCCAGCCTCTGGACGCACAAGCTGCGGACCTTCCTGACCCTGCTCGGCAACATCGTCGGCACGATGAGCGTCATCGCCGTCGTGTCGCTGATCAACGGCGTGGACCTCTACGCCCGGCGCGAGGTGCTGTCCGAGGGCTCGAACGTGTTCACGGTCTCGCGCGTGAACTTCTTCGACATCCTCACCGACATGGACGCCTTCCTGGCCTCGCTGAACAACCCCGAGCTGACCCTGGAGGACCGCGACTACCTGCGCGAGCACATGCAGATGGCGTCCGAGGTCGGCGCCTCGCTCGAGCGCATGGCCGACCTGCGCGCCGGCGCGAAGGAATCCCGCGGCATCCAGGTGCGGGGCAAGACCGACGACTACTCCCGGCTCGAGGATCTGCCCCTGCACAGCGGCCGCCACCTCGCCGAGCGCGACGTGTTCGCCAGCGCGCAGGTCGCGGTGATCGGCTGGGAAGTGGCCCGGGACCTGTTCCCCGGCGTGAGCGACCCCGTCGGGCGCGACTTCAAGCTGTCGGGCCGCCACTTCCGCGTCATCGGCGTCGCCGCCGACCGCGGCTCGATGCTGGGCAACAGCCGCAACCGCTTCGCGGTGGTGCCGATCACGGCCTGGATGAAGTCCTTCGGCGGGCGCGAGTCGATCGACATCAAGATCGCGGCGGTCGACCTGCCCCTGCTCGCCGACGCCAAGGAGGAGGCGCGCCACCTGATGCGCCTGCGCCACCAGCTGCGCCCGAAGGAGAAGGACGACTTCGGCATCGTGACCATGGACGAGCTGCTCTCGCTCTGGTCGGGCATCTCCAAGGCCATCTACGGCGCCCTGGTGCCGCTGGTGGGCATCAGCCTGGTGGTGGGCGGCATCGTGCTGATGAACATCATGCTGGTGGCGGTCACCGAGCGGACCCGCGAGGTGGGCATCCGCAAGGCCGTCGGCGCGAGACGGATGGCGATCCTCTGGCAGTTCCTGGTGGAGTCGATCACCCTGTCGATGACCGGCGGCGTGCTGGGCATCAGCATCGGCCTGGGCCTGGCCCTGCTCATCTCGCTGCTGTCGCCGCTGCCCTTCGCCTTCGCGGGCTGGTCGATCGGCGCCGGGCTGGCCGTGACCTTCGTCATCGGCCTGGTCTTCGGCACCTACCCCGCCTGGAAGGCGGCCGGGCTCGATCCGGTGGAGGCGTTGCGCCATGAATAACGGCGTCATGCACGCGCAGGAGGGCGTCCGCCAGGCGCTGCTGACCATCCGCGGCCACCGGCTGCGCAGCGCCCTGCTCATCCTGGGCGTGGCCATCGGCGTGGCGACGCTGCTGGCGATCTACACCATCGTCTCGGGCCTGAGCGGGCGCATCCGCAGCGACATCGTCTCCTCGGCCAAACCCTACCTCTACATCGCGCGGCACTCGGGCCTCGGCGGCGAGGATCCCGAGGAGGCCCTGCGCCGGCCGCAGCTGATGCCGGAGCTGATCCCGCTCATGGACGCGCTGCCCGGCGTCGACGGCGTGGACTACATGATCACCAGCGGCCGGGCCACGATCCTGACCTACGGCAAGGAGCGCACCAACCTGGTGCAGATCTTCGGCGCCTCGTCGAACTTCGCCACGCTGTACTCGTTCGCCCTGTCCGAGGGGCGCTTCTTCACCTTCGACGAGCAGGACTCGCGCACCCGCGTCTGCGTGCTGGGCAGCGGGCCCGCCGAGGCGCTGTTCCCGGGGATCGACCCGGTCGGCAAGTCCCTGCGCCTGTTCGGGGTGGAGTACCGCGTCATCGGCACCATGGAGAGCCGGCGCCACATCTTCGGCGCCATGGGCGACAACTTCGTGGTGGCGCCGTGGACCTCCTACGAGAAGGACTTCTCGACCGGCGAGTACGACGACCGCACGCTGGCCGTCACCGTGTCCGACGGCTACGCCACCGACGACGTCGCCGCCGACGTCACCGGCGCGCTGCGCCGCGGGCGCGGCCTCAAGCCCGGCGAGAAGGACGACTTCGCGGTGGTCGCCTCGGAGACCTACGGCGAGCTGGTCGACAAGGTGACCCAGGGCGTCGCCCTGGTCCTGGTGGTGCTGTCGAGCATCGGCCTGATGGTCGGCGGCATCGGCGTGATGAACATCATGCTGATCTCGGTCACCGAGCGCACCCGGGAGATCGGCGTGCGCATGGCCATCGGCGCCCGCCGCCAGGACGTGCTGCGCCAGATCCTGGTCGAGGCCGCCACCCTGACCGCCATCGGCGGCGTCATCGGCGTCGTGCTGGGCTACCTCGCCGCCTGGGGCGGCACCAAGGTCCTGCGCTTCCCCTTCGCCCTGAGCCCCTGGATCGTGCTGCTCGCGGTGATGTTCTCCGCGGGGATCGGGATCGTGTTCGGGCTGTACCCCGCCAATCGAGCTGCTCGCATGGATCCGATCGAAGCCCTCCGCCACGAATAACGACACCCCGGCGACGAACAGGACACGTGCGTTGTCCCGTCGCGGGGGCGTCTGGAGGCTCTCTGCGCCAGGAAGGCGCAGAGGGCCGGAAGTCGAGCGAGCCGGACACAGGATGTGTCCGGCGAGCGCCCCCCGCGACGGGACAACGCACGTGTCCTGTTCGTGGGCCGGGGTGGCATGGGGGGCGGCTGTGGCAGCAGCGGCTATCGCGCCAGGGTCATCCTCGTCATCGCGAGCTCGCCCGACGAGGCGAGGCGGGCGAAGTACGTGCCTGAGGGGCAGGCGCGGCCGCGGTCGTCCAGGCCGTCCCAGACGATCTCGCGGGGGGCGGCGGCCCCGGCTGGGATCGTGAAGGCGCGCACGAGGCGGCCGAGGGTGTCGTGGATGCGCAGGACGCCCGGGGAACCGGCCGGCAGCTCGCAGCGCAGCGTGGTGCGGGGGTTGAAGGGGTTGGGACGGCACGGCAGCAGGCGCACGGCCGCGGGTGGCGTGGCGGCGGCGGTGGTCCCGGTGTCCAGGGTGATGTGGAAGCGCAGCCACAGCGATTCGCCCATATTGCCGCCCTCGCTGAGCGATGTCATGCGCAACTCGATCTGGTCGCCGGGAACGACGGCCAGCACCAAGGCGCCCGGGCCGCCCGAACCCGCGGCGAACGCGAAGGGTGTCGCTGCGGTGTACGTGCCGTTGGTGGTGATGTCGCCCGACGTCAGGACGGAGCCGTTGTGGACCAGCGACCAGCGCATCGAGCGTTGCCCGGTCCACGTCTCCCAGATCGCGCCGTCGATCGTCGCCGTGCCCTCGAAATAGCTGATCCAGTCCGCGCTGGTCACGTTGGTGCCGGTGCGGTCGTACTCCGCGCCGTGCATCCAGACGACGGGTTCGGGACCTGAGACGTCGCAGCTCCAGACAGGCACGTGCATCTGCAAGTAGCAGGGCTGATCGGCCCAGGCGCGCCGCCCGGAACCGTCCTGGTAAAAGTCGGGCTGGTTGATGCCAAACAGCTCGGACGGCGATTTCCACAGCGTCCAGGGGAAGAAGGGGTTCTCCAGATCGCTCCACTGCTCGGCGAGGTCGTATTCGAGGACCTCGGCGCGGGCCGCCGGTGCAGCCGAGATCAGAGCGAGGAGCGTCAGGGCGGTGATGATGCCGGTGGCAGCACGGAACATGGACGATCCTCCCGAATACGAAGCAAGTGGGGTGCGGCGCATGACGTTATATCGTTAATTCTATCACATGGCCATATTCGTGACAACGGCGAACCAGTGGACGTGACTACCCGAGCCCCTGCAGCGCCAATCCCGCCAGCCCTCCCCCCAGGACCAGCCACAGCGACCCGACCCGCGTGCGCACCAGCAACGCCAGGGCGACCGCCGCCAGGACCGCCGACGGCGCGTCGCGCACCGCTGAGCGCCCGATCTGCCAGGACACCGCCGCCATCAGCGCCAGCGAGGCCGCGACCACGCCGTCCAAGAAGGCGCCGGCGGTCGGGGAGCGCCGCAGACGCGGCACCAGCGGCCCGCTCAGGGCCACGAAGACGAAGGCCGGCAGGAAGATCCCCAGCGTCGCCAGCACGGCCCCGGGCACGCCGCCCAGCAGGTAGCCGATGAACGTCGCGGTGGAGAACAGCGGCCCCGGGGTCACCTGGCCGACCGCGACGGCGTCCAGCAGCTGGGATTCCGTGAGCCACCGCCAGCGGTCCACCAGGTCGGCGCGCAGGAACGCGATCAGCACGTAACCGCTGCCGAAGAGCACCGAGCCGACCTTCAGGAAGAACAGGAACAGCGACGGCAACGCGAACGGGCGCGCGGCGAGTTCGGCGGCGCCGGCGACCGCGGCGGCGGGCAGACGGGAGGCGGCGGCGAGGAACCCGCCCAACCCCAGCAGCAGCGCTCCCGGCGGCCGCCCCGGCGACGACAGGCGCGTCGCCAGCGCCGCCAGTCCGGCTCCCGCCAGCACGAGCAGCTCGTTGACGCCCGCCAGCACCGCGACCAGGGAGGCGGCCGCCAGGACGACCGGCCGCGGCCGCTTCAGCGCGGAGCGCGACATCCCCCACAGCGCGTGCACGACGACGGCGACGATCACCGGCTTCACGCCGTCGAGCAGGGCCGCGACCCGCGGCAGTGCGCCGAAGCGGACGTAGGCCCAGGCGAAGGCCAGCGTGATCAGCACGGCCGGCAGGATGAAACAGGCGCCGGCGACCAGCAGGCCGGCCCGGCCGGCGCGGCGGTGGCCGATGTGGATGGCCAGCTCGGTGGAGTTCGGGCCGGGGATCAGGTTGGTCGCGCCCATGAGGTCCAGGAATTCCGCGTCGGTGAGCCAGCCGCGCTTGTGCACGACTTCCGTGCGCATCAGCGCGTTGTGGGCCGCGGGTCCGCCGAAGGAGAGCGCGCCCAGGCGCAGGAACAGGGAGGCCAGTTCCCGCAGCAGCGCGCCGCGGTTCATCTGCGCGCGAGGAAGGAGAAGGCCAGCAGGCCCCAACCCGCCAGGAAGAACATCCCGCCGAAGGGCGTGACGATCCCCAGCTTGCGCAGGCCCGTCAGGGCCAGGGCGTAGAGGCTGCCCGAGAACAGCAGCGTGCCGGCGAGGAAGCACCAGCCGGCGGCGCGGGCGAACGCGGGAGAGGCGGCGGCGCCCTGACCGGCGGCCCAGGCGGCCGCGAGCAGGGCGAAGGCGTGGTACATCTGGTAGCGCGCGCCGGTCTCGAAGACGGTCAGCATCTCCGGCGCGAGCTTCGACTTCAGGCCGTGGGCGGCGAACGCGCCCAGCGCGACGGCGACCAGGCCGGACACGGCGCCGGCGAACGCGAAGTTCATCAGATCTCCACCTTGAAGAGGCCCTTGACCGCCAGCCCGCCGGCGATCGAGAAGAGGCAGAAGCCCCACAGCCAGCCCGGCATGCCGAAACGGTCGGGGCCGCTCGCCGGCAGTTCGGCTTTCAGTTCGGTCACGACAGCGCCGCCGGGCAGGGGCGGTTCGGCCGGGTGCAGCAGGACGTGACGCCATCCCGCCGCGACGCGGGCTGCGGCGAGGCGGCCCAGCGCCCCGTCCGGGGCCAGGCGCTT
>PNOJ01000048.1 GCA_013824755.1 Gemmatimonas sp.
CACCCAGTACCGCTTCGTGGCCACGCACGCCGCGGCCTCCAGCACCTTCAACCTCGGCGCCTCGAACATCGAGGAGGGCTCCGAGACCGTGACGCTCGACGGCCGCACGCTGGTGCGGGACACCGACTACGTCATCGACTACTCCTTCGGCGAGGTCACGCTCAAGGGCGAGGCCGCCGCCAACATGACGGCGGACTCCCGCATCGCCGTGAACTACCAGTTCGCCCCCTTCGTGGGCGGCGGCAACAGCAGCCTCATGGGCTTCAACCTGGGGATGGACGTCGGGCGCGACGGCCGCTTCGCCACCACCTGGCTCTACGAGAGCAACGCGGTGGTGGGCCACAAGGCGAAGCTGGGCGAGGAGCCCAGCCGCACGCTCGTGGGCAACCTCAACGGCCAGGTCACCGTGCGGCCCGGCGTGCTGACCGGGTTCGCGAACCTGCTGAGCCGGCACGACTCCGACCGCGAGAGCAACGTGCGGCTGACCGGCGAGCTGGCCCTGAGCGTGCCGAACCCCAACACCTTCAACGAGGTCTACGTCGAGGACTACGAGGGGGTCGACTCCTCGGACCTGCTGCCGGTCAACCGCCTGGCCTGGAGCGCCGCCTCGGTCCCGGCGCACGGCACGGGCCTGACCGTGCCGCCGGGCGACCCGCGCGCCTACCTGGTCGGCCGCGAGTTCACGCCGCTGGGGCGCCTCGACACGCGCTGGTTCCTGCCGCGCGAGATCACCCAGCGCCGCTACCTGAACCCCGAGCTGCGCGAGCAGGAGGCGCGCGAGTCGCAGCAGGTGCTCCAGATCCACCTGTCCAACGGTGGCGAGGCCTGGACGCCGGAGAGCTGGGGCGGCATCACGCACGGGCTCGGCCGCAACGGCGTCGACTTGACCAAGGCCCAGTTCCTCGAGTTCTGGGTCAACGACTTCCGGCACGAGGCGCTCGGCACGACGCCGGACGGCACCCTGCACTTCGATTTCGGATACATCAACGAGGACGGCTACTGGCCCGTGGGGACGGGCGGCGTCCTGGAGACGGGCACCTTCCAGCGCGAGGACGGCGTGCTGGGCGACAGCCCGGACGGCATCTGGGAGATCGGCGAGGACGTCGGACTCGGCAACGACGCCGCACGCGACCGCTTCGACGCCGACTTCGGCACCGACGGCGACCCCTACCCGTGGATCAACGGCACCGCCGGCAACAACCGCGAGGACAGCGAGGATCTCGACGGCGACTCCATCCTCGACGACAAGGACGGCTTCTTCACGATCAGCGTGGACCTGGCCGATTCGGCCATGGTCGACGTGCTGCGCGACTTCCCGCCGTCGGAGGTGACCGCGAACCTCGAACAGCGGCTCGCCTGGCGCAAGTACCGCATCCGCCTCGGCGACCGGCTGCCGGTGGTGCCGCCGGGCGGCATCACGCCGCAGCTGGCCACGGCGACCCACCTGCGCATCTGGTTCGAGAACCGCGACCCGGCCGCCACCGAGACCGTGCGCGACTTCCAGCTGACCGAGATCAAGCTGCTCGGGACCCGCTGGGAGCGGGAGGGCGTGCGCCGCGTGCCGTCGGCCGCGGCGCCCGACGAGCTGCTGCTGACCCCGGCCGACCTGGCGGCGGGGGAGGAGTTCTTCCTCGGCGAGGTGAACAACAAGGAGAACCCGGACTACATCCCCCCCTTCGCCCTGCGCATCGAGAACCAGGTGCAGGAGAAGGAGACCTCGCTGGTGCTCGACTACCAGAACCTCCAGCGCCAGCACATGGTCCGCGCCAGCCGGCTGATCTCGCCCCAGGGCGAGGATTTCACGCGCTACGAGCGCCTGCTCTGGTACGTCTTCAACCCCGACCCGGACCAGGCCGACATGGAGGTCTTCTACCGGGTCGGCGCCGACACGCTCAACTACTACGAGATCAGCTACCGCTTCGACGAGAGCGACGGCGCCCGCAGCGGCTGGCAGGCCCTCAGCCTCGACCTCGCCGCGCTCAGCAACGCCAAGCTCGACGCGCGGGACCCCGTCTCGGGCTGGATCGTGACGCGCGTGCGCGACTCGGAGGTCGACCGCGACTACCGGGTCCGCGTCGTCGGCTCGCCCGACCTGCGCCGCGTCAAGCGCTTCTACCTGGGCGTGCGCAACACCGACCGCAGCGCGGGGGCCAGCGGCTACTTCTACTTCAACGACGTCCGGCTGCAGTCGGTGCGGCGGGAGACGGGCTTCGCCGAGCGCATCGCCATGAGCGTGAACATGGCCGACATCATCAAGACCGACTTCGACTGGTCGCGGCGGGACGCCGAGTTCCACGGGCTGAGCAGCGACGTCGGCCAGGGCTACACGAACGAGGACTGGAACCTCACCTCGAGCTTCCGCGTCGACGATTTCGTGCCGCTGCTCGGCTATCGCGTGCCGGTGAGCCTCGGCCGCCAGGCCGGCGTCCGCCGGCCCAAGTACGTCACCAACAGCGACATCGAGATCATCGACGAGGCGCTGCGCGAGCGGGAGTCCTCGCGCAACGAGCGGGAGAGCTTCTCGGTGCGCGTGACGCGCGCGCCCTCGGTCCACCCCCTGCTGCGGTACCTCGTCGACCCCTGGAGCGTCGGCCTCAGCGGCTCGCGCTCCGGCGACGAGACGCCGCTGGCCATCCAGCGGGGCAAGAACCTGCAGGGCTCGCTGACGTACGACCTGCGCATCGCCGGCGACCGGAAGCTGGAGGTCGTCCCGCTGCTCGGCCGCATCCCGCTGCTGCGGAGCGTCGGGCTGCTGCCCTCGAAGGTCACGTTCAGCGGCAACTACTCCGCGACCGAGCGCCGCACCCAGAATTTCAGCGTGCTGGCCGGGGTCTTCGAGGCCCGCCCGACGCAGCGGACGCGCACCGGCGGCCTCTCCGGCTCCTTCTCCTACAAGCCGCTGCCCATCGTCGACCTGGACTTCACGGCCCGCTCCGACCGCGACCCGCTCCGACCACAGGAGGCCCTGGGCTTCAATTTCGGGCAGGAGAACGTCTACGCCCAGCAGATCCAGCTGCGCTTCCAACCCCCCCAGCGGCTGGAGGCGCCCGCGGGCTGGTGGGCGCGCCCGCTGGATCTCGCGCTGCGCGCGGCGCGCTCCCTGCGCCCGACGTTGAACTTCAACGGCTCGTTCAGCGACAACCATTCGCCGTCGGTGCGCCAGACCGGCGATCCGCCCGGGATCAGCAACATCCAGAACAGCGGCGACTGGACGGTGCGCCTGTCGCTGCCGATCGACGGCCTGGTCAACCGGCTGGCCCCGCGCCGGTCCACCCTCTCGCGCGACGAGCAGGGCGCCCGCCTGCGGCAGCAGGCCGAACAGGCGCGGCGCCAGCCGGGCGGCGGGACGGGCGGCACCGCCGTGCCCGGCGAAACGGGCGGGGCGGGCGAACCGGGCGCCGGCGGCGTCCCCGGCGTGCCCGGCGCGACGCCGGTCCGCGACCCGCGCCTCGACGACCCGAACCTGACGGACGAGGAGCGCCGGGCGATCGAGGAGGAGGCGCTGTTGCGCCGGGCCGAGGAGGAGGCGCGGGACGAGCAGGAGCGGCGCGAACGGCGCGAACGCGAGCGGGCCCTCGCCGACCCGGCCGCCGCCGCTCCGGCGACGGTCGCGGCCGCCGCCGACAGCGTCGCCGCAGTGCCCGCGCCGGGGCGGCGTTGGCGGGTGCCGAACCCGCTGCCCGGGCTCCTGCAGGTCCTGCGGGAGACCCAGCCGGTCCAGGTCAACTACTCGCGCAAGAAGCAGGCGAGCTACGGCCGCTTCACCGGCAACGCGCCGTTCTGGTACCGCGTCGGTTTCTACAACGACTACGAGGCCGCCGAACCGCTCTACGTCAGCCACGGTCTCAGCGACCAGACCGCGCTCACGATGTCGACCAGCACGAAGCTGGGACGCCTGGCCTCGCTCGACGTGAACTACTCGCGCACCGTCAGCGAGTCCGAGCAGGCCGGCCTGTTGACGGAATCCTACAACCGCGACTGGCCGGACCTGCGCTTCTCCCTGACGGGGCTCGAGCGGCTCGGCCTGCTCGGCGGCGGCGGCACCGACGGCCTGCTGCGGTCGGCCAACCTGCAGGTCAACTACAAGTTCACCCGCAACGTCCCGAACATCACGGCGACCCAGTACAACCCGCGCGAATCCAGCCAGATCACGCCGCGCCTGAACTTCACCTTCCAGAACGGCATGTCGGCCAGCTTGAACCTCGGCAGCAGCGTGGACCGGTCCGAGCAGATCGGCAGCCTGAGCTTGACCGGCCGCTTCAACGTCAACATGCAGCTGCGCCACCAGTTCCGCGCCGAGAAGCTGCTGTCGCGGCTGGGCCTCTACAAGCCCGGCGCCCAGCCGAACATCAACATGGACATCGACATCAGCATGTCCCGCGACACCATGGAACGCTGGTTCGCCGGCTCGGACCGCGAGGGCGAGCCCGACCAGACCACCGGCACCTCCCGCTGGAGCGTCAACCCCCGCTTCAGCTACCAGCTCAGCCGCAACCTGTCGGGGGCGTTGCGGTTCATCTACTCGCGGGACGCGATCAAGGAGACCGACCTGGTGACGCAGCGCTTCGGCCTGGGACTGGAGGCGACTTTTGTCTTCTAGCGATCTGTCTTCCGCTGGCGCCGGGCACGGGCGGCGCTGTGCGCCGGCCGTCGCGCTGTTGCTGGCCGCGGCGACGCTGGCCGCGTCGGTTCCGGCCGCGACCGGACAAGCTGCGACTCGGGGCGGCGCGGCCGGCGCTGCCGAGTTCGACGGTGCGCGGGCGATGTCCTGGCTGGAGCGCCAGTGCGCCCTCGGGCCGCGCATCCCCGGCTCGCCGGGGCACGCCGCCCTGGAGGCGGCGATCCTCGAACACGCCCGCTCCCTGGGGCTGACCGCCCACCGCCTGCCCTTCGAGCGGCCCCATCCCTACGCGCGCGAGACGCTGCGCCTCACGAACCTGGTGATCCTGGCGGGCCGCGGCAGCGGCCCCTGCCTCTGGATCGGCGCGCACTACGACAGCCGGCCGACCTGCGACCGCGACCCCGACCCGGCGCGCGCGGCCCAGCCGCTGACCGGAGCCAACGACGGCGCCAGCGGCACCGCGGTCCTGCTGCACCTGGCCGAGTTGATGGCGGCCGAACCGCCGCCGCGGCCCGTGGCGCTGATCTTCTTCGACGGCGAGGACCTCGGCCGCGCCGGGGACCTCGACGGCTACTGCCTGGGCTCGCGCCGGCTGGCCGAGCACTGGAACGACTTCGGCGCGCCGCTAGCCGGCCCGCCGCCCCGGGGGCTGATCCTGCTGGACATGGTCGGCGACCGCGACCTGGCGATCCCGCAGGAGGGCTACAGCTTGGCGCTGGCCGGGGAGTGGACCCGGACCGTCTTCGCGCGGGCGGAGGCGCTGGGACTGTCGGCCTTCGTGCCGGAGCCGGGACCGGCGGTCTTCGACGACCACGTGCCGTTCCTGCGCCGCGGCCTGCCCGCCGTCGACCTCATCGACTTCGACTACCCGGCCTGGCACACCGCCGCCGACGTGCCGGCGGCCTGCTCGGCCGCCAGTCTGGAGCAGGTGGGGGTCCTGGTCTGGGACCTGATCCGGCACCCGCCCGACTGAGCCGCCCGGCCCCGGATCGCGGAGCCGGTTTTTCCTTGCCGCGGGGCCCTCTCCCGGGTGTATATTGGCCCCACTTCAGGAGTGTGCCGACCCGGCACGGTTTTTGGAGTGGGCGCAAGTCCACTTCTTTTCATGTACGGCCCCCCGCCCCGGGGGGACGACGGCGGGAGGCGGCGGCGTGGACCGTTACGAGCTGGCGGGTCGCGTCGTGGACCTGCTCGCGGCCCCGCTCGCGGCGCAAGGCTACGACCTGCTCGACGTGCGCGTCTTCCGCGGCGGCGGCCGGCTGACCCTGCGCGTGTACCTCGACCGCGAGGGCGGCATCGGCGTGGACGACTGCGCCGAGGCCTCGCGCACCGCGGGCATGCTGGTCGAGGAGGCCGGGCTCATCGCCGACGCGTACGTGATCGAGGTCTCCTCGCCAGGCGTGCGGCGCCCCCTGCGCACGTCGGCGCACCTCGCCGCGGCCGTGGGGCAGGACGTGATCCTGAAGGTCGCCGCCGCGGGTCCCCCGCGCACGGTCAAGGGGCGGCTCGAGGCCGCCGATGAGGGCCGCCTGCTGGTGCGGACGGCCGCCGACACGGAGCCGCTCGAGATCCTGCGCGACAGGGTCCGGGAGGCCAACCTGGACCCCGAATTCGACGCCCAGGCGCTGATCCAGGCGGACCGGCGCCGGCGCAAGGACGACAAGAAGCAGGCGCGCGAGACGCGCCGTCAGACGCGCGGACGCTGACCCGGCAGGGCCGGCGCCGCCACAGGAGCAGGAGCATGGACTACAACGTCCTGGACGCCCTCGCGATGATCACGCGGGAGAAGAACCTGAACCGCGCCGTGGTGATCGAGTCCCTGGTGGCGGGGCTCCAGTCCGCCGCGCGCAAGAAGCTCGGCGCCGAGGCCATCATCGACGCCCGCGTCGACGAGGTGACCGGCGAGATGACCGTCGAGCAGGTCAAGACCGTCGTCGACGACCTCATGGACGAGGACGCGGAGCTGAACATCGACGAGGCCCGCGAGGAGTTCGGCGAGGGCATCCAGATCGGCGACCAGGTGCGCTGGGAACTGCCCCTGGAGGAGTTCGGGCGCAACGCCATCCTGGTGGCCAAGCAGATCCTCGTGCAGAAGGTGCGCGAGGCCGAGCGCACCCAGATCTTCGACACCTACAAGGACCGCGTCGGCGAGATCATCACCGGCAGCGTGCAGCAGGTCGACCGCGGCAACGTGCTGGTCAACCTCGGCCGCGTCGAGGCGCTGCTGCCGTTCCGCGAGCAGATCCGCGGCGAGAAGGCCCACCAGGGCTCGACCATCCGCGCGCTGGTCATCGAGGTGCTCGACAACGCCAAGGGTCCCCAGATCATCCTCTCGCGCAGCCACCCCAACTTCCTGCGCTCGCTGTTCGAGCAGGAGGTGCCCGAGATCCAGGAGGGGATCGTCGAGATCAAGGCCGTGGCCCGCGAGCCCGGTTCCCGCTCCAAGATCGCCGTGGTCAGCCACGACGACCGCGTGGACGCCGTGGGCTCCTGCGTCGGCATGAAGGGCTCCCGCGTGCAGGCCGTGACCCGCGAGCTGGCGGGCGAGCGCATCGACATCGTGCCCTGGAGCGCCGAGATCTCCCTGCTGATCAGCCGCGCGCTGAGCCCGGCCGAGGTCAGCAGCATCATCCTGGACGAGGAGAACCGCGAGGCGACCGTCGTGGTCAACGACGACCAGCTCTCGAAAGCCATCGGCAAGGAGGGCAAGAACGTCCGCCTCGCCGCCAAGCTCACCGAGTGGAAGATCGACCTCGTCGCGGCCCGCGAGTTCCACATCCGCCAGCGCGTCATGCAGGAAGTCTCGATGGAGCTGGACGAGATGAACGGGATCACCGAGAAGCTGGCCGCCGCGCTGCGGGGCGCCGGCATCGACACCATCGAGGCGCTGGCCGAGGCCGGCTACGACGACCTCGTGGCCATCCCGGGCATCGGCCCCAAGACGGCCGAGTCGCTGCAGCAGACGGCCTTCGCCACCCTCGACGAGCTGGACCGCATCATCGATGCGACCGTGGCCGAGGAGCTGGCCAAGGCCGAGGCCGAGGAGAAGCCGCTCTTCGACGAGAGCCTGTTCGAGTCCCCGACGCCGGACGCGACGGGCGACGAGTCCGCCGCACCGGCCCTGCCGGCCTCTCCCGAGGACGTCGAGGTCTCGGGCGACCCGTTCGCGGACTTCGACACGCGCCTGAGCGAGCTGCCCGACGCCGGGGAGACGCCGCGCGAGGACGAGGGATCGTGACCGAGACCGGCGGCGAACCCGCCGGGACGCCGGCGCCCGCGGACGGCGAAGCGCTGCTGCGGATGCTGGGGCTGGCGCTCAGGGCCGGCAAGCTGGCCGTCGGGGCGGAGCAGGTCGCGCGCATGGTGGGCAGGGGGCGCAGGCCCGTGCTCGTCCTGGCGACCGATGCCAGCCCCCGGCAGAGGGACCGCTACCTCGCGCTGGCACCCGTGAGGGCGGTCTGGGGAGACCTGCTGGGACGCGAGGATCTGGCGCGGGCCCTCGGCCGGCGCAACTTGACGGTCGTCGCCCTGGACGACCCGGATTTCCTGCGAGGCATCGGCGCCGCCACCCCGCGCGGGGGTCGGACACGCAGACGGCGCAACCGCTGACGGAGGTAGGACACTTGGTCAGGAAGCTCAGGGTCTACGAACTCGCCAAGCACTACGGCGTCGACAGCCCCGTCATCCTCAAGATGCTGCGGGACATGCACGCCGAGGCCAAGAGCCACATGAGCGTGGTCGAGGACGACGTGATCGAGAAGATCCACGCCAGCTACCAGCGCAAGCGTGAGACCATGCGCCTGAACTATGCCAAGGCGCACAACCTGGATCCCGAGAAGCTCAAGCACGTCGCCAGCTTCCGGCCCCTCGACCTGCCGGTGGCGCCCGACGAGCCAGAGGTGGAGAAGAAGCCGGCCAAGCCCGCGAAGAAGACCGTCAAGAAGAAGGTCGCCGCGAAGAAGGCGCCGGCCGCGAAGGCGCCGGCGGCCGGGAAGACGGCGACGGCGAAGGCGGACGACGAGGCCGCCGCCGCGGCGCCGGCCGCCGCGCCGACGACGGACGCGGAAGCCGCCGGCAAGACCGCGGTCGCGAAGACGCCGAAGAAGGCCGCCCCGCCGCCGGCGGAGGCGCCCGCCGAGCCCGAGGCCGCCGCGAAGCCGCCGCTGCGCCGCGCCCGGATCATCAAGCGGGCCGACGTGCCGGTCAAGGCCGAGGCGGTCGTCGAGGAGGCGCCGACGGAGGCGCCGACGACGGCGCCCGACGAAGCCGCCGCGCCCGACGTCGAGGTCCCGGCCGACGCCGTCGAGACGCCGGCCCCCGAGACCGCCGCCGAGCCCCCCGCCGAGGAACAGGACGGCGCCGGGCGCCCGGGCGCGCGCGACGACAAGTCGTCGCCGGCCTCGCGACGCCCCCGCCGCACGGCCAAGGTCATCCGCATGGGTTCCGGCGTGGTGCAGACCAAGACGGGGCTGGCGGTGCCCGAGCCGCGGGGACCGTCCGGCGGCCCCGGCGGCGCGCCGGCCCTCGGCGCCGACGGCCAGCCGGCCGAGAACTGGAACTGGGGCGAGGTGCGGCGCGACCTCGCCGGCCACCGCGGCCGCGGCGACGCCAACAGCTCGGTGCGGGATTCCGTCCAGGCCGCGATGCAGCGCCGCCAGGAGGTCCGCGAGGGCACGCCGGACAGCGACCGGCGCAAGCGCCGCAAGAAGAAGAAGGTGGACGAGGTGGCCGTTGCCCAGAGCGTGAAGCAGACCCTGGCCCAGCTCGACGGCGCCAAGGGCGGCCGCCGGCGGCACCGCCGCGGCGGCGGCGCGGAGGCCGAGGCGGACGCCGGTCCGATGCTGCGCGTGACCGAGTTCATCACGGTGCAGGAGCTGGCCGAGAAGTTCGAGATCCAGCCGCGCGAGGCCATCGCCAAGCTGTTCTCGCTCGGCGTGATGGCGACGATGAACCAGCGCCTGGAGCGCGACCAGATCGAGCTGCTGGCCGACGAGTTCGAGAAGGACGTCGAATTCCTCGGCGAGTACGGCGACGAGGAGTTGGCCGACGCCGAGCCCGAGATCCGCGAGGAGGATCTCGAGCACCGCGCGCCGGTGGTCACGGTGATGGGGCACGTGGACCACGGCAAGACGTCGCTGCTGGACCACATCCGCAAGACCAACGTCATCGCCGGCGAGGCCGGCGGCATCACCCAGCACATCGGCGCCTACCGCGTGCAGACGCCCGGCGGTCCGATCACCTTCCTGGACACCCCCGGCCACGAGGCCTTCAGCGCCATGCGCGCGCGCGGCGCCCAGGTCACCGACATCGTGATCCTGGTGGTCGCGGCCGACGACCGCATCATGCCGCAGACCATCGAGGCCATCAACCACGCCAAGGCGGCGGGCGTGCCGCTGATCGTGGCCATCAACAAGATCGACCTGCCCGGGGCGCGCCCCGACCTGGTGAAGCAGGACCTGCTGGGCCAGGGCATCGTGGTCGAGGAGTTCGGCGGCGACGTGCTCAGCGCGGAGATCTCGGCCAAGAAGGGCATCAACGTGGAGCGCCTGCTCGAGCTGGTGCACCTGCAGTCCGAGGTCCTCGAGCTGGCGGCCTCGTCCAAGGGCAACGCGCGCGGCGTGGTCGTCGAAGCCTCGAAGGAGCCGGGACGCGGCGTCGTCTTCACGGTCCTGGTGGAGCAGGGAACCCTGCGCGTGGGCGACCACTTCGTCTGCGGCATGCAGGACGGCAAGGTGCGCGCGCTGCTCGACGAGCGCGGCGAGGTCCTGACCCAGGTCCTGCCCGGCGAACCGGCCGTGGTGCTCGGCGCCGGCGACGTGCCGCTGGCGGGCGACCGCCTCCACGTCACGGACACCGAGCGCGAGGCCCGCGACATCGCCGGCAAGCGCCGGCAGCTGCAGCGCGTGCAGCAGTTCTCGGCGCCCAAGCGCTCCATCTCGCTGGACAACCTGGCGGAGATGGTGGCCCAGGGCGACACCAAGGAGCTGCCGATCATCGTCAAGGGCGACGTGTCGGGCTCGGTGGAGGCGATCTGCGACGCCCTACTCGACCTGAACACCGACGAGGTCCACGTCCGCATCGTGCACAAGGGCGTCGGCGCCATCAACGAGTCGGACGTGCTGCTGGCCTCCAACACCGGCGCGATGATCATCGGCTTCCACATGCGCCCGGGCAACGCCATCCAGGAGCGGGCCAAGGAGCAGGGCGTCACCATCGAGGTCTTCGACATCATCTACGAGGTCGTCGACACGATGCGCAAGGCGATGGCCGGCCTGCTCGGCAAGATCCGCCGCGAGGTCTCGACCGGCTCGGCCGAGATCCGCGTGGTCTACCGCATCCCGAAGGTCGGGACCATCGCCGGCGCCTACGTCACCAAGGGCACCATCATCCGCAACTCCCTGCTGCGGCTGGTGCGCCACGAGATGATGATCTTCGAGGGCAAGATCAGCTCGCTGAAGCGCTTCAAGGACGACGTCCGCGAGGTGCAGGCGGGCTACGAGTGCGGCATCGGTCTCGAGAACTTCCACGACCTGGTCGAGGGCGACGTGGTCGAGACCTACCGCATCGAGGAGGAGACCCGGACCGAGCTGTAGCGCGGACGCGCGCGGCCGGCGCCGGCGGACCGGCGGGCAGGACGGCGCGCAGCCGTCCTGCCGCGTTTCCAGGATGGTGGACATGGATCCGTACAAGCTGCAGCGCCAGAACGCGGCGATCCGCAAGGTCCTCGGCGAGCTGCTCGCCGTCGAGGTCAAGGACCCCCGCGTCGGCTTCGTCACGATCAACGGCGTGGAGCTGAACCGCGACCAGACCGTGGCCGAGGTGTTCGTGTCGGTCCTCGGCGGCGAGAAGGAGCGTGCGGACAGCCTGGCCGGCCTCAAGAAGGCCCGCGGCTTCCTGCAGGGCCGGCTCAGCGACCTGCTGCGCCTGCGCGCCACGCCCGACCTGCGCTTCGTCTACGACGAGTCGCTGGACCAGGGCCTGGGCGTCGAGACCATCCTGGACGAGCTGAGCGCCCGCGGCGAGTTCGTGGACGAGGCCGAGCGGCGGCGCCGGCGGACCCTGGACTCGCTCGAGCCGCCGCGCGACCTGCTCGCGGCCCTCGCGGCCGCGACGCGCGTCTGGGTGGTGCCCCACGTCAACCCCGATCCCGACGCCATGGGCTCCGCGCTGGCGCTGGCCGAGGCCCTGCGCGCCGCCGGCAAGGACGCCGAGGCCCTGCGCTACGCCGAGGCGCCGGCCGGCAGCGGGGCCCTGCCCGGCTACGACGAGGCGCTGGCCCCGGACGCCGTCGCCGCGGCGCTCGCCGACGGCGAAGGACCCGACCTGGTCGTCACGGTGGACTGCCACCACCTGGAACGGGCCGGCGACCTGGAGCCGCTGCTCGCGGGCGTCGGCGCCGCCTGGTCCATCGACCACCACCTCGACGGCAACGGCCCGGCGCCGCTGCCCGGCTGGCTCGAGCCGCTGGCCAGCTCGGCCTCGCTGCTGGTGCTGCGCGTCATCGAGTCGCTCGCCGCGGGGGAGGAGGGCGGCGCGCCTGCCTTCGCCGTCAGCGCCACGATGGCGACCAATCTCTACGCCGGCCTCTACACCGACACCGGCGGCTTCCGCTTCCCGAACACGCTGCCGCTGAGCTTCGAGGCCGCGGGGCGCCTGGTGGCCGGCGGCGCCGACGCCGCGGACGTGGCGGAGCGGACCCTGCACCAGCGCACGCCGGCCTCGCTGGCGCTGCTGGCCAGGGTGCTCGACACCTTCGCCTACCACCACGAGGGCCGCATCCTGTCGCTGCGCGTCACGCGCGCGATGCTCGCCGCGACGGGCACCACCATGGCCGACACCGAGCAGTTCACGGGCCTGGCCTCGGCGGTGAGCGGCGTGCGCTTCGTGGTGTTCCTGAAGGAGCGCGAGGACGGCGCCTGGCGCGTCTCCCTGCGCACCGACGCCGCCGGCGACGTGCACGGGGCCGCCTCGAGCCGGGACGGCGGCGGCCACCGTCAGGCGGCCGGCTGCACCGTGACCGGCGATCCCGAGACGCTGGTCGCGCAATTCGTGGCCGAACTCGCCCCGCAGCTCGGCTGACGCGCCGCATGGAGGCCAGGCCGCACGGGCTGCTGCTGGTGGACAAGCCCCGGGGCGTGTCCTCCCACGCCGTGGTGGCGAGCGCGCTGCGCACCCTGTGCCCCGGCCGTCAGCCGCGCGGCGCCCCGCGCTACCGTTGCGGGCACGCCGGCACGCTGGACCCGCTGGCGACCGGGCTGCTGCTGGTGCTCTGCGGCGCGGCCACCCGCCTGTCGACCTTCCTGCTCGGGCACGACAAGACCTACCGGGCCACCGTCAGCTTCGGCACGTCCACCGACACCCTCGACGCCGACGGCGCGACGGACGCCGCGGCGCCGGTCGCGGCCTCGGCGGCCGACCTCGCCGCGGCGCTCGCCGGTTTCCGCGGCGACCTTCTCCAGGTCCCTCCCGTGATCTCCGCCCTGAAGCGCGACGGCGTGCCGCTCTACAAGCGGGCCCGCCGCGGCGAGGCGCCCCCCGCGGCGGCGGCGCGCGCGGTGCGGATCGCGTCCCTCGAACTGGTCGCCGCGCGGTGGGGCGTCCCCGGACCCGGCGGCGCCACGATCCACGAGGCCGACCTGGTGCTGGCCTGTTCGGCCGGCACGTACGTCCGTTCGCTGGCCCGCGACCTGGCGCTCGCCCTGGGCACCGTCGGCCACCTGTCGGCGCTGCGTCGCGAGCGGGTCGGACCCTTTGAGGTTGCACGGGCCCTGCCGGCGGATATGATGCGGGACGCGCGGGCCGTCGCCGCCGCGATGATCCCCTCCGCCTTGGCCCTGCCGGAGTCGCCGGCGGTCGGGATGACGGCGGGGGAGGCGGCGGACCTGCGCCGGGGGCTGCCGCCGGGCGCCGCGCTGGCGGCCCGCGCGGCCGCCGCGGCGGGACCGGGCGGGCTGCTGCGGCTGCTGGCTCCGGACGGCGACCTGGTCGCGGTCGCCCGCCTGGACGAGGCTGCCGACGGCGAACCGGCGCTGCGCACGCCGGCCGTGTTCCCGGGGACGACCACGTCGGGCTAGGGGGAGACCGTGCGCCTGATCCGGCTCGGCAGCGAACTGATCACGCGGATCCTGGACGGCCGCGAGCCTGCCCGGCGATGCCCTGGCCGACACGGCCGTCGCGCTGGGTGCCTTCGACGGCGTGCACCTCGGACACCGCGCGCTGATCGACGCCGTCCGTCGGGCCCGCGACGAGCACGGCCTGGCCCTGAGCTGCCTGTTCACCTTCCGCCACCACCCGCGCAGCGTCCTGGACGCCGACCGCCCGCGCCTGCTGACCAGCTGGAGCGAGAAGCTGGCGCTGCTGCAGGAGACCGGTGTCGACGCGGTGGTGGCCGCGGATTTCTGCCCGGCGCTCGCGGCGCTGCCCTACGACGAGTTCGTCCGCCGCTTCCTGCGCGGCCTGCTCGGCATGCGCCACCTCGCGGGCGGCCACGACGTGCACCTGGGCGCCGGCCGCGGCGGCAGCGCCGACTCCCTGGCCGACCTGGCCCGCCGCGACGGCTTCGGCTTCGAGGTCGTGCCGCCGCTGACGCTCGGCGGCGAGGTCGTCAGCAGCTCCGCGATCCGCCGCCTGCTGCGCGAGGGCGAGGTGACGCGGGCCGCCGCCATGCTGGGGCGGCCCTACAGCCTGTGGGGCGAGGTGGGGTACGGCGCCGGCCGCGGCGCGACGCTGGGCTACCCGACCGCCAACGTCGAACCTCTGGATCCCGACAAGCAGCTGCCGGCGCCCGGCGTCTACGCCGTCTGGGTCCACGTGCCGACCGACGCCGTCGCCGGCGACGACCGCCGCGCGGTGGTCGGCCTGCGCCACGGCCACCTGCCCGAGGTCGACCGCCACGGCGACCTGCTGGGCGCGCCGGGCACCGAGCGCGCCGTCTGCCGGGGGATGCTCAACTTCGGCCTGGCGCCGACGGTCAACCAGGGCGGCCTGCCCCGGCCGCGGCTCGAGGTGCACGTGCTGGACTTCCACGGGTACGTGCGCGAGCGCAGCCTCAAGCTGGAGTGGGTGGCCCGGCTGCGCGACGAGCGCGTGTTCCCCTCGATCGACGCGCTGCGCGGGCAGCTGGCCCGCGACGAGACCGCCGCGCGCGCGGTGCTGGATCCCGAGACCCTCAACCGGCGCGGGGGCTGAGCGCCCTCCCGCCCAGGAGCGACCGATGGACGACACCACCCCGGTCCCGGGCCTGCGCAAGGGCATCGTGCTGGCCGGCGGCGCCGGCAGCCGCCTCTACCCCCTGACCCGCGTGGCCAGCAAGCAGCTGCAGCCGGTGTACGACAAGCCCATGATCTACTACCCGCTGGCCACCCTGATGATGGCCGGCCTGCGGGACATCCTGGTGATCTCGACGCCGCAGGACACGCCCCGTTTCGAGGACCTGCTCGGCGACGGCTCGCAGTGGGGGATCAGCCTGACCTACGTGGTCCAGCCGGAACCCAAGGGCATCGCCCAGGCCTTCCTGGTCGGGGAGGAGTTCCTGGCGGGCGAGGGCGTCTGCCTGATCCTGGGCGACAACGTCTTCCACGGCCGCATGAACCTGGACCGCATCGTGGCCGGGTTCCGCCGCGGCGCCCGCATCTTCGGCTACCCCGTGCTGGATCCCGAGCGCTACGGCGTGGTCGAGTTCGACGCGGCCGGGCGCGCGATCAGCATCGAGGAGAAGCCGCTGCGGCCGCGCTCGCGCTACGCGATCCCCGGCCTCTACCTCTTCGACGAGCGGGTCGTGGAGATCACGCGCGGCCTGAAGCCCTCGGCGCGCGGCGAACTGGAGATCTCCGACGTCAACCGGGCCTACCTCGAGCGGGGCGAACTGGTGGTCGAGAAGCTCGGCCGCGGCATCGCCTGGCTGGACACGGGCACCCACACGAGCCTGCTCGAGGCCAGCCAGTTCATCGGTCTGCTGGAGGCCCGCCAGGGCCTGAAGATCGCCTGCCTGGAGGAGGTCGCCTACAACCGGGGCTTCCTGGACCGGGCCGGCCTGGAGGCGACGGTCGCGGCGATGCCCGCCTCGAGCTACCGCTCCTACCTCGAGCGGATCCTGAAGGAAGGCCTGTAGATGATCGTCACGAAGACTGATCTGCCCGACGTGCTGCTGCTGGAGCCGCGGGTCTTCCCCGACGAGCGGGGCTTCTTCCTGGAGAGCTTCAACGCCCGCACCTGGCGCGAGGCCGTCGGCTTCCTGCCGGAGTTCGTGCAGGACAACCACTCCCGCTCGCGCCGCGGCGTGGTGCGGGGGCTGCACTACCAGGTGCGGCACGTCCAGGGCAAGCTCGTGCAGGCGGTGCGCGGCGAGATCTTCGACGTGGCGGTCGACCTGCGGCGGGACTCGCCCGCCTGCGGGAAGTGGACCGCGGCGGTGCTGTCGGACGCGAACCACCGCCAGCTCTGGATCCCGCCCGGGTTCGCCCACGCCTTCCTGACCCTGAGCGAAGAGGCGGACGTGCTCTACAAGACCACGGACTACTACGACAAGCAGGCCGAGCGCTGCATCCGCTGGGACGACCCCGAGCTGGGCATCGCCTGGCCGCTGCCGGCGGCGGCGGTGCTCTCGGAGAAGGACCGCGGCGCGGTCCCGCTGCGGGAGGCCGAGCTGTTCGGCTGACCCCGTCGCGGTGCGGTACGCGGATTTTTCACTTGCCGCGCCGGGCGGCGGCAGCGTTCTTCGCCCGCAACCACCACCTCAAGACCGCGCCGAGCGTGCGGCGGGAGACGACATGACCACACCGAAGAGCCGCAACATCACCTGGTCGCATTCGGACATCAAGCGCGCCGACCGCGCCCGCCGCAACGGCCACCGCGGCGCCATCCTCTGGTTCACGGGCCTGTCGGGCGCCGGCAAGTCGACGCTGGCCCGCGGCGTCGAGAAGGCGCTCTTCGAGCGGGGCTGCCAGACCTACGTGCTGGACGGCGACAACGTCCGCTTCGGCCTGAACCGCGACCTGGGCTTCAGCCCCGCCGACCGCACCGAGAACATCCGGCGCATCGGCGAGGTGTCCAAGCTCCTGCTCGACGCGGGGGTCATCGTGCTGACCGCCTTCATCTCGCCCTACCGCACCGACCGCGACGCCAACCGCGAACTGGTCGACGACGGGGACTTCCTGGAGGTCTACTGCCGCTGCTCCCTGGAGGAGTGCGAGCGCCGGGACACCAAGGGGCTCTACAAGAAGGCCCGCGCGGGGGAGATCCCGGAGTTCACGGGCATCAGCGCCCCCTACGAGGAGCCGCTGACGCCCGAGGTGCTCGTCCAGACCGACGAGCACGACGGGGCGGCCTGCATCGCCCAGATCCTGGCCGAGCTGGAGCACCGGGGGATCCTGTCGGCGACCCGCGGCGCCTGAGCGTCGCCAACGGCGCAGCCGTCCGTCATTGCAATCGTCGTGATGACAGTTTGTTGCGAGAATCGGTGACGGCGTCGCCTCAAGGGCGCCGCCACCCGTCCTCAAGTCGCAGGGGCCGTGGCCGATGGCAGGGCGGAATCCCGCTTGCCCCCGGTTGCGGCCTCGGCTATATTCCGCGGGCGCCGGGTCGCGGGGTTCAGCCTCGCGTTTTTGTGGTGCCCAGCGCAAGCAAGCGGGTTGGCACGCCCAACAGCGACCAGGCTCGGCTCCGGGGAACCTGATAAGACCTCCGGAGACGGGCGCCAGCCTGCGGCCATCGTGACGTCATGAGCTAAGGAGGTTCTGACGATGGCAATGAACAAGGATCAGAAAGACCAGGTCATCACCCAGTTCAGGAAGCACGAGTCGGATTCCGGCTCGCCCGAGGTGCAGATCGCGCTGCTGACCGCGCGCATCAACCACCTCACCGAACACTTCAAGACCCACAAGAAGGATTTCCATTCCCGGCGTGGGCTCCTGAAGATGGTCGGGCAGCGCAAGCGGCTGCTGAACTACCTGAAACGGAAGAACCTGGAGAGCTACCGCTCCCTGATCAAGGAGCTGGGCATCCGCGGCTGAGCCGCGGTGCCGCCCCATGGTTTCGGACAGGACACCGCATTCTCCAATAAATCAGGCGGGTCCCGGCGGGATCGGCGCGCGTTGCGCCGTTCCCGGGAGCGAAGCCGCGGCGTGGCCGCACGTCCGCGGCCGTCCGCATTGGCGGGCGCCAGCGCATGACGCGCAAAAGCTGTAAGGAAGGAAAAGAAGAAACATGAACGGACACAAGACGGCATTGCAGATGAACGGCGCCGAGTACTCGCTCGAGACCGGCAAGATGGCCCGCCAGGCGGGCGGCGCCTGCGTCGTCGGCCTGGGCGACACCCGGGTCCTGGTGACGGCCACGGCGGACAAGAACGTCAGCGACCGCGACTTCCTCCCGCTGTTCGTCGAGTACCGCAACAAGACCTACGCCGCGGGCAAGATCCCCGGCGGCTTCTTCAAGCGCGAGGCCCGGCCGAGCGAGCGCGAGACCCTGTCCGCGCGCCTCATCGACCGCCCGCTGCGGCCGCTGTTCCCCGACGGCTACCGCCACGCGACCGACGTCGTGGCCTTCGTCATCAGCTCGGACACCGACTTCCACGCCGACGTCCTGAGCATCACCGGCGCCTCGCTGGCCCTGAACCTGTCGGACGTGCCGTTCGGCGAGTACGTCTCGGGCGTGCGCGTGGCCGAGATCGCCGGCGAGTTCGTGCCCAACCCGACCTTCGCCCAGCTCGAGGAGTCGAGCATGGACCTGGTCGTGGCCGGCACCGACGACATCGTCTGCATGATCGAGGGCTCCTGCAGCGAGGTCTCCGAGGACCGCCTGCTCGACGCCATCGACTTCGCCCACGGCTGGATCCGCCAGCTCAACGCCCTGCAGCGCGAGCTGGTCGCCAAGGCCGGCGCGCGCGAGAAGTTCGCCGTCGCGGCCCGCGTGCTGGACCCCGCCAAGGTCGAGGCCGTCCGCGGCGCCGTGGCGTCCGACCTCGACGCCGCCATCCGCATCAAGGCCAAGCACACGCGCCAGGACGCCGTGGCGGCCCTGCACGAGAAGGTCAAGACGACCTTCGCCGACGAGGCGGGCAAGCCCGACGCCGAGGCCCTGGCCGCCTTCGCCAAGCTCGAGAAGAAGGCCATGCGGGCCATGGTCGTGGACGAGGGCGTGCGCGCCGACGGCCGCGACCTGACCACGGTGCGCCCGATCGACATCGAGCTGGGCCTGCTGCCCCGCGTCCACGGCTCGGCCCTGTTCACCCGCGGCGAGACCCAGTCGCTGGGCACCGTGACCCTGGGCACCAAGTCGGACGAGCAGAAGATCGACGCCCTCGAGGGCGAGTGGTGGAGCCCCTACTACCTCCACTACAACTTCCCGCCCTTCAGCGTGGGCGAGACCGGCCGCTACAGCGGCACCGGCCGTCGCGAGATCGGCCACGGCAAGCTGGCCGAGCGCGCCCTGCGGCCCCTGCTGCCCACGCAGGAGGACTTCCCCTACACGATCCGCATCGTGTCGGACATCCTGGAGTCCAACGGCTCCAGCTCGATGGCCACGGTCTGCTCCGCCAGCCTCGCGCTGATGCAGGCGGGCGTGCCCATCAAGAAGGCCGTGGCCGGCGTGGCCATGGGCCTGATCAAGGAGGGCGAGAAGGTCGCCGTGCTGACCGACATCCTGGGCGTCGAGGACCACCTCGGCGACATGGACTTCAAGGTCACCGGCACCCGCGACGGCATCACGGCCTTCCAGATGGACACCAAGATCGGCGGCATCAGCCGCGCGATCATGCTGCAGGCCCTGACCGACGCCCGCAACGCGCGCCAGCACATCCTGGGCCTGATGCACGAGGCCATCGCCGAGCCGGCCAAGGAGCTGTGCCAGTACGCCCCGAAGATCATCACCATCCAGATCCCGCCCAAGCGCATCGGCGAGCTGATCGGCCCGGGCGGCAAGGTGATCAAGAAGCTGCAGGAGGAGACCGAGACCAACATCGACATCAACGACGACGGTCTGGTCTTCGTCTCGGCGCCCGACCAGGCGAAGGGCAACGAGTGCGTCGAGCGCATCCGCATGATGATGACCGAGCCCGAGGTCGGCGCCGTCTACACGGGCCGCGTGGTCTCGATCGTGGACTTCGGCGCCTTCGTCGAGTACCTGCCCGGCAAGGAGGGCCTGCTCCACATCTCGGAGATCGAGCACTTCCGCGTCGGCAACGTCGAGGACGTGCTGCAGATCAACGAGTCGGTCCAGGTCAAGCTGGTCGAGGTGGACTCGCGCTCGGGCAAGGTCCGGCTCAGCCGCAAGGCGCTGCTGCCGGTGCCCGAGGGCGTCGACCCGAACCAGTCCAGCGACCGCGGGCCGCGCCGCGACGGCGGCGACCGGGGCGGCCGGAGCGGCGGCGGCGGTCGCGACCGCGACCGCGGACCGCGGCGCCGGTAGGCGGCCGGTCGCCGACGCATGAACATCGGTCCCTACCAGAACGAGACCCCGCCGCAGCGGGTGACGCTCGCGAACGGGACGGTCATCCTGACCGTCCCGGTCGCGTCCGCTCACTCGGTCTCGCTGGGCGTGTGGCTGCGGAGCGGCTCGCAGGACGAGCCGGCGGGGCTGGGCGGCCTGGCCCACTTCCTCGAGCACATGGTGTTCAAGGGCTCGCGGCGCCGCAGCGCCTTCGACCTCGCCCGCCTCTTCGACAGCGTCGGCGCCTCCGTCGACGCCTTCACGACCAAGGACCACGTGGCCTTCACGGCGAAGGTCCTGCCGGAATACTTCGCGACGACCGCCGAGACCCTCGCCGACATGATCCTGGATCCGGCCTTCGAGCCCGCGCTCGTCGCCCTGGAGCAGGACGTCGTCGTCGAGGAGATCCAGGAGGTCCTGGACACGCCCGAGGACCTGCTGCACGACGCCTTCACCGCCCGGCTCTACGGCCGGCACCCCCGCGGCCGGCCCATCCTGGGCACGCCCGCCTCGGTGCGGGGGCTGGACGCGGACCTGCTGCGGCGCGAGCACGCCGACCTGTTCGCCGGCCCGAACCTCGTCGTCGCCCTCGGCGGCAACGTCCTGCCCGCGATGACCGACCAGCTGTGCGCGTGCTTCGCCCCGGCCGGCGCGACGCCGCCGCGGGGCCGGGCCCCGGTCGAGATCTCCGCCGCGGAGACCGACATCCTGTTCGACGGGGCCGAGGTCCGCGGCGACCGCCTGGTCATCGACAGCCCCGTCCAGCAGTGCTACTTCGAGATCGGCAACCAGGCGGTCTCCTACCTCCACCCCGACCGCGTGCCGCTGGCGATGCTGAGCAACATCCTGGGCGGCGGGCTGTCCAGCCGCGTCTTCCAGGCGGTGCGCGAGCGCGAGGGGCTGGCCTACTCGGTCTTCACCTACACCGACATGGGGCGCGATCTGGGCCTGGTGAGCTGCTCGGGCTCGTGCTCGCCGGCGAAGCTGTCCCGCCTCGAGGCGGTCGTCCGCGGCGAGTACCGGGCCTTCCTGCGCGACGGCGTGGGGGAGGACGAGCTCGCCGACACGCGGGCCCAGATTAAATCCCAGTTGATCTTTTCCCTGGAAGGGGGTTCCAATCAGATGGGACGCGCCGCCAAGGACGAGATCTTCTACGGGCGCTTCATCCCGACGAGCGAGCTCGTGGGCGAGATCGACGCCGTGGGTCGCGACGACATCATGCGCTGTGCCCGGACCTACTTCGACCCCGACCGGCTGCTGACGGCGGTGCACGGGCCGGCGACGGCCTGACCGGCCGGGCCG
>PNOJ01000049.1 GCA_013824755.1 Gemmatimonas sp.
CCACATCACGCACCCGGCGGGAGGACGGGACCGGTGGCGCCTCAGGGCGTTCGTCCCGTCCGTCGATCGTCGGGGAGGCATCAACCGGACAGCGGAGGATCATCATGGCCAACGTCGGTCTCAAGGACCTGCTCGAAGCGGGCGTCCACTTCGGTCACCAGACCCGCAAGTGGAACCCCAAGATGCGCCCCTACATCTTCATCGCCCGCAACGGCATCTACATCATCGACCTGCAGAAGACGCTGCGCGCGCTGAACAAGGCGCGCGACTTCCTGACCGGCGTCTCGGCCAAGGGCGGCACCGTGCTGTTCGTCGGCACGAAGAAGCAGGCCAAAGTCGCGGTGAAGGAGCTGGCCACCCGCTGCAACATGCCCTACGTCACCGAGCGCTGGCTCGGCGGCATGCTCACCAACTGGCAGACCATCAGCAAGAGCGTGGCGAAGCTCGACGAGATCGAGAGCCTGCGCGCCACCGGCAAGATCGAGCAGTTCTCGAAGAAGGAGCAGCTCGAGATCGCGCGCACCTACGAGAAGCTCGAGAAGAACCTCGGCGGCATCCGCCACATGAAGGGCCTGCCCGCGGCCGTCTTCGTCATCGACACCGTCGAGGAGGAGACCGCCGTCCGCGAGGCGAACAAGCTGGGCATCCCGGTGGTCGGCATCGTCGACACCAACAGCGATCCCGAGATGGTCCGCTACCCCATCCCCGGCAACGACGACGCCATCCGCGCGATCTCGCTCTACGTCTCGGTGGCGGCCGCCGCCATCGCCGAGGGCCGCTCCTCGCGCCACGAGGGCCGCGACGGCGGCGTGGAGATCCAGGCCGACCGCGCCGGGCGCGCGGCGCCGGCCGCCGTGTCGATGGACGACGCCGGGGCCGCCAGCGAATGATCCCGCCACGGCCCGGCCCACCCGCGGGGGAGGCCGGGCCGCGGTGCGGACCGGAACGACGACTGCCGGAACAGCCAACCAGCTAGCACGGGCGCGGCCGCGAGGGCGCGACGGGAGGAACGATGGAGATCACCGCCAAGATGGTCGCGGATCTGCGCCAGCAGACCAACGCGGGCATGATGGACTGCAAGAAGGCCCTCACCGAGTGCAACGGCTGCATGGACGAAGCCGCCGACTACCTGCGCAAGAAGGGCATCGCCAAGGCCGCCAAGAAGGAGGGCCGCGCGACGGCCAACGGCCTGGTCGAGAGCTACATCCACCCCGGCGGCCAGGTCGGCGTGCTGCTCGAGGTCAACTGCGAGACCGACTTCGTCGCCCGCACCGACGAGTTCAAGCACTTCGTCCACGACGTGGCGATGCACATCGCCGCCGCCTCGCCCGTGGCGCTGGACCGCACGTCGGTCGACGCGGCCGTGGTGGAGAAGGAAGCCGAGATCTACAAGGCGCAGATGCAGGAAGAGGGCAAGCCGGACAATATCATTGACAAGATCGTCAAGGGTAAGATAGACAAGTTCTACGGCGAGGTCTGCCTGCTCGAACAGAAGTTCGTCAAGGACCCCGACGTGACGATCGAGGACCTGCTGAAGTCGAAGATCGGCTCCCTCGGCGAGAACATGGCGATCCGGCGGTTCGTCCGCTACCAGATCGGCGGCTGAGCCGCTCCCCGGCCAGGGTGACGGGCCCGGGCCATGGGCCCGGGCCTTTTCCGTACCCGCGGCAGCCGACGCCGTGCCGGCGAAAGGATGTGGCGTGTCCCACCCCCGCTTCTCGAGGATCCTGCTGAAGCTCAGCGGCGAGGGCCTCGCCGACGGCGCCAGCCCCTTCGGCCACGAGCGGCTGACCGGCCTGGCGCAGGCCATCTCGCGCGCGGTGTCCGAGGGCGTCGAGATCGGCATCGTGGTCGGCGGCGGCAACCTGTTCCGCGCCCGCAGCGCGAACCTGGACGTGCTGGGCCGCGTCACCGCCGACAACGTCGGCATGCTGGCCACCCTGATGAACGCCGCCGTGCTGCGCGACTACCTGCGCGCCGAGGGCACCAACGCCATGGTGCTCAGCCCCCACGAGGTGCCGCCCCTGTCGCAGACCTTCACGCGCGACCGCGCGATGCCGCAGCTGAAGGCCGGCCGGGTCCTGATCTTCGGCGGCGGCACCGGCAACCCCTTCTTCACGACCGACAGCGCCGCCGCCCTGCGCGCCGCCGAGATCCAGGCGGACGTCCTGCTGAAGGGCACGCAGGTCGACGGGGTCTACGACAAGGACCCGCACGTCCATCCCGACGCCGTCCGCTTCCCGTTCCTCACCTACGACGAGGTGATCGACCGCCGGCTGCAGGTGATGGACCTGACCGCCGTGACGCTCTGCGCGGAGCAGGGCATGCCGATCCTGGTCTTCGACATCAGCGACCCGGAGAACCTCCTGCGGGTGATCCGCGGCGAGGACGCGGGGACCCTGGTCGCCAAGGAGCGCAAACCATGAGCGACGAACTCACCCAGGAAGCCGAACTCCTCATGGAGGAGCAGATCGAGACGCTGACCCACCGCCTGGCCAAGATCCGCACCGGCAAGGCCAGCCCGGCGCTGCTGGATTCCGTGCGCGTCGAGTACTACGGCGCGCCGACCCCCCTGCGCCAGCTGGCGAGCATCGGCGCGCCGGAGCCGCGGCTGCTGACCGTGGCCCCCTTCGACCGCAGCACGCTCAAGGACATCGAGCGGGCGATCATGGCCGCCGACCTCGGCCTGAACCCCTCGAACGACGGCGTCCTGGTGCGCGTGCCGATCCCCGAGCTGAACGAGGACCGCCGCCGCCAGTTCACCAAGACCGTCCGGGACTTCGGCGAACAGGGCAAGGTCGCGGTGCGCAAGGCCCGCCAGAACACCAACGACCGGATCAAGAAGAGCGACACGCTCACCGAGGACGAGCAGCGCGCGGCCCGCGACGCCGTCCAGAAGCTCACCGACCGCTTCTGCGAGGAGATCGACCGGATCGTCCGGTCCAAAGAAGCAGAAATCATGGAGATCTGAAGCATGGGCGAGCATCGGGAGGAGCCGGAGCTGAGGGAGCTGCGCGAGCGGGTCCTGGCCGCCGGCAATGTCCCGCAGCACGTCGCCGTCATCATGGACGGCAACGGCCGCTGGGCCCAGCGCCGCCGCCTGCCCCGGGTGGCCGGCCACCGCGCCGGCCGCCACGCCGTGCGACGCACCGTCGAGGCCGCCGTCGGACTGGGCGTGCGCCACCTGACCCTCTACACGTTCTCCCAGGAGAACTGGAAGCGGCCCCAGGCCGAGGTCCGCGCCCTGTGGTCGTTCCTCGAGGAGGTCCTCGCCGGCGAGCGCGACGAGCTGCAGCGCCAGGGCGTGCGGCTGGTGGCCACCGGCGAGCTGGACCTGATCCCGCCGCGGGCCCGCGAGGCCCTGCAGGGCGTGATCGACTCGCTGGACGGCAACCGCGTCATGGTGCTCAACCTGGCGCTGGCCTACGGCGGCCGCACCGAGATCCTGCGCGCCTGCGCGAGCCTCGCCGAGCGGGTCGCCGCCGGCGAGCTGGACCCCGCCGCGATCGACGAGGCGACGTTCCGCGGCGGGCTCTACGCGCCCGACATCCCGGATCCCGACCTGGTCATCCGCACCAGCGGCGAGCTGCGCCTCTCCAACTTCCTGATCTGGCAGGCCGCCTACGCCGAGATCTACTTCACGCCGGTGCTGTGGCCCGATTTCGGCGAGCGCGACCTGCTCGAAGCCGTCGCCGACTACCAGAGCCGCGAGCGGCGCTTCGGCGACGTCGGCGTCGAGCCGGACGGCGACGCCCCCGCGGCCGGTCCCTTCGACGCCTCCCGCTGGCGGAAGCTGTTCAAGGTCCGCTCGTGAACCGCGCCGACGGCAGCCTGGCCGTCCGCGCCGGCCTGTGGCGCCGCCTGCTGGGGGCGGGCCTGCTGCCCCGCGCGCTGGTGACGGCGCTCGGCGTGCCGCTGCTGGCGCTGGCCGCGGTGCAGGGCGGCCTGGTCTACCGGTCGCTGATCGGCGTGCTGGTGCTGCTGGGCGTGCGCGAGTTCCTGCTGCTGATGAGCGCCAAGGGCTACGGACCCTTCAAGGTGATCGGCACGCTGGCCGGCCTGGCCTGTGCCTGGGCGGTCGCGCACGGGCCCGCGGCGGCCGTGCCCGTCCTGACGGCCGCGCTGATGGCCGTGATGACCGTCGAGCTCATGCGCCGCAACATGGACCGCTCCCTGAACCACGTCGCGGTGACCCTCTTCGGCGCCCTGTACGTCGGTTGGCTGGGGGGCTTCCTGGTCCTGCTGCGGGAGCTGCCGGACGGGGCCGGCGCCGACGGCTTCACGGGCTTGCGCGCGCTCGCCCTGCTGGCGGCCCTGACCTGGGCCTGCGACACGCTGGCCTTCCTGGTCGGCGTCGCCGTGGGCCGCCGCCCCCTGCTGCCGCGGGTGAGCCCCCGCAAGTCGGTCGAGGGCGCCGTCGGGGGGATCCTCGGCGCCACGGGCGCCGGCCTCGTCGCCGCCGCCACCTTCGCGCCCTTCCTGTCGACGCTGCAGGGGGGGCTGCTCGGCGCCGTCTGCGGCGTCACCGGCCAGATCGGCGACCTCGTCGAGTCGATGCTCAAGCGCGACGCGGGGATCAAGGACACCGCCGCCCTGCTGCCCGGCCACGGCGGCATCCTGGACCGTTTCGACTCCCTGCTGTTCAACGCGCCGGTGGTGTACTACGCCCTGATCCTGACCGGAGCGGCGACCGTTGCGCGCTGACGGGAACGCGCCCGCCGGACCCGCCGGGTCCGCGGCCGTGCCGCTGTACCGGATCGGCCGGACCACGCCGGCGCCGCGGCTGCCGGTGCGCGTCGTGATCCTGGGCGCGACGGGCTCGATCGGCCGCCAGGCCGCGGATCTCGCCGAGCGGCATCCCGACCGCCTGCAGGTCGTCGGCGTCTCGGCCCGGACCCAGGTGGACGACCTGGGCGCGCTGGTGAGCCGCCTCGAAACGGCCGGCGCCGCGCGCCGGCCCGCGGTCGTGCTGACGGACCCGCTGTCCGCGCGCGAAGCGGCGCGGGATCCCCGGCTCTGCCGGCGGCTGCTGACGCCCGGACCGGACGGGCTGATCGATCTGGCGACGCTGGACGGGACCGACTGCGTCGTCAACGGGCTGGTGGGCGCCGCCGGGCTCGCCCCGACGCTGGCCGCGGCCGCCGTCGGCCGGCGGATCGCGCTGGCGAACAAGGAGTCCCTGGTGGTCGGCGGCGATCTCGTGCGCGAGGCCGTCGTGCGCGGCGGCGCCGTGGTCGTCCCGGTCGACTCCGAACACTCCGCGCTGGCGCAGTGCCTGTCGGGCCGCACCGCCGAGGAGCTCGAGCGCCTGGTGCTGACCTGCTCGGGCGGGCCTTTCCGCACCTGGACGGCCGCGGCGATGGCCGTCGCGCGCAAGGCCGAAGTCCTGCGCCACCCCACCTGGAACATGGGCGCGAAGATCACCGTCGATTCGGCGACCCTGATGAACAAGGGGCTGGAGGTCATCGAGGCGCACGTGCTGTTCGGCGCGGCCTACCGCGACATCGACGTGGTGGTCCACCCCGGCTCGATCGTCCACTCGCTCGCGGTGTTCCGCGACGGCTCGGTGATGGCCCAGCTCGGCGCGCCTGACATGCGGGTCCCCTTGCTCTACGCCCTGGCCGGCGAGCGCCACTGGCCGCTGGCGACCGAACGCCTGGACCTCGCGCGCCTGGGCGAGCTGCGCTTCGAGGCGCCCGATCCGGTGCGTTTCCCGTGCCTCGCCCTGGCCCGCCGGGCGGGGGAGGCCGGCGGGCGCGCGCCCATCATCCTGAACGCCGCCAACGAGACCGCGGTGGCCGCGCTGCTGGACGATCGGCTCGGGTTCGCCGATCTTGCCCCGGTCATCGCGGCCGCGCTCGACGAGCTGCCGGGCGGGCCGGTGGCGGACCTGGCCGAAGCCCTGGATACCGACGCCGAAGCGCGGCGCGTCGCGCTGCGCCTGATCGACACCCGCGCGCGGCGCTGACGCCGCCAGACCCGACCGCCGGGGAGGTCCCGTGTTCTCGACGCTGATCGCCTTCGCCCTGACGCTGGGCATCGTCATCATCATCCACGAGCTGGGCCACTTCGCGGTCTGCAAGTGGACCGGCATCTACGTCAAGACCTTCTCGATCGGCTTCGGCCCGAAGCTGCTGCGCCGCCGCTTCGGCGAGACCGAATACGCCATCTCGGTGGCCCCCTTCGGCGGCTACGTGAAGATGGCCGGCGAGGGCGTGCTCGAGGAGATCCAGGACACCGCGACGCGCGACGCCCACCACTACCCCATCGGCACGGTCGAGGGCGACCGCGCCGCGGCGCTGCGGGACGACGCCATCCCGGTGTCCCGCCATTTCCGCAACCGCCCCGCCTGGCAGCGGCTGGCCGTGGTCACGGCGGGACCGGCCGCGAACCTGCTGCTGGCCCTGCTCCTCTACACGCTGACCGTGCTGGGGAGCGGCCTGCTGGTGATCCCGGTCACCACCGTCGGCGGCGTGACCGACGGCTCGCCGGCGGCGGCCGCGGGCCTGCAGGTGGGGGACCGGATCCTGGAGGTCGACGGCCGGGGCGTCGCGACCTGGGACGAGCTGACCGCGGCGCTGCTGTCGGCGGGCGAGGCCGCGGGCGGGACCGCCGCCCTGACCTACGAGCGCGACGGCGCGCGGGCCACGGCTTCGCTGCAGCCGCGACGCGACGCCGCCGGCCGCTGGGAACTCGGGCTGGAGCCCCACGACAACGTCGTGGGCCTGGTGCAGAAGGGTGGGCCGGCCGGGCGCGCCGGGCTGCAGAGCGGCGACCGGGTGGTCGCCCTGGACGGGCGGCCCGTGTCGTCCTTCAACGATATCGCGCGGGTGATCAACACCAAGGCCGGCGTGCCGGTGTCCGTGCGCTGGGAGCGGGGCGGGGAGACCTTCGAGCGCGAGATCGTGCCGACCGCCGAGGAAGTGCAGCCCGACTCGACGATCGGGCGCATCTTCTTCGAGCGGCGCTACGAGTCCCGCCCCGTGGGGCTCTTCCACGCCGTGCGCATCGGCGTGGCGGCGACCGTCGGCACCATCGGTTCGACGGTCGAGGTCCTGGGCAACTTCTTCCTGGGCCGGTTGGGCATGGAGGCGGTCGGGGGCCCGATCCGCATCGGGCAGGTGGCCGGGGAGATGCTGCGCTGGAGCTTCAGCCACCTGATGCAGTTCATCGCCTTCTTCTCGGTGAACCTCTTCCTGCTGAACCTGCTGCCGATCCCCGTCCTGGACGGCGGCCACGTGGTCTTCATCCTGCTCGAGATGGTCATGGGCCGCCGGGTGCACGAACGCGTCCAGGCCATCGCCACGCAGGTGGGCCTGATCATGCTGCTGCTGTTCATGACGTTCGTGATCGTGGTGGACGTCCTGAAGATCCTGCCGGGGCAATGACCCGTGTCAACCCTGCGCGGGGGTGCCGCTCTCGTCGTCGTTGGCGCCGGCGGCGTCCGCCGCCGGATCGGGCAGGGGCGCGCCCAGGCGATCGGGTCGCGCCGCGTCCAGCAGCGAGTCCTGCTCCGCGCGCAGGATCCGGCCGAGCAGTCCGTGCAGCAGCGCCTGGCGGCGGGGGTCGGCCGGCAGGGCGGCCTGCGCCGAGGCCAGCGAGCTGTCCCCCCAGCTGACCGCCAGTGAATCCAGCAGGGCTTCGCCCCGGCCGCGGTCGACCAGGGCGACGGCGCGGGCCCGCTCCAGCGTCACGAAGCGGGTGACGTACGCGTGCTCGGAGGGGGTCAGGTCGGACAGCCGCAGCGGCCGCCCGCCCTGCGGGCCGCAGCCGGCGCCGGCGAGCAGCCAGAGGACCGCCGCCGCCCCGCCGAGGGCGGGGAACCTGCGGCGGCGCATGGTATTCCAGGTGACGGTCATGAGAGCCTCCGTGATATGCTGCCCCCGACGGGGCACCCCACGTTCCTACACCGAAGCGGCGCGGCGGGCAAGATGCAAGTTCTGAAACGACACCGGGCGCAGCGGCCCGTACCCGCAGCGCTCACCCGTCTGGTCGCGGCCGGCCTGCTGGCCTGCCTCCTGTCGCCTGCGCCGGCGACCGCCGCGAGCGAGCTGGAATACGGACTGGAACAGCACCTGCTGCAGCGCATCGAACTGAGCGGCAACGTCCTGGTTCCCGCCGCCGACCTCAAGGCCATCCTGAAGATCCGCGAGCCGCGCCCCCTGCACCCGCTCACCCTGCTGGGTTTCGGCGACCGCACCGCCCTCTACCAGCCGCACCTGCTGGACGTCGAACTGCGCCTGCTGACGCGGTACTACCGCCAGCGCGGCTTCCACCAGGTGTCGGTGCGGCTCGACTCGGTCGAGACGGGGACCGCGTCCCGCGGCGACGTGCTGCACATCAGCATCGAGGAAGGGCCGCGGACGTACCTCGACGCGGTCGGGATCGCGATCGTCGGCGCCGACAGCCTGGTCGCCGCGGAGACGGACGCCGACGCCCTGCTGGCGGACCTCCGTCACGTGGCGGGCATGCCCGCCCCGGCCGACCTCAACGACCTCGGCACCGACATCTACCGCCTGCGCACGCGGCTCTGGGAACGCGGCCACATGCTCGCGGAGATCCGGCCCGTGATGACGACGGCGGCCACGGACGATCCCGCGCGGCGGCTGGCGCGGCTGGTCTACGAGATCGCGCCCGGCAAGGCCTACCGCATCACCGACATCACGGTCGAGGGGCGGCGCCGGACCCGCCTCGACCTGATCGGGCGCGAGCTGTCGCTGGCGCCCGGCGACGTGTTCCGCTGGAGCGAGATCGAGGCGTCGCAGCAGCGGCTGCTGGACACCTCGCTGTTCCGCGACGTGAACTTCCGGCCGATCGACACCGACACCGTCGGCGGCACGACCCGGCTCCTGGTGGAGGTCGTCGAACGCAGGCCGGCCTATTACGAGTTCGGCTTCGGCGTCGGGTCCCGCGAACGGATCCGGCTGCTGGCGGCCTGGGGCCACAACAACCTGTTCGGCACCGGCCAGCGGCTGCGGGCGGGCAGCCGGACCTCGCTGAACTACGAGGACGTCCAGCGCCTGACCGACGGCCCGGTGCACCCCGAGCTGAATTACCGCTACGACCTGCTGCACACCTACCCCGGGGTGCTCGGGAGGCTGCGCCTGGACTCCAGCCTCTACCTGGGCAAGGAGACGCGCGGCGAATCGGGCCTGAACCTGATATCCCGCGGCCTGTCGGTCGGCACGCGGTTCGGCGGCGGCCCGCGTGTCAGCCACGTCGTGGAGGCCCGCATCGAGGAGGTCGACCCCTCCCTGCATCCCGACGCCAAGACGTCCCTGCGCACGGCCTTCGAAGCCAGCGACCTGCGCCCGCGGGACACCCGCTCGCTGGGCTGGTCCTTCCAGAACGAGGGGCGCGACGACCCGCTGCGGCCGCGGCGGGGCGCGACGCAGACGACGCGGCTGGAGATCGCCGGCGGCCCGCTCGGCGGCGACAACTCCTTCGTGAAGGTCTCGGCGAGCTGGCAGGGCTACCGTTCCTTCCCTCTGGGCGGCGTGCTCGCCATGCGCGCCAGCGCCGGGATCGTGCGGCCGTACGCCGGTTCCCTGGCCCGCGGCGCCGACGGCGTGCCCTACCAGGAGCGCTTCTTCGCCGGGGGCGCCACCACGGTCCGGGGCTACCTCGAGCGCAGCCTGGGTCCGCAGATCACGGACCAGGCCGTGCTCGACTCGCTGGAACTCGCCAGCGACGTGCCCCTGTCCGACCAGCCGGCCCGCGGCGGCAACTACCTGCTGCTGACCAATGTCGAGTGGCGCTTCCCGCTGCCCCTGCTGCGCTCCTGGCGCGTCGACGGCGTGGCCTTCGTCGACGGCGGCAACGTCTGGGAGAACGCCCGCGACATCCGGCTGCGGAGCTTCCGCTGGCGGTCGTACGCCCGTTCGTCGCTGGACGACGCGTCGACGAAGCTCTGGGACTACCGGTACAGCGTCGGCTGCGGCGTGAGGGTCGACACGCCGGTCGGCCCCATCAGGCTGGACGCCGGTTTCCCCTTGAAACGGGCCCTGCTGTCCGACACCGTGACCGAGGACAAGGTGATCTACCACTTTTCCCTGGGCTTCCCCTTCTGAGCGAGGACGATGGTCGCGCGCACGACAACATGGACGTTCCTGCTGGCCCTGGCGCTGTTCCTGGGCGCGGTGGCCTATGTCGGGTCGCACCCGCGCCTGCTGGCGCCGTGGTTCGCACGGCTGGCGACCAACCACCTGCTGCGCGACAGCGACGGCAGCATCCGCATCCGCGACCTCACGGGCAACCCCCTGACCGGGATCGAGCTGCACGACGCGACGCTGTCGCTGCACGGGGAGCGGGGCGCCGTGGTCGTGGTGGGCATCGACACCCTGTCGCTGCGCTACGACCTGTTCGAGCTGATGCGCGGGACGCTCGGCCTGCGCCGCGTCACGGTCGCCGGCGCCGAGATCCGCGCGCGGCGCGGCGCGCCCCGCCGGCCCGGCGAGGCGGTGGTGCCCGGCAGCCCCTTCGACCTGCCCGCCTTCCGCGTGGACGACCTGACGGTGCGCCGGGCGCTGCTGGTCGTGTCGGGACCCGACGGTCGCGTCGAGGAGCAGATCCCGTCGCTGGACTGGCGCGGCGGCGTGCGCGCCGGCGGCGGCCTCGCCCTCGCCTGCCGCGACGCGGACATCGACTGGGCTTCGCGCGCGACCCGCCTGCGCGGCCTGACGGGTTTCGTGGAGGTCGACGGCGACGGCATCGTCGTCCGCCAGCTCAGCGCCCGGGTCAACGGGAGCTCCGTCACCTGCGAGGGTTCCCGCCGGCACGACGGCGACCTCGACCTCGACGTGTCCGCCACGGACGTCAGCGTGTCCGAGGTCGAGAACCTGATCGACATGACGCTGGGGTTCGCCGCCCGGGGCGACGCGCAGATGCGCCTGCAGGCGCGCGGCGACACCGTGCGCTTCGACGTCGGCTTCACCGGCGAGCTGGAGGGGTACCGGCTCGACGGCGTGCGGGGCCGCGCGGTCCTCTCGCCCACCGAACTCGTCTGGGACAGCCTGGCGGGACGCATCAACGGCGCCTCGTTCGCGGGCGACGGCGTGTTCGACATCTCCGACCCCCTGGACGTGACGTTCGTGCTCGAGGGCGACGTCGCGGACGTCGATCTGTCGCAGGGCCTGGTCCCGGAGACGGACCTGCCCCCGACGGGAGGGCGGGGCCGCCTGCACCTGTGGCGCCGCGACGCCGCGGACCTCACGCAGGTGTCCGGCTGGCTGTGCGACGGCTTCCTCGCCGACGTGCCGTTCGACACGTTGCGTGTGGACGTGGACGCCGACCCGGCGGGCGTCACCTTCCGGGAGCTCGACCTGGTCTACCGCGGGCAGAGGGCGAGCCTGACCGGCCGCGCCGACAGCGTCGGCGTGTTCGCCGGCCGGGTGACCGTCGACGCGGCGGACCTGGGGCGCTTGCCGCCGGGTTGGGCGCCGACCGGGCTGCGGGGACGGCTGCGCGCCGAGGGCGACATCGCCGGCCGCGATCCCGTCTACCGCTTCACGGGCGTCGCCGACCTGTCCGACGCCGGCCTCTCCGCCCTGGCCCTGGACAGCTGCCGGGTCGACCTCGTGGTCGAGGATGTCCTGGGCTCGCCGGCCGTGACGATGGAGGCGACGGGCCGCGGCCTGGAGTTGGCCGGCGTGCCCATGGGCGCCTTCACCGGCGTCGGCGGGGTGTCGCGCGACGCCGCGGTGATCGAGCACTTCCGCGCCGCGCGCGGCGACACGACCCTGGTGCTGCGCGGGCGGGGCCGTTTCCACGACGGGCTGGCCGACTTCGAGGTGCCGCAGCTCGAGATCTCGCTCGAGGGCAGCCGCTGGACGCTGTCGGAACCCGCCCTGTTCCAGACCGGTCCCGGCCGCCTGCAGCTGGACCGCGTCCTGCTGGCTTCCCGCTACGGCGAACTGGACGCGCGGGGCGTCTGGGACGAGCCGGCCGGCACGCTCGACGGCGAGCTCGCGCTCGAGCGATTCGACCTGGGCCTGGTCAACCTGTTCCTGTCCGGCAACGACGTGCTCAACGGCGAGGTCACCGCCCAGGTCAGCCTCGGCGGCAGCCCGGCGGAACCGCTGCTCGGGCTGGAAGCGAGCTTGAGCGGATGCCGGCTGCCGAAGGCGGATCTGGACAGCCTGTCGCTCTCGGTGCTGTTCTACGAGGGCAACCTCGACGTGCGCGCCCTGGACCTGCGCAGCAACTTCGGCCGCGTGCGCGCCCGCGGCATGGTGTCCCACCCCGGCACCGGGCCGCGGGACTTCTGGCCCGGCGCCGCGCTGGACCTCGACCTCGACGTCGAGGACGGCGACTGGGCCTTCCTCGACCAGTTCGCGATCCCCTCGCTGGACCGGCTGGCCGGCGCCTTCGACGGCAGCCTGAAGATCACCGGCGACACCCGCCGCCCCCTGGTCGCGGGCGGGATCGAGAGCCGCCCCTTCCACGTCCACTGGCTGCACCTGGACGAGCTGCGCGGGCGCGTCGCCTACGCCGACGGCGTGCTGGCCCTGGACGACCTCGCCGGCCGCCGCGAGACGCTGCCGCTGACCGGCCGCCTCGAGATCCCCTTGCTGCTGGACTTCCTGTCGACGCCCGTCTCGCCGGTCGACGGCCCGTTCCTGATGAGCCTCGCCATCCCCGACGACACCGACCTGACGCCGCTGGCCCGCACCTGCAACGCCTTCGTCGAATCGGGGGGGCGCGGCGGGCTGTCGCTCGTCGTCTCGGGACCGGCGAACCACCCCCTGTACCACGGCCGGGTCGCCCTGCGCGAGGGATCCTGCGTCCTGCGGGGGTTGAGCGAGGTCTACGCCGGCGTGTCGTGCGAGGGCGAATGGGAGGGCGACGTGCTCACGCTCCGCGACATCCGCGCGCGCGAGGGCGCCCGCGGCACGCTGGCGGGCGAGGGCACCCTCACCTTCAAGGGCCTGGTGCTGGAGCGCTTCGACGTCACGCTGGACGCCGACCGCTTCCTGGTCGCCTCGATCCCGGATCTGCGGGCCCTGGTCCGCGGGCGCGGCATCTCGCTGACCGGCGTCAAGGTGGGCCCGGACGCGCTGCTCGTGCCGAGCTTCGCCGGCGATCTGGAGATCATCGAGGCGCGCTTCTCCGGCGACTTCTCGGAACAGCCGAGCGTGAGCGACCCCCGCGTGGCCACCGTCGCCCCGGACTGGCTGGCGGACCTGCGCCTGCGGGCGCCGCCGCGCAGCTGCCGGGTCATCAACCGCACGATGGAGCTGTTCCTGAGCGGCGAGGTGCGCCTGCTGCGCGACATGGGCGGCATGAACCTGAGCGGCCGCCTGAACATCGACCAGGGCCGCCTGCCGGTGTTCAACAACGACTTCAAGGTCAGCAGCGGCGGCCTGGACTTCTCGCAGGAGCACGGCGTGATCCCCCAGGTGGGGCTGACCGCCGAGACCTCGGTGCGGCTGCCGGCCGCGAGGGATGGCGGGTCGCGCCTGCTGGAGAAGATCTACGTGGACGTGACGGGCTCGGCGCTGACGCCGCAGGTCGCCTTCCGCTCCGAGAGCGGCTACCCGCGCAGCAACATCGAGCGCATGCTGCTGGGCATGACGCCGACCGTCTCGGACGAGCCCGCCACGTCGGTCGTCCGCCAGGGCACCATGGCCGCCGGTTTCAACCTCCTGGAGCGCGAGGTGGCGGCGGAGCTGGACCTCGTGGACACCTTCGACATCGAGAGCGGACGCGTCCGCGAGGACGGCACGACGCAGACGCTCATCGGCGTCGGGAAGTACATCGGGCGCGACCTCTACGTGAAGTTCGCCCAGGCCGTCACCGACCAGGACCGCGAGATCCTCGTCGAGTACCAGATCAACGACCACCTGCTGCTGCAGTCGGAGGTCAGCCGCCGGGCCAACGAGATCCTCGGGGACACGACCTACAACCTGGACCTGAAGTACCGGTTCGAGTACTGAGAGGAACGCGGACGATGGCGACCCACCGCATCCCCGTCGCAGCCATGGCCGCGCTGCTCCTGCTGGCGGCGTCGTCCGCGGACGCCTACTACTTCGGGCGCAACAAGGTGCAGACCGCGAACGTCGCGCGCCGCGTCCTGGTCACGCCCCACTTCGAGATCACCCACGCCGCCGACGCCGAGGAGCTGGCCGTGCGCGCCGCCATCGTGGCCGAGCGCACCTACGCCGAGTACGCCGCCCGCCTGGGCCACGAGCCGCAGCGGCGGATCCCCTTCATCCTCTACTCCTCGCACACGGAGTTCGCGCAGACCAACGTCGCCGACGACCTGCTGGGCGAGGGCACCGGCGGCTTCACCGAACCCGTCCGCAACCGGATGGTCCTGCCCTACGAGGAGTCCCACGCCGACTTCGTGCACGTGCTGCGCCACGAGCTGGTGCACGTCTTCATGTTCGACATGGTCTTCGGCAGCTCGCGCAGCACGACGTCGCGCTCCCCGTTCTTCCGCATCCCCCTGTGGTTCGCCGAGGGGCTCGCGGAGTGGTACAGCGCCGGCTGGGACCCCGGCGCCGAGATGTACCTGCGCGACGCGGCGACCAGCGGCTACCTCTGGCCCCTGGACCAGGTCGGCGGCTTCCTGGTCTACAAGGAGGGCCAGGCCGCGCTGCGGATGATCTCCGAGCGGTACGGGGAGGAGAAGATCCCCGAGATGTGCCGCCTGCTGAACCGCTCCCGCGGCATGGACCGCGTGCTCGACGCCGCGCTGGGCCTCGACCAGGAGGCGCTCGACCGGATCTTCGCCCGCTACGTGCGGGGGCTCGCCTGGCCCTCCTACGGCAGCTTCGAGGAGCCCGAGGACATCGCCCGGCGCCTGACCGACCACCGCGAGGACGAGGACGGCGCCAACTTCCGCCCCGCGCTCTCGCCCGACGGCAACCGGCTCGCCTTCTTCTCCGACCGCGACGGCCTGATGAGCCTGTACCTGATGTCCACGATCGACGGCGAGGTCCTGCGCAAGCTGGCGCGCGGCCAGCGGGCCAGCCGCTTCGAATCGCTGCACCCCTACCGCAGCCGGCCGGCCTTCTCGCCCGACGGGCGCGAGGTGGCCTTCGTGGCGCGCAGCGGCAACGCCGAGACCCTGCACACCGTCGCGGTCGAGACCGGCGAGGTCACGCGCGACGTGCGCCTGGGCCTGGACGGGGCCTCGTCGCCGGCCTGGTCGCCCGACGGCCGCCGCATCGCCCTGGTGGGGACCGTGGCCGGACGCACGGACCTCTACCTGCTCGACCTCGCACCCGGCGACGGGCAGGAGCCGGTCCTCGCGAGCGCCGGCACGCCGACCCCCGACGGCCCGGTCCTCTTGCGCGTGACCGACGACGCGGGCGACGAGTCGGGCCCCGCCTGGTCGCCGGACGGCCGCCGCCTCGCCTTCGCCCACAACCCCGTCGCGGAGGTGCGCTACCAGTTCGCCGTGGATGCCGACGGGAAGCGCCGGCTGGACTGGGCCCGCTTCGACGACGGCGACGCCGCCGTGCAGCCGGGGCACCGCCAGGCGTCGCGCCTGGTGCTGCTGGACGTCTTCACGGGCGATCGCCGCGAACTGGCGGCGCCCGCCGGCAGCTGGCGCGAGCCGGCCTGGATCACCGACCGGGAGCTCTGCGTGGTGGCCGACGGCGACGGCGCCGAGAACCTGGCCCGCCTCACCCTGGACGCGGCGGGGGAGGGCGCCGTCGAGTGCCGGCGGCTGACGAACGTGCCGGGCGCCGCGGCCCAGCCCAGCTACGCCCCGGGGGCGGACCGCCTGGCCTTCGCCGCCTTCCGGGAGGGCGGCTGGGACCTGTTCGCCGTCGACGGCTGGGCGGCCTGGAGCCGGCGCGAACCGGCGGGCGCGCCGGCCGGGGAGGTGGCGGTCGCGCCGCCCGCGCCGCCGGACTACGAGCTGTCCGCATCGTCGGATGATGCAGCCATAGGCGAGATGAAGGAATACCGCCCCCGCTTCTCGATCGACATGAGCGACGCCCTGGGCGGTGGCGCGGTGTCGTTCAGCCCCCAGGCGGGGTTGGGGATGGCCAACGTCGTCAACCTGAGCGACCTGCTCGGCGACCACCGCCTGTCGTTCCTGGTCAACGTCTACGGCTCGTTGTCCGACAGCGACCTCGCGGCGAGCTACGCCTACCTGAAACGCCGCGTCGACGTGGGGGTGGGTCTGTTCCACTTCAAGAACTACTACAACACGGCCGTGACCTCGGTGGGGGAACTGCTGCCCGACGACACCTTCTTCAGCGAGCGCAACTACGGCTTCTACGCCTCGGCCAGCTATCCCTTCAGCACGTTCCGCCGCGTGTCGCTGGAGCTGCAGGCCTTCGCCTCGGAGCGCACGCAGTACGGCCTGGACCCCAGCGGGTCGTACCTGGTCGCCGACGGCACCCGCACCGACACCCTGCTGCAACCGACCCTGACCTTCGTCCACGACAGCGCCTACTACGGCTGGTACGGACCGGTCACCGGCAGCCGGCTGCTGCTGCAGTTCGCGCCCTCGCTGGCGGTCGGCGGCGGTTCCCTGGATCGCCGCACGGCCCTGCTCGACCTGCGCCGCTACTGGCTGCCCGCCCGGGGCAACACGCTCGCCTTGCGCCTGATGGCCGCCGCGAGCACCGGCGAGGACCCGCGCGCCTTCGTCCTCGGTGGCCCCTTCACGCTGCGCGGCTACGACTTCTACGACTACCGCACGACCAGCCACCTGGCCGGCCCCAAGATCGCCATGGCCAACCTGGAGTACCGGCTGCCCTTGCTGGACGCCGTCTACTTCGCTTGGCCGGCGCGCTGGGGCTTCGGGCCGATCGGCGCGACCATGTTCCTCGATCTCGGCGCCGCCTGGAACGACGCCTTCAGCCCCTTCGGCGACGACGCCGACGGGAACTGGGGCTTGCGCGACCTGCGGGGCAGCTACGGGATCGGCCTGCGCACCCGCCTGGGCTTCCTGCCCTTGAAGTTCGACTGGGGGCGCCGCACCGACCTGCGCGGTTCGGGCAGCGCGGTGTTCCAGTTCAGCATCGGACCCGAATTCTAGGAGGAGCCCGCGGGGATGGATCTCGACACGCTCAACGAACGGCAGCGCGAGGCCGTGACCGCGCCGGACGGCCCCGTGCTCGTCGTCGCCGGCGCCGGCAGCGGCAAGACCCGCGTCCTGACCACGCGCATCGCCTGGCTGCTGGAGGAGCGCCGGGTCGATCCCTGGTCGGTGCTCGCCTTCACCTTCACCAACAAGGCGGCCCGCGAGATGCGGGAGCGCGTCGACGCCCTGGTGGGCGGCAGCCGCGCCCCGAGCTGGGTCGGCACCTTCCACGCCACCGGGGTGCGCATCCTGCGGCGCGAGGGCGCGGCGCTGGGGCTGGACCCCTCGTTCTCCATCTACGACACCGACGACAGCACGCGCCTGCTCAAGAAGGTGCTCGGCGACCTGGGGCTCGACCCGAAGCAGTACGTCCCGCAGCAGCTGCGCGCCGCCGTCAGCCGCTGGAAGAACGAGGACGTGTCCCCCGCGCAGGCCGCGCGCGACGCCGCCGACTTCCGCGAGGAGAAGGCGGCCGCCGTCTACGCGGCCTACGAGAAGGGGCTGCGGGCCAGCAACGCCTGCGACTTCGACGACCTCATCCTGCGCACCGTCCACCTGCTCGAGGAGCACGACGACGTGCGGCTGCGCCTGGCCGGCCGCTTCCGCCACGTCCTGGTCGACGAGTTCCAGGACACCAACCCGCTGCAGCTGATCCTGGTGCGCGCGCTCAGCTCGGTGCACGGGAACGTCTTCGCCGTCGGCGACGACGACCAGAGCATCTACTCCTGGCGGGGCGCCTGCATCGAGAACATGCTGGATTTCGAGCAGCACTTCGGCGGCGCCGCGGTCGTGCGCCTGGAGCAGAACTACCGCAGCACCGGCAACATCCTGGCGGCCGCCAATGCCGTCATCGCCCACAACGTCCGGCGCAAGGGCAAGAACCTGTGGACGCTCGACGGGCCGGGCGCGCCGCTGGGGATCGAGACGGTGGGCGACGAGGAGGACGAGGCCGACCGCGTCGTCGACCTGGTGCGGGCGCAGACCGCCGCCGGCGGCAACCGCGGCGACGTGACGGTCCTGTACCGCACCAACGCCCAGAGCCGCGCCCTGGAGGACGCGCTGCGCCGCGCGACGGTGCCCTACCAGATCGTGGGCGCGACCGCCTTCTACGAGCGGCGCGAGGTGCGCGATGTCCTGGCCTACCTGAAGCTCGTCAACAACCCGCGCGACGCGATGTCGGCGCTGCGCGTCCTGAACGTGCCGAAGCGGCGCATCGGGGACGCCTCGGCGGCGCGCCTGGTGGAGATCGCCGAGGCCGAGGGCCTGTCGCTCGGCGAGGCGGCCGCGCGCCCGGGCCTGCTCGAGTCCCACCTCAACGCGCCGACCTGCGAGCGGATCCGCGGCTTCTTCGGCCTGGTCGCCGGCTGGCGCACGGCGCTGGCCGAGACGCCGGTGCCCGAGCTGGTCGAACGCATCGTGGAGCAGATCGACTACGTGCGGCACCTCGAGGAGGACGACCCCCTCTCGGCGCCGGCCCGCAACGAGAACGTGGCCGAACTGATCAACGGCGCCTACGCGTTCCAGGAGCAGAGCGACGGGGGCACGCTGGCCCAGTTCCTCGAGCAGACGGCCCTGGTCGCCGACGCCGACACCGCCCGGGACGACCTGGGCGTCGTGCGGCTGATGACGGTGCACGCGGCCAAGGGCCTCGAGTTCCCGGTGGTCGTGGTCAGCGGCGTCGAGGAGAACCTGATGCCCCACGCCTCCAACCTCGACGACGAGGCCGCCCTGGAGGAGGAGCGCCGGCTCTTCTACGTGGCGCTGACGCGGGCCCGGCAGCGCGTCCACCTGCTCCACGCGCGCATGCGCCGCCGCTACGGCCAGCGCGAACTGTGCGCGCCGTCGCGCTTCCTGGCGGAGATCCCCGCCGAGCTGACGGCGCGCAGCGGCGAATCGCTGCGGGTCGTGCAGCCCTCGCTGTCCTCGTTCCTGTGGGGCAAGGATGCGGCGCCGCCGGCTCACGCGCCGGGCCGTCGCCGCGAACCCGCCCCCGGCATCCGCGCCGCGAGCGCGCCGCGCCTGCGCGCCGTCGATTGGCACGACGACGTCAGCCAGGAGGACGTCGTCTTCCGCGTGGGCCAGCACGTGGCGCACCCCACCCTGGGCGCCGGCATCGTCGCCCGGGTCGAAGGCCAGGGCGAGGGCCTCAAGCTGAGCGTCGACTTCCCCGGCGGGGCGCGCAAGCACTTCCTGGCCCGCTTCGCCCGGCTGCGCCCGCTGGACTGACGCGGCGCAGCCGGCCCCGCTCGATCCGTTCCCGTCCTAAGAATCTCCTGTCATTTGCCAGACGAAGCCTCAAGTCGGGGTCGGTCAAGCCGATAGCTTCCCCGTTCGCTTGGAGGGAGAAATGTCGAACAGGATGTCGTGATGAAAAGATTCACCGAATCGGTCTTTGCGGATCTCCGCTACTGGATGATCGGGCTCGGCGTCGCCATGGGACTCGTCTTCCCGCTCTTGTTGTTGCTGATCGGCGTGCCCGCGGGGCTGGCCCTGCGCTGGACGACGTTCCTCGGCACGCTGCTCGCCGGCGTCGTCCTCGGCTGGCTGAACCACCGGCTGGCCGCCAGGGTCGTGCGCCGCGAGCTGCAGGTCGTGGCCGGGCGCATGCGCGAGGTCGAAGAGGGCGTCCGCGAGGCTTCGTTCAACCGCGACTGGACTTCTTGCAGCGTCGAGCACTGCGCCGTGCCGGTGACCAGCGACGACGAGATCGGCCACACGGCCGAGGCTTTCAACGCCCTGCTGCATGAAGTGATCCACGCCCACAAGATGGAGGCCGCCTCCGGCGAGCTGACCGAGACCCTCTCGGCCAAGCTCGAGATCGAGGCCCTCTGCAGCGCCGCGATCGAACTGGTGCTGAAGCAGACCGGGGCCACGGCGGGCTGCGTGCTCGTGCGCGAGGACACCGAGCTGAGGGTCGCCGCCAACCTCGGCCTGAGCGACGTCAGCCGCCTGCCGGAGAGCGACCACGTGCGCCGCGCCCTGGACACGCGCCAGATGCAGATCGTGCGCATCCCCCGCGACATCGCGCTGGAGGGCGTGGTCACCCGATTCAAGCCGCGGCAGGTGCTGGTGGTGCCCATCTGCTACGAGTCGCAGCCCCTGGGTGCCGTGATCGTCGCCTCGGACGCCATGCTGGGCAAGGACGCCATGTGGCTGGTCCGGCTGTTCCAGCAGGGGATGGGTCTGGCCCTGAACAACGCCGTCACCCACGCCCGCCTGCAGCGCATCGCGGCGATCGACCCGCTGACCGGGGTGCTGAACCGGCGCTTCGGCATGCGCCGCCTGCACGAGGAGTACCAGCAGGCGATGCGCCAGGGCGCGCCGCTGGGCGTGGTGATGTTCGACATCGACCACTTCAAGCTCGTCAACGACACCCACGGCCACCTCGCCGGCGACCGCGTGCTGGCCGAGACGGCGCGCCGCGCGCAGGGCGCCCTGCGCGAGACCGACGTGCTGCTGCGCTACGGCGGCGAGGAGTTCGTGATCATCGTGCCGGGCGCGGGCGAGGAGGCGCTGATCAAGGTGGGCGAGCGCGTCCGCCAGGCTGTGGCCGCGACGCCGGTGAACGACGGCGGGACGGAGATCCCGGTGACCGTCAGTGTCGGCATCGGCCAGCTGCAGGGGCGCGAGGAGAAGGAGGAGTCGATCCTGAAGCGCGCCGACGATGCGCTCTACGCCGCCAAGGAGGGCGGCCGCAACCGGACGGTGTGCTACGGCCGCACCGCGGGGATCCAACTCGAAGCGGCGCCGACGGCCTAGCCCGACGGCGCGTTGCGCGGGCTTCGGCCCGCGACCGGCGGGGGGCTCTGGGGAGTCCCCCGCTTCTCTTCGTCTCCTTGAGTAGGTCCTGTCTGGGAAATTGTCCCTGCCCATGCTGTGATG
>PNOJ01000050.1 GCA_013824755.1 Gemmatimonas sp.
ACTGAAGGAGCGGCGGCAGTGGAGGCAGAGGAACCGCTGGATACGGGTTGGGCTGAGTTGTCTACGGTAGTAGCCGATGCGCTTGAAGCGCCAGCTATGAGATAACTGCCTATGGTGTCGGCAGTTGGGGTTGGGGCAGTGGGGCGGGATGAACCTGGTGTCGTCGGTGTGCATGTCCGGTCCGGGGCATCAACCGGGCCGGACACAGTTTCGACGGCACAACTTAGCGATCGCGTTCCCAGAGCAGGCGGACTAGGGCCAGCAGCCGCGCGCCTTCCGGACCCGGCGGCAACAGCTGCGCCAAAAGGCGGGTGCCGCGCCGGCCGAGGCGGGCGGTGCGGGCCCGCGCCGCGGCGGCGCCCTCCAGCCGCACCCAGGTGGCTTTGTCCTGGTGAGCGTCCTTGCCGACGGTCTTGCCCAGGGCCGCGGTCGAGCCTTCGACGTCGAGCAGGTCGTCGGCGGCCTGGAAGGCCAGTCCCAGCACGCGCCCGGCGCGGTCGGCGTCCGCCGCCGCGGCGGCGTCGCGACCGGCCAGCAGGGCGCCCATGGCCAGGGGGGCGCCGATGAGCCGGGCGGTCTTGCCCGCGTGGATGCGCCGGATCAGGGCGGCCGTCAGGGGGCGGCCGGCGGCGTCGAGGTCCTCCTGCTGGCCGCCCACCATGCCCGACGGACCGGCCGCCGCGGCGGCGACCCGCACGAGGTCGGCCCCGCGCCGGGGGATCCCGGCCAGGATCTCGAACGCCAGGGCCTGCAGGCCGTCGCCGGCCAGGATGGCGGTGGCCTCGTCGAAGGCGACGTGGCAGGTCGGGCGGCCGCGGCGCAGGTCGTCGTCGTCCATCGCCGGCAGGTCGTCGTGGATGAGCGAGTAGGTGTGGATCATCTCGAGGGCGGCGGCCGCGGCCAGCGCCTCGTCGCGCGGCGACGCCCGCCGCGTGCGCAGGGCGTCGTAGCTCCACAGCAGCAGCAGGGGCCGCAGGCGCTTGCCGCCGCCGAGCAGCGAGTGGGTCATGGCCTGCCGCAGCCGCGGCGGGCAGCCGGCGGCCGGTGCCAGGCGCCGGCGCAGGGCCGCCTCGACCAGGCGGCGCTCGGCGGCCAGCGCCGCGGCCAGGCCGACGTCCGCGGCGGCGGTCACGCGCGGGCCGCCCGTCGGGCCGCGGCCTCGTAGGTGTTGCGCATCAGCATGGCGATGGTCATCAGGCCGATCCCGCCGGGCACCGGCGTGTAGGCCGCCGCCCAGCCGTCGAGGGCCTCGGGGGCGACGTCGCCGACGAGGCGATGGCCTTTCTCGGCTCCCGGATCGTCGACCCGGTTGATGCCGACGTCCACGACCACGGCCCCGCGCGCCACGTGGCGGCGGTCCAGGAACCCCGGCGAGCCCAGGGCGGCGACCACGACGTCGCAGCCCGAGACGACGGCCGGCAGGTCCGGGGTGCGCGAGTGGCACAAGGTGACGGTGGCGTCGCCGCCGGCGCCCTTGCGCGACAGGAGCATGGCCAGGGGGCGGCCCACGATCACGCTGCGCCCGACCACCGCCACGTGGCGGCCGGCGACGTCGATCCCGTGGTGCGCGAGCAGCACCGACACCCCCAGGGGCGTGCAGGGCACGATCCCGTCCGCCCCGGCCAGCAGGCGGCCGAGGTTTTCCGGGTGCAGGCCGTCGACGTCCTTGGCGGGGTCGACGGCGCCCTGGACGCGCTCGGCCGAGAGGTGCGGCGGCAGGGGGATCTGCACCAGGACCCCGTGGATCTCCGGATCCCGGTTGAGCCGGCCGATCAGCGCGAGCAGCTCGGGTTCGGCGGTGTCGGCCGGCAGGCGGTGGGTCACGTGGTGGAAGCCCAGGGACTCGCAGGCCTTGCCCTTGCTGCGCACGTAGGCCTGCGAGGCGGGGTCGTCGCCGACCAGGATCACGGCCAGCCCGGGCTTCAGCCCCGAGGCGGCGGTCCGGGCGCGCAGGTCTTCGAACACCGCGTCGCGGACCGCGGCGCCGGCGAGGCGCAGGCTCGGCATCGGTGGACCTCCGTCAGCGGGCGAACGCGACGGCGCGCGTCTCCCGCAGCACCATGATCTTGATCTGCCCGGGGTACTCCAGCTCGCCTTCGACGCGCCGGCTGATCTCCTCGGCCAGCACGGCCGCCTCGGCGTCCGAGACCAGGCTGTGGTTGACCAGGATGCGCACCTCGCGTCCGGCCTGGATCGCGTAGGACTTCTCCACGCCGTCGAAGCTGTCGGCGATGCGCTCGAGGCTCTCCAGGCGCTTGACGTAGTTGTCGAGGCTCTCGCGCCGGGCGCCCGGCCGCGACGCCGACACCGCGTCGGCCGCCGAGGTCAGGAACGTGTAGACCGACTCCGCGTCGACGTCCTGGTGGTGACCCTCGACGGCGTTGATCACCGCGGCGGCCTCCCCCAGCTTGCGCAGCAGCTTGCCGCCGATCAGGGCGTGGGGCCCGTCGACCTCGTGGTCGGCGGCCTTGCCGATGTCGTGCAGGAAGCCGCAGCGGCGCGCGAGCTTGGGGTCGAGGCCGAGCTCGCCGGCGATCATCGCCGAGATCGCCGCCACCTCCTTGCTGTGCAGCAGGAGGTTCTGGCCGTAGCTGGTCCGGTAGTGCAGGCGCCCGATGTAGGGGTGCAGCTGCGGGTTGACGTTGGCCAGGCCGAGCTCGAGGCAGGCCTGCTCGCCGAGCTCGCGCACGCGCTCCTGCATCTCGGCGGTCGCCTTCTGGACGACTTCCTCGATGCGGCCCGGGTGGATGCGGCCGTCGCGGATCAGCTGCTGCAGGGACTGGCAGGCGATCTCCCGGCGGACCGGGTCGAAGCCCGAGATGATCACCGCCTCGGGGGTGTCGTCGATGATCACGTCGACGCCGGTGGCCAGCTCGAAGGCGCGGATGTTGCGGCCCTCGCGCCCGATGATCCGCCCCTTCATGTCGTCGTTGGGCAGGTCGACCACCGACACCGACATCTCGGCGATGTGCTCGGAGGCGTAGCGCTGCACGGCCAGGCTGAGGATGTGCTGCGATTCCCGGCGGGCCTTGCGCTCCGCCTCCTCGCGGACCTCCTTGACCGTCCGGGCCGCGTTCATCCTGGCTTCGGAGATCATCTTCTCCTCGAGCTGCTGGCGCGCCTTCTCGGCGCTCAGGCCGGCGATCTGCTCGAGCCGCTGCCGCTGCTCCTGCTGCAGGCGGACGCAGTCCTCGCGCAGCGCGGCCAGCTCGTCCTGGCCGGCCTTCAGCTCGAGGTCCCGCTTCTCGAGCTTGGCTTCCTTCTGGTCGATGTAGGCGACCTTCTTGTCGAGGCCGGCGTCGCGCTGGTCCAGGAACTCCGTGCGCTTGGCCAGCTCGCGCCGGGTGTCCTCGGTCTCGGTCTCGAAGCGCCGGCGGGACTGGAACAGCTCCTCGCGGGCGCTCAGCTCGGCGGATTTCAGGACGCCCTGCGCCTCGCGGCGGGCGTCCTCCAGGAGGCGCTCGCTGCGCTGCTCGGCGTCGCCGTGGAGGCGGTCGTAGCGGGATTTGTGGAGGAACCAGCCGAGCACGAGGCAGCCGCCCGCGACGAGCGCTCCCACGGCCGCGACGATGGTCGTCGTCATGATGTATCTCCTTCCGGAACGGAAGGAAAAAGAGGGGGGCCGGTCGTCGTCGCAGGCGCGGTCAGGTCAGGATCGAGATTCCCCGCCGGGTCGTGTGGCCGGAAGCAATTGAACCATTGCTTCAGGTCGGGTCTCCTGTCCGGCCCTTCGGGCTAGCCTAGGGGACGGAACTCCGGAATCCCAGGTCGTCAGTGTTGGCTCAATGAACGCGACACATCACGGGCCAGGCAGGGAATCCTTTCCGGTCGATCCTCAGAGCTTCTCCATCTCCTTGTCCAGGAACGCGGTGATCTGCCCCGTCCTCTCGTCGAGCAGGGCGAGGGCCTGCTGATGCTTCTGCCGTTCCCGCAGCAATTCGTCGGCCAGGTTCACCGCGACCAGGATCGCCACCTTGCTGGTGGAGGCCAGGGCGGATTGGTCCGCGATCTCGCGCATCTTCTGGTCGACCAGGGCTGCGACCTTCTGGACGTAGGCCGCTTCGGCCTCACCCTTGAGGGTGTAGTCGCGGCCGTAGATGGACACCGTCACGCTTCGGGGATCGGTCATCCTGTGCACTTTCCGACGGCTCCGGCTTCCCGGCGTCCGCTCGCGTTCCGCGCCTGCAGCGCCGCCGACCCGAAGGTCAGTCGAGGGACTCGAGCGATTCCAGGAGGCCTCCCACCTTCTCCTCGATGAGCCTGCGCTTGTCCTCCCAGCGGGCGACAACCGCAGCCTGTTGCCGGGCTTCGGAGAGTTCCCCCTCCGCCCGACTCACCTGGTCCTTGAGGGCAGCCACCTGCTTCTCAAGCTCTTCCCGCCTGCCGGCCAGAACCTCATTCTCGGCCTTGAGTTCCTGGATCCGCCGCACGGCGGTCATGACTTTCGCTTCCAACAGCTCGAAGCTGTTATCTTGCATCTCTTGGATCGCCTTCCAGTTGGGGGGTTCTGCTCAACGAACGCCCGAAGATGCGGCTACCCCCTCAACTCAACACTCAAGCTCTGGGCGAGCGCCCGCGTGACGGCCTCGACGGCCGCATCGACCGCTTTCCCCTGCAAGCTACCCTTGGCGCTCTGGAACTTCAAGCGAATTCCACAGGCGGCGCGCCCCTCCCCCAGACTCGGCCCCCGGTAGACGTCGAACAGGACGCAGGACTGCAGCAGGGGGCCCGCCGCGGTCCGCACGACCTCTTCCACCCGGTCGTAGCCCACCCCGTCGGGCACCAGCAGCGACAGGTCCCGCTTCACGGCCGGGTAGCGCGGGAAGGCCGCGAAGCGCGGCGCCGCCGTCTCGAGGTCCAGGCTGCCGAGCTCCACCTCGCACAGGGCGACGGGCGCGTCCAGGTCCATCTCCCGCAGGACCTTGCGCGCCACCAGCCCGGCGCAGCCGGCGGGGCCGCCCTTCGCGTCGCGGATCGCCCACCGGCAACCCGGTTGCAGGTAGGGTTCGCCGTCGGTCGGGACGAGGACCAGTTCGAGGCGCATCTGGGCGGCGAGGGCCTCGACCAGCCCCTTGATCTCCAGCAGCCCGGCGTCGACGTCGCCCAGGACGCGGTCCGTGCGGCCGATCACGGCGGCCTGCAGCGTCCAGGTCTCCTGCGGCAGCCGCCGCTCGTCCTCGTGCCGCACGTCCTGCGGCGGCGAGCCGGCCGGCAGGAAGGCTTTGTTGATCTGGAACAGGCGGAAGGGCAGGTCGCGGTCCGCGTTCACGTTGTGGCGGGCGATCCTCAGCAGCGACGGCACCAGGCTCGTGCGCAGCAGGGTCTCGGCCCCGGAGTGGGGGTTGCGCACGGCCAGCACCTCGCGCCGCACGTCGTCGGGCGGCAGATCGAGGCGGTCGAGGTCGGCGCGCTCCATGAACGAGCTGGTGACGATCTCGCTGTAGCCCACCGCGGCCAGGTAGCCGCGCACGGTCTCGGCCAGCTCGTCCTCCCGCCGGCGGCGGACGCCGGCGCCGCCGCGGAAGGCCGCGCCGTCGGCGATGTTGTCGAAGCCGTGCATGCGGGCGATCTCCTCGATGAGATCGACCTCCTCGTGCAGGTCGCGCCGGAAGCTGGGGATGGTGACCATGAACTTGCCGTCGCCGCCCTGGCGGCCGCCGCTGCGGCCCACGGGCTGCGACTTCAGGCCGATCGACTGCAGGTGGGCAAGCATCTCGGACATCGAGAGGTCGGTGCCCAGCAGGCGGTTGGCCTGGGCGACGCGCATGGTCAGCGGCGCCGGCTCGCGGCGGTCCGGGTTCTGGCGGTCCACCACGGTGGGGTCGATGCGCGCGCCGGCCAGCTCCTGCAGCAGCAGCAGGGCGCGGTGGGCGGCGTCCTCGACCGCGTCCCAGTCGGCGCCGCGCTCGAAGCGGTAGGAGGCCTCGGTGGACAGCTGGTGCCGCCGGGCGCCGCGGCGCACGGCGCCGGGATCGAAGCAGGCGCTCTCGAGCAGGATCTCCACCGTGTTGACGTCGACCTGGGAGTCCGCGCCGCCCATCACGCCGGCCAGCGCGACCGGACCCGTGGCGTCGGCGATCACCAGGTCGTCCGGCGACAGCGCGCGGTCCTCGCCGTCGAGGGTGACGAGCCGGGTGCCGCTCTTGCCGCGGCGCACGTAGAGGCGGTTGCCCGACAGCTTCTTCAGGTCGAAGGCGTGCAGGGGCTGGCCCAGCTCCAGCAGGACGTAGTTGGTCACGTCGACCACGTTGTTGATGGGCCGCGAACCCACCGCGAGCAGCCGGTCCTGGAGCCAGCGCGGCGACGGGCCGATCTTCACCCCGCGCGCCACGTGGGCGGTGTACCGGGGGCAGTCGGCGAAGTCGGCGATCTCGACCGGGAAATCGGGACGGTCCCCGCCCGTCTTGGGCGGCGACCACAGGGCGGGCCCGTCCAGCAGGTGCCCGCTGAGGGCCGCCACCTCGCGGGCGACGCCGAAGTGGCTGAGCCAGTCGGGCCGGTTGGGCGTCACCTCGATGTCCAGCACGGTGTCGCGGCAGCCGATCAGCCCGTCGGCGGGCGTGCCGGGGGCCGGGGCGCCCTCCAGGACCAGGATGCCTTCGCTCTCCTGGGCGAGCTGCAGCTCGGCGGCCGAGCAGATCATGCCCTGCGACTCCACGCCGCGGATCTTGGACTTGCGGATGCGCAGGTCGCCCGGCAGGACGGCCCCGACCCGGGCCAGGAACACGTCCTGGCCCGCCGCCACGTTGGCGGCGCCGCAGACGACCTGCAGCTCCTCCCCCGACCCGTCGTCGACCGTGCAGAGGCTGAGCTTGTCGGCGTCGGGGTGGCGGCGGCAGGCGGTCACCCGCGCGGTGACCACGCCGGGGAACTCGCGCACGTAGGGCGTGACGGACTCGACGTTGAGCCCGGCCATGGTCAGGCGGTGGGCCAGCTCCTCGGGGGTCCAGTCCCACGACACGAAGTCGCGCAGCCAGTTCAGACTGATCTTCACCGCACACCCCGGAACTGATGGAGGAAGCGCAGGTCGTTCTCGTAGAGCAGGCGGATGTCGTCGATGCCGTAGCGCAGCATGGCGATGCGGTCGATCCCCAGCCCGAAGGCGAAGCCCGTGTAGGCGTCCCGCTCGTAGCCGGCGGCCGCGAACACGTTGGGGTGCACCATGCCGGCGCCCATGATCTCGATCCAGCCCGTGCGCCCGCAGACGTTGCAGCCGGCGCCGCCGCAGGCGAAGCAGCGCATGTCCACCTCCACCGACGGCTCGGTGAAGGGGAAGAAGTGCGGGCGGAAGCGGATGGTGCAGTCGGCGCCGTACAGCAGGCGCAGGAACTCGCGCACGGTCGTCTTGAGGTCGGCCAGCGTCACGTCCTTGTCGACGCAGAGTCCCTCGATCTGGAAGAACTCGGCGGCGTGCGAGGCGTCCGCCGCCTCGTTGCGGTACACGCGTCCCGGCGCGACGATGGCCAGCGGCGGGCGGTGCCGCTCCATGTAGCGCACCTGCACCGGCGAGGTCTGCGTGCGCAGCAGCAGCAGGTCGTCGAGGTAGAAGGTGTCCTGGCTGTCGCGGGCCGGGTGGTCGTCGGGGAAGTTCAGGGCCGTGAAGTTGTACCAGTCGAGCTCGACGTCCGGGCCGCCGGCCACGCTGAAGCCCATGCCGTGGAAGATGTCGCACACCTCGCGCACGATCGCCGGCAGCGGGTGCAGCGAGCCCGCGGGGGCGGGCGGCGTGCCGGGCAGGCTCAGGTCCACGCCGGCGCCGGCGACGGCGTCGCCGGCCTTCAGCAGGCCGGCCGTCTTCTCCAGCAGGGCGTCCTCGAGCTCCTGCTTCAGGACGTTGAGGGCCGCGCCGGCGGCGGGCCGCTCCGCTTCTGGCAGCTCGCGCAGGCCGCGCAGCAGCCCGGTCAGGGAGCCCTTGCGCCCGAACAGCGCGACCCGCACCTGCTCGATGGCCTGCTCCGAGTCCGCGCCGTCGATCAGGGCGCGGCCCTCGGCCCGCAGGCGGTCCAGCGTCTCCCGCATCGCTCCTCCTCGTCGTGCGCGTCTACAGCGCGGCGCGTGCCGCTTCGGCCAGCTTGGCGAAGCTGTCCATGTCGCGGACGGCGAGGTCGGCCAGCTGCTTGCGGTCGATCTCGATGCTGGCCTTCTTCAGGCCGTTGATGAGGTGGCTGTAGCTCAGGCCGTGGATGCGGGCCGCGGCGTTGATGCGGATGATCCAGAGGCGCCGGAAGTCCCGCTTGCGCCGCTTGCGGTCGCGGTACTCGGACACCAGCCCGCGCTCGACCTGCTGGCGGGCCATCCGGAACTGGTTGCCGCGGCCGGCCACGTTCCCGCTGGCCTGCTTCATCACCTTGTTGCGCTTCGCGCGCGCCGCGGGATTGTTCGTCGCTCTCGACATGTCGCTGTCTCCTGATCGGGTTGGGAGGTCCTGGACGCCGCCTGCCCGGCGGCGACACGGCTACTTGCCGGCCAGCATCCGGTCGACGCGACCCAGGTCGGCGCCGTCGAGCATGGTCGTCTTGCGCAGGCTGCGCTTGCGCTTCGGGCTCTTCGCCGTGAACAGGTGGCCGTGATAGGCATGGCCGCGCTTGATGCCGCCGGAACCGGTGCGCTTGAAGCGCTTCGCGGCGGACCGGTTGGTCTTCATCTTCGGACCCTTCATGATGTCTCACCTTTCGCAGGCGGCGCGTGACCATGACCGGAGCGGCCGCGCCCTGCCGCTCCCGCCGTTGCGTTGTCGATCCCTACTCGCCCTTCATGGGCATCAGGATCAGGCTGACCGTGCGACCCTCCTGGGTCGGCCGGCTCTCCGGCTTGCCGAACTCGGCGACGTCCTCGACCAGTTCCTTGAGGAACTCGATGCCCAGGTCCATGTGGGACATCTCGCGCCCCCGGTACTGCATGATGACCTTGACCTTGTTGCCCTTCTGGAGGAACTCGATGATGTGTTCCTTCTTGAAGTCGTAGTCGTGGTCGTCGGTCTTGGGACGGAACTTGATCGTCTTGACCTTCGTCACGTGCGACGACTGGCGCGCCTTCTTGGCCTTCTTGCTCTGCTCGTACTTGAACTTGCCGTAGTCCATGATGCGGCAGACCGGCGGCCTCGCGGTCGGCGCCACCTCCACCAGGTCGAGACCCCGATCCTCGGCCAGGGTCTGGGCCTCGCGGGTGTCCAGCACCCCGAGCTGTTCGCCGTTCTCGTCCACCACGAGCACCCGGGGGATGCGGATCATGCGGTTGACCCGGAGCGTCTTGTCCTCTTTGATCGCCCAACCTCCTGAAAGGACCGTGCGGCGCGGCGCCGCACAAAAAAAGCGGACATGACGGTCCGCTGCGGAATGCGCACAACCGTTCCCGCCGCGAAGGGGGCAAAACGGTGAGAGGACCGGCCTCTGCTTGGCTTGAGTTGTTGCGCCCGGCGGACCGGGCGCCCGACCAATCTACTGCTTGCGGGCCACTTCGTCAAGCCTGGCGGCGGCGAAGTCCGCCACGGCCTGGACCCCCAGGTCCCCCCCCCGCCGGGCGCGGACCGCCACGGTGCCGGCCGCCTGCTCCTTGCCCCCCACCACCAGCATGTAGGGCACCCGCATGGTCTCGGCGTCGCGGATCTTGTGGCCGATCTTCTCCTCGCGGACGTCCGCCTCGGCCCGCAGGCCGGCGGCGGACAGCCGGGCGGCGACCTCGCCGGCGTAGGCGTGCTGGTCGCGGCTGACCGACAGGACCCGGCACTGCTCGGGCGCCAGCCAGAGCGGGAAGTCGCCCGCGAAGTGCTCGGTCAGGATGCCGATGAAGCGCTCCAGCGAGCCCATGATCGCCCGGTGCACCATGTAGACGTACTTCTCCTGGCCGTCCTGGTCGACGTAGGTCACCTCGAAGCGCCGCGGCAGGTTGAAGTCGAACTGGACGGTCGTGGCCTGCCACTTGCGGCCGAGGGCGTCGATCAGCTTGATGTCGATCTTGGGGCCGTAGAAGACCGCCTCGCCCTCCTCGCGGGTGTAGGCGAACTGGTGGGCGTCGATGGCGCGCACCAGCGCGCGCTCCGCCATCTCCCACTCCTCGTCCGTGCCGGCGTACTTGTCCTTGTTCTGCGGGTCGCGGACCGACAGCTCGACCTTGAACTCCTTGAACCCGAAGGCGCCGAGGATCTCCCGGGTCAGCACCAGGACGTTGTTCACCTCGTGCTCGAGCTGGTCGGGGGTGCAGAAGATGTGGGCGTCGTCCTGGGTGAAGCCGCGCACGCGCATCAGCCCGTGCAGGGTCCCCTTCAGCTCGGCCCGGTAGACGGTGCCCAGCTCGGCGTAGCGCACCGGCAGGTTGCGGTAGCTGCGCTTCTTGCGCTTGTAGATCAGGATGTGGCCGGGGCAGTTCATCGGCTTCACGACGTGGGGACGGCCGTCCTGCTCGAAGACGTACATGTTCTCGCGGTAGAACTGCATGTGCCCCGACGTGTTCCAGAGGTCGGCCTGCGAGATGTGGGGCGTCGTCACCGTGACGTAGCCGTCGCGGCGGTGGACCTGCTTCCAGTAGGCGATGATCTCGTCGCGCAGGATGTCGCCGCGCGGGAACCAGAACGACAGGCCGGGCCCGGCCTCGTCCATGATGCCGTAGAGGTCCAGCTCGCGACCGAGGCGGCGGTGGTCCCGGCGGCGGGCCTCCTCCAGCATCTGCAGGTGGGCGTCGAGGTCCTTCTTCTTGAAGAAGGCCGTGCCGTAGATGCGCTGCAGCTGGCGGTTGGCGCTGTCGCCGCGCCAGTAGGCGCCGGCCATGTTCAGCAGCTTGACCGCCTTCAGCTCCGTCGTGTCCGGGACGTGCGGCCCCTCGCAGAGGTCCGTGAAGCCGCCCAGGACGTAGGCCGACAGCCGGACGTCCCCGAGGCTCTCGATCTGCTCCAGCTTGTAGGGCTGGGCGGCGAACAGCGCGCGCGCCTCCGCCGCGTCGATCTCGCGGCGCACGATCGGCGTCCTGGTCGCGGCGAGCTCGATCATCCGCGCCTCGATGCGGGCGAGGTCCTCGTCGGTGAAGGTCTGCTCGCGGTCGAAGTCGTAGTAGAAGCCGTTCTCCACCGGCGGCCCGAAGGCGAACTTCGTCTCCGGGAACAGGTCCTGCACCGCCCAGGCCAGCAGGTGCGCGGCCGAGTGGCGCAGCGCGTCCAGCCCCGCGGACGACTCGCGCGTGATGACCACCAGGGAGCCGTCGCCCGGCACCGCGTCGGCGAGCGCGTGGTGCCGCCCGGCGTGGGTGACGGCCAGCGCGTTGCGCAGCAGGCCCGCGCCGATCCCGCCGACGACGTCGTGGAACGTGGCGCCGGCATCGACTCGCTGGACGGAACCGTCGGGCAGGGTCAGGGAGAACTGGGCCATGGTCGCGCTCCTACTTCACCGAGAGTAAAAAAGATGAGGTGATCCCTGGGGCCACCTCATCCTTGACAGCTGATTGGTGGGCGATACTGGATTCGAACCAGTGACCCCTTGCGTGTCGAGCAAGTACTCTAGCCAACTGAGCTAATCGCCCACTGTCTCGCAGGGCATACCTGCGCGTCGCCGAAACTAGGCCACGGCGACGGGCCTGTCAACCCCTTTAGGACAGATAGTCGACCAGGCGGCCGCCGGCGACGGCCTGCCGGATCCGGCCGAGCGCATGGTTGCGGATCTGCCGCACGCGCTCGCGGCTGAGGTCGATGTCCTGCCCGATGACCTCGAGGGACTGCGGCTCGTCCTCCCCGATCCCGTAGTAGCGGACGATGATGCTGCGCTCGCGCGGCGAGAGCATGGCCAGGGCCGTCTGCATCTCCTTGAGCATCTCGCCCTCGACGAAGCTCGACTCCGGGGACATGGCGTCCGGGTCGGTGAGGGTGTCGGCGAGGGTCACGCCCTCCTCCTCGTACACGCTCTCGTCGAGGCTGGCCAGCGGGCGGCTCGCGTTGCGGATCTGGTTCATCTTGCGCGTCGTGAGGCCGAGCTCGGTGGCGATCTCCTCCTCGTCCGCCTTGCGGTGGTGCTTCTGCTCGAGGCGCTGGGCCGCCTTCTTCATGCGCTGGGCCTGCTGGGTGCGGTTGATGGGCAGGCGCACGGTGTTGGTCTGCTCGGCGATGGCCTTCTGGATCGCCTGGCGGATCCACCACACGGCGTAGGAGATGAAGCGGAAGTCGCGGCGCTCGTCGAAGCGCTTCGCGGCGGTGATCAGGCCGATGTTGCCCTCGGCGATCAGGTCCATGTAGCTGAGGCCCTGGTTGAGGAACTTCTTGGCCACGCTCACCACGAAGCGCAGGTTGGCGTTGACCAGGTGGTCGAGGGCCTCCTTGCTGCCGTCGCGGATCCTGCGGGCCAGCTCGAACTCCTCTTCCTTGGTCAACAGCTTGTATTGGCCGATGGTCTGCAGGTAGTGCTGCAGGCTCGTGTCTTCGCGCCGGTCGCTGCTCAGTTCGATCTCGTACACGGCTGTCCTCCTCGCTCCGCCCGCCTGGCCTGGCCCTCTTCCCGTGTCTCGGGCCGGCCGTCGCCGCTCGTAGGGATTTGAGAACGTTTCCTGTCGCTCCGGGTTCCCGATTTCGTGACTCTGAATATTGAATTCATTATCACGATGGAGATGATTCTAGCGTCCCGGATTTCAAGTGTCAAGATTAATCTTCCCTTTTTACTCCACTTTTTGCCCCTGACACGACCGGGTCGGCTAACTGCCGACCCGGTCGTCAGTTGGCGCTTTCGTGGGGGGTCTAGTCGTCCACGACTTCGTAGTCGGCGTCGACCGAATCGCCCTTGCCCTTCTTGCCGCCCGCGGCGTCCGCGCCGGGAGCGTCCTGCTGCACGGGGCCGCCTGGTCCTGCTGCTTGGCCGAGGCCTTCTCGTAGGCCTTCTCCGCCAGCTTCTGCATCGACTGCATCAGGGCGTCGGTGGCCGTCTTGATGAGCTCGGCGTCGTCGCCCTTGACGGTCTCCTGGACGGCCTTGATGCGCGTCTCGACCTCCTGCTTGAGGTCGTCGTCGATGTTCTCCTGCAGGTCCTGCAGGCTCTTGCCGACCTGGTGGCAGGCGCCGTCGGCGTGGTTGCGGGCGTCGATCAGCTCGCGCTTGCGCTTGTCCTCCCCGACGTGGACCTCCGCGTCCTGGACCATGCGCTTGATCTCGCTCTCGTTCAGGCCGCTGGAGGCCTGGATGCGGATGGACTGCTGCTTGCCGGTCGCCTTGTCCACGGCGCTGACCGAGAGGATGCCGTTGGCGTCGATGTCGAAGGCCACCTCGATCTGGGGGATCCCCCGCGGCGCCGGCGGGATGCCGGTGAGCTGGAAGCGGCCGATCGTCTTGTTGTCGACGGCCATCTCGCGCTCGCCCTGCAGTACGTGGATCTCGACGGTGTCCTGGCTGTCGGCCGCGGTCGAGAAGACCTGGCTCTTCTTGGTCGGGATCGTGGTGTTGCGCTCGATGAGCGCGGTGCGCACGCCGCCGAGCGTCTCGATGCCCAGGGTCAGCGGGGTGACGTCCAGCAGCACGACGCTCAGGTCGTCGCCGCCCAGCACGCCGCCCTGGATCGCGGCGCCCATGGCCACGACCTCGTCCGGGTTGACCGAACGGTTCGGCTCGCGCCCGAAGAGCTCCTTGACCCGGGCCTGCACGGCCGGGATGCGCGACGAGCCGCCGACCAGGATGACCTCGTCGATGTCCGACGGGGACAGCCCGGCGTCCTTCAGGCACGACTTGCAGGGCTGGACGGTGCGCTCGATCAGGCCGTCGACCAGCGACTCGAACTTGGCGCGGGTCAGGGTCAGGGCCAGGTGCTTGGGGCCGTTCTGGTCGGCCGTGATGAACGGCAGGTTGATCTCGGTCTGGCCCGAGGTGCTCAGCTCGCACTTGGCGCGCTCGGCGGCCTCCTTCAGGCGCTGCAGGGCCATCGGGTCCTTGCTCAGGTCGATGCCCTCGTCCTTGCGGAACGTCGCCACCAGGTGGTCGACGACGGCCTGGTCGAAGTCGTCGCCGCCGAGGTGGGTGTCGCCGTTGGTCGCCAGCACGCTGAAGACGTCGTCGCCGATCTCCAGGATCGAGATGTCGAACGTGCCGCCGCCGAGGTCGAAGACGGCGACCGTCTCCTCCTTCTTCTTGTCCAGGCCGTAGGCCAGGGCGGCCGCCGTCGGCTCGTTGATGATGCGCTTGACCTCGAGACCGGCCACCTTGCCGGCGTCCTTGGTGGCCTGGCGCTGGCTGTCGTTGAAGTAGGCGGGCACGGTGATGACCGCCTCGGTGACGGTCTCGCCCAGGTACTCCTCGGCCGTCTGCTTCAGGGCCTGCAGCACGATCGCGGAGATCTCCGGCGGCGCGAACTCGCCGGCGGTGGTGCGCACCCGGGCGTCGCCGTTGGGACCGGCGATCACCTTGTACGGCACCTCCCCCATCTCCTGGGCGACCTCGGCGTGCTTGCGCCCCATGAAGCGCTTGATCGAGTAGACGGTGTTCTCGGGATTGGTCACGGCCTGGCGCTTGGCCAGCAGGCCGACCAGCCGCTCGCCGGTCTTGTTCCACGCGACCACCGACGGGGTGGTGCGGTTGCCTTCCTTGTTCGGGATGACCTTGGGTTCTCCGCCTTCCATGACGCTCACCACGCTGTTGGTCGTGCCCAGGTCGATGCCGATGATCTTGCCCATGATCGCCTTCCTTCCGAGCGTGAGTTGTGCAAACCGACTAGGGCCCTATCAAGGGGCGTGCCACGACGCCACCGGCGTGTCGACGTTTATCATGTTGTCATGATTGAGGTTATGAAATCGGTCTTCACGTGGCGGCGGCGGCGCCTGCCGTCATGGCAGTCGCCTGTCAGGCATCGTCACGAACCGGGGGATCTGACATCGGATCTGTCAGTCCCTGACAGTACGCTGTCAGGACCAGCAGGTCCAGGAGGCGGGCGTAGGCGCGGAAGGCCAGGGGGCGGTGGCGCGGCCCGGTCGGCCAGGCCGCCGCCGCGCGCCGCAGGGCGCCGGCGAACAGGCCCGCCCAGAACCGGCTGCGGCAGCGGGGTCGCGGCGCGGCGCCGCCGAGGTCGAACAGCACGCCCAGGCGCATCTCGCGCAGGCGGTGGGGATGGCGGCGCGCCAGGTGCTGCAGCGGGCCGTGGCCGCACTCCCGCTTCTTGGCCAGCCACTGCGCGAGCGTGTGGTGGTGGACGTGCTCGGGCACGGGCGCGAGCAGCGGCCGGAACACGACCCCCGCGTCCTCCAGCCGGAAACCCAGGTCCATGTCCTCGAACCCGTAGGCCCGGAACGACTCGTCGAAGCCGCCGACCGCCAGGAAGGCGTCCCGCGGCACGGCCGTGTTCTGGGTGACGAGGTAGCGCGCCGGCACCGTGTCGCCGACGGCCTTGGCGACGCCCCGCGTGTCGAGGTAGTGGAAGTGGGGCGCGTCGATCACATCGCAGGCGGTGCGGACCAGGCCGATGGTCCCGTCGCCGGGGTGCCGCGCGAGGATCGCGAGGTGGGCCGACAGCAGCCCCGGCGGCGCCACGATGTCGTCGTCCAAGAAGAGCACCGCGGCGGCGGTCGCCGCACGCGCGCCGAGGTTGCGGGCCGCGGCCCGGCCGACGTTGCGCGGGGGGGCCACGACGGTGAGCCGCCCCTGCCGGCGCGCGCTCTCCTCGGCCAGCCAGGCCCCGGTGCCGTCGCGGGAACCGTCATCGACCACGACGACGTCCCAGCTCTCTGCGGGCAGGTCCTGGTCCCAGAGCGCCGCCAGCGTGCGCTGCAGCAGCGGGAGCTTGTCGCGGCTGGGGATGACGACGGTCAGCTTCATGTCGGGCTCGCCGCCCCACGCAGCTGCGGCAGGCCGACCTCGCGGGGCCAGGCCGCCCGCCCGTGGACCAGGGACAGCACGATCGCCTCGGCGTGGGCCATGTTCTGCGCGAAGCCGGCCTCGCGGCGCGCCAGGGCCAGGGCCGCGGCGCCGCAGCCGGCGCGCAGGGACGGGTCGGCGGCGAAGCGCAGCAGCGCGCCCGCCAGGTCGTCGGCGCGGCGGGGCGGGACCACCAGGCCGGTTTCGCCGTCGCGGATCCACTCGACGGAAGAAGGCAGGCTCGAGACGACGATGGGCCGGCCGCAGCTCATGGCCTCCAGCAGGCTGACCGCCGTGGCGTCGACCGACGGCACCGAGACGAAGACGTCGCTGGCGTTCAGGGCCGTGGCGAACTCGTCGTGCGGGATGCGTCCGAGGAAGCGCGTGACGCCGCCGATGCCGGCCCGCTCGGCGAGCGCCCAGAACGGGGCGGGGTCGCCCTCGTAGCCCGAGAACAGGAAGCGGGCCCGCGGTTCGCGGCGCATCACGGTCGCCGCAGCCTCGATCACCACGTCGATGTTGTAGTAGGGCTGCGTGAACGAGCGCGGGGAGAAGACCAGGAAATCGTCGTCGGCGAAGCCCTGGGCGCGCCGCCACTCCCCCGCCGCCTGCGGCCGGAAGCGCTCGAAGTCCACGCCCCACAGCACGCGGAAGGCGCGGTCCGGGCGCGCTCCCAGGCGCACGGCGGCTTCCAGGATGTCGCGGGAATCGCCGGTCAGGGCGTCGCAGGAACGCAGCGCCGCCGAGGCCAGCCAGCGCTTCAGGGGCGACTCGTGCGGCGTCACGTAGACGTCGTCGCCCCAGACGGTCAGCAGGTTGGGGTGGAGGCCGCTGAAGTGCCCCCAGTAGCCGTAGCCCGTCAGGAAGTGCGTGTTCAGCAGGTCGGGACGCAGGTCAGCCAGCAGGCGGCGCACGACCCGCAGCGAGGCGGCGTAGCGCAGGGGCTTGGGGCCGGCGCCCGCGCGGATGTCGTGGACCGTGACGCCGGGCACCTCCCCCGGCTGGACCGTGAGCAGGTGGCAGTCGTGGCCGCGCTCGGCGAACCAGGTGATCCAGCGCTCGGTGTGGATGTGGCGGCCGATGGACAGGAAGGCCAGGCGCACGTCGATCCTCCCTGATCAGCCCGCCCGCACGACGGATATGTACGGATTGGTCTGGTGCCGAGGGCCGGGCTCGAACCGGCACGGAGCAACGCTCCGAGGGATTTTAAGTCCCTTGCGTCTACCAATTTCGCCACCCCGGCGCCGTCGCGGATCATCGGCCACGGCCCGCTTCCTGTCAACGCCGCGCCCGAAGGGGAAGTGATCGGCCGAGGCGGACGGTCCTGGATGGAAAAGAGAACGACCGGCCCGCAGGCCGGTCGTCGGAGATGGAGGCGGCACCCGGACTTGAACCGGGGAATAACGGTTTTGCAGACCGTTGCCTTACCACTTGGCTATGCCGCCCCGCAAGGCTGCCTCACAGAATGAGCGGTGGACCGCCCCCTGTCAAGGGGGCGGCCCTGGCTCACTTAGCCCTGGCCAAATCCGCGGCGGCGGTCGTAGACGCGGCCGTCGTCGTGGCAGCCGGCGCAGTCGGGCTTCTGGCCCATGCCCGACGTGTGGCAATCCTCGCAGGACAGCTCGCCGTGGACGTCGTCCAGGGGCGCGCCCACCTTCGCGTGGTCGAACCCGGCGCCCCAGCCCTGCGCGTGGCACGACGAGCAGGTGCGGTCCTGGGCCACGTAGATGTTGGCGTCGCCGTGGCAGGCCCGGCACTGCAGCCGGCTGTGGTACGCCTGCAGCGGCCAGCCCGTCGAGGCGTGGTCGAACAGGTCGGTCGCCTTGCGGCCGTGGCACTCGCGGCAGTTCTGCTTGCCGTGGCACTGGTAGCAGGTGTCGTGGAGGTTGACCTGCTGCAGCTCGCCCATGGGGTGCGACTCGGCGCCGTGGGTGTGGCAGCGGGCGCAGCTCTGCTCCTTGTGGCAGCTGGAGCAATTGAGCTCGTACTTCTCGGCGTGGTTGCGGTGGTGGAAGGGGACGACGTCGCCCTGGGCGTACGAGGTGGAGAAGACGATCAGCTCCTTCATCTCGATGGGCTCGTAGTTGCTGTGCTCGCAGACGCCCGTCGCCTCGCCGCCGAGCCGCCCGCCCTGCTTCTTCTCGTGGCAGTTCGCGCACTTGGTCTCGCCGTCCCAGTCGTTGTGGCAGCCCAGGCACTGGCGGTGGTAGGCGCCCTTCAGGCCGGTCTGCTTCAGGGACTCGGCGTGGGCGCCCGCGGGGTGGCACTCGCGGCAGCCGGGATGGGGCGAGTTGGGCGGCGTGTAGTGGTGGCAGGTCTCGCAGCCCTTGTCCATGGCCACCATCCGCGCGTGGGCGCGGTGCTGGAAGCGGACCGGGACGTAGAGGTCCTCGAGGTCGTCCAGGATCACCACGTCGGGGCCCTCGTCGGCCTTCAGCTTGGTGGCCTCGACGTGCCGCGGGCAGGTCGCCTGCTTCAGGCAGGGGTCGGCCTTGCTGGGCTGCGCGCAGACGTGGCACTGCTTGCAGTCGAGGCCCTGGTCCTGGCGGGCCCAGGTCGGCGCCGCCGACAGGATCAGGGCGGTCAGCAAGAGTCGCGTGATCGACAAGAGCAACGCGTTACGCATGGGGAACCTCCTCCCCCCGCCGCGACGCCGCGTCCTCGACGTGCATCACCGGGAAGTTCAGGACGACGAAGCGGTAGGCGAAGATCAGGAACGCGATCAGGCCCGTGGTGATCGCCAGCTCGCCGACGTGCGGGAAGTAGTGCTTCGTCGCGTAGACGGGCCGGAAGGCGATCAGGAAGACGTCGATGCGGTTCATCGCCACGCCGAAGATCACCAGCGTCGCGGCGGTGAACAGCAGCCGGGGCGAGCGGCGCACGCGCGCGCTGAAGAACATCAGGAACGGGAGCACGAACCCGAAGCCCATCTCGACCAGGAACACGACCGACTGCCAACTGCCGTCGGCGAGGTGGTGCAGCTGCCCGCGCACGGCGAGGTCCATGGCCTTGGTGCTGATGAAGAAGAACAGCAGCACCGGCAGGATCTTCGACAGCGGACCGAGGACCTCCATCTCGGGACGGCGGCCGAAGGCGCGCGAGGCGAGGATGGACTCGAAGATCACCATGCAGGGGCCCACGCAGAACGCCGACAGCAGGAACAGCAGCGGCAGCACCTGCGACCACCACAGCGGGTGCATCTTGTAGGGCGCGATGACCATCAGGGCGCCCAGCGAGGACTGGTGCATGCAGGACAGCACCACGCCCGCGATGATGAACACGGACATGATCCGCCCCAGGGTGCGGTCGAAGAGGCGCAGCAGGCCCTCGACGAACCCGTTCAGCGGGCGCAGGGCGCCGGGCAGGGCGACACGGCCGCGGAAGCGCTCGGTCACCATCGGCAAGAACTCGATGTACAGCACCGTCAGGTAGAACATGACGCAGATGCCGACCTCGAACAGGACCGAGTGCCCCGACCACATCGACGGCACCATGGGGTGCCAGACGTTGTAGTAGCGGCCGAGGTCCGCCAGCAGGCCGATCACCACGACGGTGTAGCCCAGCATCGCGGTGATCAGGGCCGGCCGCACGATGGGCTCGAACTTCTCGCGGTGGAAGACGTGGGCCAGCGCCGCGGTGGTGAAGCCGCCGGCGGCCAGGGCCACGCCGCAGGCGATGTCGATGGCGATCCAGATGCCCCAGGGCCACTGGTCGTCGAGGTTGGTCACCGAGCCGATGCCCTTGGTGAAGCGCACCACGGCGAAGCAGAAGCCCACGGCCATCAGGGCCACCAGGACCCAGGTGCCGCGGGTGAAGAAGGGCATGCGGATCGGGGCGGCGTGGACGTGGCTACTCATGGTGGTCCGTGATGTTCAGCCGTTTGCCGCGGCGGCGACCTCGTCCTTGCGGCTGCCCAGCCACATCACCTGGGCCAGGGTCGCGTACAGGGCGACCGGCGCGATGAAGCGGCGGAAGATGCCGTGCTGGATGTTCTCGGTGATGCGGGCGGGCGACTGCTCGCCCAGCTCCGGGAAGCCCAGCGAGGGGAACGGCTGCCCGGCGATGTAGAGCCAGGACGTGCCGCCGACCTCGTGCTCGCCGTAGACGTGGTCCAGGTAGCGGTCCGGGTAGGCCGCGATCCGCTCGTGGGCCAGGGTCAGCAGCTCCTCGCGCTTGCCGTAGATCAGGCACTCCACGGGGCAGATCTCGACGCAGCCCGGCCGTTCGCCGGCCGTGATGCGCTCGACGCAGAAGGTGCACTTGCGCACCTCGGGCGAGAGCGCGTCCGCGTACTGGTAGGCGGGGATCTGGAAGGGGCAGGCCACCATGCAGTAGCGGCAGCCCATGCAGCGCCAGGGGTCGTACTGCACGGCGCCGTTGGGCTGCTTCTCCAGGGCGGAGACCAGGCAGGCCGAGGCGCAGGCGGGGTCGTTGCAGTGCAGGCACTGCACCTTCGCCCAGACGTTGCCCTCGCGGCCCTCGCGCGCCCACTGGTTGACGACGGTGAAGTTGCCGGCGTCGGGGCGGCGCATGGCCGCGAAGACGTCCTTGTTCTCGAACTCCTCCAGCGGCTGCACGGGCAATTTGTTGACCTGGTTGCAGGCCCACTCGCACTTGCGGCAACCGATGCAGGCCGTGGTGTCGACCAGGACGCCGAAGGCGTCCGGCGGGGCGTGGACGGCCGTGCTGGCCGAGGCGTCGGCGGCGGCGATGCCCACGCCGACGGCGCCGACCGTCTTGAGGAAGTCCCTACGATCCATGCCGGTCCCTTTCTGCTGTGAAACGGCGGCGGCCGAAGTCCCTGGCGGGACGGCGACATCCCGGCGAAAATGGCACATTGTCAATATGATAACAATCGTTTGTTGATCAAG
>PNOJ01000051.1 GCA_013824755.1 Gemmatimonas sp.
GCCGACACGCCCGTGCTGCGGGAGCGCAGCGACGCGAGAGGGCCTTCGGCCTGGGACAACTTCGTCTTCACGGGGGCGTACGAGCCCGGATCGGTGTTCAAGATCTTCACCGCGGCTTCGCTGCTCGACCGTTCCCAGCTCGACACCGCCGCGGTCTACGACTGCGACAACATCCAGTTCGACCGCTACAAGATCCACAACTCCGAGGGGCACGACTTCGGGCGCATGTCGTTCCTGAACGCGTTCGTCCACTCCAGCAACGTCTACTTCGCGCGCACCGTGCTGGCGCTGGACCGCGAGCAGTACTTCGAGGATCTCACCAACCTGGGCTTCGGCGTCCGCGACGAGCTGCTCTATCCCGGCCGCACGCGCGGCGCGCTGCAGGTGCCGGACCGCTGGTCGCGGCGCACGCAGTCGACGGTCGCGATCGGCCAGGAACTGCTGGCCACGCCCATCCAGCTGGCGATGGCGGCCGCCGCGGTGGCCAACGGCGGGCTGCTGATGGCGCCGCGCCTGGTCGTCGAGGTCCGCGAGAAGGACGGCTCGGTCGTCGAGCGCAGCCGGCCCGAGGTCCGGCACCGCGCGGTGTCGGCCGAGGTGGCGGCCCTGCTGCGCGACGCGTTGGGCGAGGTCGTGCGGCGCGGCACCGGGCGGGCCGCCGGCCTGGAGTGGATCGAGTGCGGCGGCAAGACCGGCACGGCCCAGAAGGCCCTGCCGGGCGAGGGCTACGTGGCCGGCAAGTACATGTCGACGTTCCTGGGGATGGTGCCCGCCGCGCAACCGCGCCTGGTGATCCTGACGATGCTGGACGAGCCCGACTACGCGCACCACTACGCCTCGCAGAGCGCGGCCCCGCTGTTCGGGCGGATCGTCCAGGAGATCGGCCGCAGCACGGACTGGCTCGTGGGCGCCGAGTCCGCGGCGCACGTCCGGCTGCCCCGCCGCGACCGCAGCGGCGCGAAGCCCGTGCCGGACCTGCTCTACCTGTCCGCCGCCGCGGCGCGCGAGGCCGTCGCCGGGGCCGGCCTGCACCTGGCCGGCGCCGTGGGCGAGGGCGTGGTCGTGGCTCAGGTGCCCGGCGCGGGCACGGGTTGCCTGCCCGGCGAGACCGTCACCGTCACCCTGGCCCCGCTGCGCGTCGCGACCGGCGACGATTCCCGACTGTGCCCCGATCTGCTCGGCTGGTCCAACCGCGACGTGCGCCGCGAGGCGGCACGACTCGGCGTGCCGCTGCGCTGCGAGGGGACCGGCTACGTCGCCGAGCAGACGCCGCCGCCCGGTCTTCCCATCGGCGCCGAAGGGATCGCGGTGAGGATGGTGGAACGATGGTGACGCTGGCGCAGCTCCTGGCGGTCTTCCCGCAGCTCGCGGCCGACGCGGCGCTCCCGGCCGCGCCCATCCCCGTGGACGCGATCGCGGTCGATTCGCGCCGCTGCGCGCCCGGCGTGCTGTTCGTCGCCGTGCGCGGCGCGGCGGCCGACGGCCATGCCCACCTCGCCGCCGCCGCCGCCGCCGGTTGCGCGGCTGTCCTGATCGAGGCGGACGCGCCGGCGCCGGCGGGCGTGCCCGTCCTGCGCGCGGCCGGGACGCGCCCCTGGCCCGCGCGGTTGGCGCGCGAGATCGCCGGGCGGCCCGACGCGGAACTGTGCGCGGTCGGCGTCACCGGCACCAACGGCAAGACCACGACCGCCTTCCTGCTGCGGCGGCTGCTCGAACGCTGCGCGGGACCCTGCGGCCTGCTGGGCACCATCCTCTACGAGACCGGGTCGCGCCCCGTCCCGGCTCCGCTGACCACCCCCGACGGCCCCACCCTCTACGGGCTGCTGGCCGAGATGCGCGCGCACGGCCGGCGGGCCGTGGCGCTGGAGGTCTCGTCCCACGCCCTGGACCAGGGCCGCACGGCCGACCTCGCGCTGGACGCCGCGGTGATGACCAACCTCTCGCGGGACCATCTCGACTACCACGCCGACCTCGACGACTACCTGCGGGCCAAGGCGCGCATCCTCGAGCTGCTGCGCGGCGACCGGCGCGGCAAGCCGCCCGGCGTCGCCGTGCTGAACGCGGACGAAGCGGCCTTCGACGGCCTGGACACCGGCGGCCTGCGCGTCGTGCGCTACGCCGCGGGGCGCCGGCCGGGGGCGTCGGCCGACCTCTCCGTGCAGGCAGCCGACCTGAGCCGCGGCGGGACGCGCCTGCGATTGGACTGGCGAGGCGAGCGGCTCGACCTGGAGAGCCGGCTGGTCGGTCGCTTCAACGTCGAGAACCTGACCGCCGCCCTGGCCGCGGGCCTCGCCCTCGGCTTCGCGCCGTCGGACTGCCTCGACGCCCTCGCCGCGGCCGAACAGGTGCCCGGCCGCATGGAGAGCTTCGACCTGCCGTCGGGCGCCACGGCGGTCGTCGACTACGCGCACACGCCCGACGCCCTGGCCGCGGTCCTGCAGTCCTGCCGCGAGCTCACGCCGCGCCGTCTCGTGACCGTCTTCGGCTGCGGCGGCGACCGCGACCGCGGCAAGCGGCCCCTGATGGGCGCCGTCGCCGCGCGCCTGGCCGACGCGACCTGGATCACGTCGGACAACCCGCGCGGCGAGGAGCCGGTTTCCATCTGCGACCAGATCGCCGACGGCTTCCGGGCCGAGACCTCCCGCCGCTCGACCGCGTGCCGCCTGGAACCGGACCGCGCCGCGGCGATCCGCGGCGCCCTGGCCGAGGCGGGCGACGGCGACACGGTCGTGATCGCGGGCAAGGGGCACGAAGACTACCAGCTGGTCGGCGACCGGCGGCTCGACCTCGACGACCGCCGGCTGGTGCGGGACTGGATCGCGGAGGTGGCCCGTGACGTCTGATCGCGGCTACGACCTGCGGCGGGCGGGGGCGGACCTGGCGACGGCCGGCCTGTGGGACGGCGCCGGCGTCGCGAGCGACGGCGCCTGGACGTTCGTGATCGATCCGGCCCGGCTGCCCGTCGCGGATTTCCGCGGCGCGGCGCTCGACTCGCGCCTCGCGGCGGCGGGGCAGCTCTTCGTGGGCCTGGCCGGCGAGCGCACGGATGGCCGCCGCCACGTCCCGGACGCCCTGCGGGCCGGCGTCGCGGCGGCGCTGACCCGCTGCTGGGACGGCGCACCGCCGGACCCGCTCTTCTCCGGGCCGGCGCCCGACGGCGCGACGGTGCTGCTCAGCCGCGATCCCGAGGCCGCGCTGGCCGTGCTGGCCGGCCGTTGGCGCTCGTTCTGCCCGGCGCGGATCGCCGCCGTCACCGGCACCAACGGCAAGACGACCACCAAGGACCTGCTGGCGGCGCTGGCCGGCGCCGCCGCCCGCGTCCACGCGACCGCGGGCAACCTGAACAACGATCTCGGTCTGCCGCTCACCCTGCTCGGCCTGCGGCGCGACCACGACGTGGCGGTCGTGGAGATGGGAGCCTCCCGCGCCGGAGACATCGACAGGCTGGCGGCCCTGGCCACCCCCCAGGTCGGGGTGATCACCAACGCGTCCGGAGCGCACCTCGAGGGGTTCGGATCGCTGGCCGAGATCGTCCGCACCAAGGGCGCGTTGCTGGACCACCTGACGCCGGACGGGACGGCGGTCCTGAACGCCGACAGCCCCGGCTTCGACGCCTGGCGGGAACGCAGCCCATGCCCGGTGATCAGCTGGGGGCGCACCGCCGGGGATCACCGCTGGTCCTGGCGGCCGGCTCCTGCGGGGGGCAGGGGCGTCGTGACGCTCGACGGCCGCGAGCTGGCGGTGCCGCTGCCGGGCGAGCACAACGGGGCCAACCTCGTCGCCGCCTGGCTGGCCGCGCGGGCCCTGACCGGACGCGCGCCGGACGCCGCGCGCGCGCTGGCCGGGTTCGTCGCCTCGCCGCACCGCAGCCGGCTGATCGCGGCCGGCGGCCTGTGGCTGCTCGACGACTGCTACAACGCCAACCCCGCGAGCATGCTCAGCGCCGCCGCGGCGCTCGCGGACCTGCCCGGCGGCGGTCGCCGCCTCGCCGTGCTGGGTGCGATGGGCGAGCTCGGGGCCGACGCGGCCGCGCTGCACCTCGACACGGGGCGGCGCCTGTGCGCCGCCGGCCTCGACGCACTGTGGGTCGTGGGCGAACCGGCGGCCGCGCTGGCCGCCGGCTTCCGCGAGGCGGGCGGCGACGCCGTGGTCTGCGCCGACGCCGCCGCGGCGGCCGCGGCCCTGGCCGCCGCGGTGCGGCCCGGCGACCGCATCCTGTTCAAGGGATCCCGTTCCGCCGCCGTCGAGCGCGCGCTCGACGCATTCCTGGCGCACCTCGGCGGCGCCGCGCCCGACAGGGAGACACGCTGATGTTCTACCTCCTGCTCTACCCGCTGCGCGAACACTGGTCGGCGCTGAACGTCTTCCAGTACATCACGTTCCGCGCCGCCTACGCCACGATCACCGCCCTGCTGATCTGCTTCGTGTTCGGCGGTTGGCTGATCGGCCGGCTCCAGGCCCTGCAGATCGGCGAGACGATCCGCAGCGACGGTCCCGCGCGGCACGCCGCCAAGGCGGGCACCCCGACGATGGGCGGCGTGCTGGTGATCGCGGCGATCGTGCTGCCCACCCTGCTGTGGGCGGACCTCGGCAACCGCTACGTGCAGCTCTGCCTGCTGGCCACGGTCTGGATGGGGACGCTCGGCTTCATCGACGACTGGCTCAAGGTCGTGCGCAAGCGTCCCAAGGGCATGATCGGCCGCGTGAAGATGGCGGGGCAGATCGGCTTCAGCCTGGTGCTGTACGCGCTGCTGAAGAGCGCGGTCGCCGACGACGCCCTGGTCACGCAGCTGGCCGTGCCGCTGCTCAAGGACACCTTCATCGACCTCGGCTGGTTCTACCTGCCGCTGGTGGTGATCGTGGTGGCGGGCACGAGCAACGCCGTGAACCTGACCGACGGCCTCGACGGGCTGGCGATCGGGCTGAGCGCGTTCACCTTCCTGGGTTTCGCGGCGCTGGCCTACGTCGCCGGCAACGTGATCTTCGCCGACTACCTGAACATCGTCTACCTGCCGGGCGCCGGCGAGCTCGCCGTCTACTGCGGGGCCGTCGTCGGCGCCTCGCTCGGCTTCCTGTGGTTCAACGCTCACCCGGCGCGGGTGTTCATGGGCGACACGGGCAGCCTGGCCCTGGGCGGCGCCCTGGGCACCGTCGCGATCCTGGTCAAGCGCGAGCTGCTGCTGGTGATCATGGGCGGCATGTTCGTGATGGAGGCCCTGAGCGTGATGCTGCAGGTCGCGTCGTTTCGCTGGCGCGGCGGCAAGCGCATCTTCCGCATGGCGCCGCTGCACCACCACTTCGAGCTGCTCGGCTGGTCGGAGACGCAGGTCGTGGTCCGCTTCTGGATCATCGGCATCCTGCTGCTGCTGCTGAGTATGAGCACCGTCAAGCTGCAGTAGGAGGCCCGGCGTGAACGTGAGGGGCGGGACCTGGCTGGTGATCGGGCTGGCGCGCAGCGGCTGCGCGGCCGGCGCCCTGCTGCGGCGCCACGGGGCGCGCGTCGTGGGCGCCGACGACGCCGACGGGACGGCGCTCGCCGCGCAGTGGCGGCAGCGCGGTCTCGTGGACGAAGCGTCGGCGGCTTTCGACGAGGTGCGCACCGGCCCCGGCTGGGAGGCGGCGTTGCCGCGTCTCGACGGCGTGGTGCTCAGCCCCGGCGTGACCGTCGGGCGGGCCGCCGCGGCGGCGCCCGGCGTGCCGATCCTGGGCGAGCTGGAACTCGCCTCGCGCTTCTTCGCCGGACGCACGGTGGCGATCACCGGCACCAACGGCAAGACGACGACCACCGAACTGGCGGCGCACCTGCTGCGCGCCGCGGGCCACACGGCGCCGGCCCTGGGCAACGTGGGACGCCCGCTGAGCCAGGTCGCCGACACGCTGCCCGACGGCGCGGTGGCCGTCGTGGAGGTCAGCAGCTTCCAGCTCGAGTCCGTCTCGCGGTTCCGGCCCGAGGTCGCGGTGGTGCTGAACCTCGCGCCCGACCATCTGGACCGCTACCCGTCGGTCGCCGCGTACTACGCCGCCAAGAAGCGGCTCGTGGATCTGCTGCCTCCCGGGGGGCTGTTCGTCACCGGGACCGGCTGCCTGCCGGCCCTGGACTGGCCCGCGCCGCGTCGCCTGCTGTTCGGCGATCCGGAAGCGGGCGCCGCGTGCTTCGCGCGCGATGGCCGATTGTGGCGGCTGCGCGACGGCGGGCCGCGGGCGGTGCTGGCGCTTGAGGACTTTCCCCTCCACGGCGCACCGAACGTCCTCAACGCCGGCGCCGCCCTCGCCGCCCTCGAACCCTTCGGACTGGACGACGACGTCCTGGCGGACGGCCTGCGGAGCTTCCGCGGGCTGCCGCACCGCCAGCAGGAAGTCGCCCGGGGGGAGGGCCTGGTTTTCGTCGACGATTCCAAGGCGACCAACGTGCACGCGGTGTGCGGCGGCCTGGCCGGCTACGCGGCCGACGTCGTGCTGATCCTGGGCGGCAGCGGCAAGGGGGAGGATTACGCGCCCCTGCGCGGCGCGCTCGGACCGGTGCGCGCCGCGGTGCTGATCGGCGCCGAGGCGGACCGCATCGCGGCGGCGCTCGCCGGGTCGGTGCCGCTGGTCCGGGCTTCCGGCATGGACGAGGCCGTGGCGACGGCGGCCGGCCTGGCATCGGGGCGAGGCACGGTCCTGCTGAGCCCGGCGTGCGCGAGCTTCGACATGTTCCGCGACTACCACCACCGCGGCGAGGCGTTCCAGGCCGCGGCGCTCGCCTGGCTGGCCGGTCGGCCGGACGCCGCGGGCTCCCGGGAGGGATCATGAACCGCCGCGTGCGCGAGTTGCTGGCCTGGTTCGAACAGCTCGACGGCTGGCTGATGCTCACGGTGCTCGTGCTGGGGATCTTCGGCGTGGCGATGGTCTACAACGCCGGCTCGTTCACCTCGTCGTCCAGCACCCACTACCTGGTGCACCAGATCATCCGCTTCGGGCTCGGCCTCGGCGCGCTGTGGTTCCTGGCCGGGCTGGATTACCAGACGCTGCGCCGCCCCTGGGTGAACTGGGGGCTGCTGGGTCTCGGCCTGGGCCTGGTGCTGGTCACCGTCGTGCTGCGCAAGACCGGCCTCGTCGACGAGCGCGCCGGTTCCAGCCGCTGGCTGACGTTCCTGCCGGTCCAGCCCGTGGAGATCGTGAAGGTGGCGCTGGTGCTGTTCCTGGCGCAGCAGTGCGCCGGCGGCTTCGAACGCCTGCGCCGCGACGACCGCCGCTTCTGGACGGCGCTGGCCGTCCCGGCCGTCTCGATGGTCGCGCTGGCCCTGCAGCCGAACTACGGCAACGCCGCGATGATGGGCCTGCTGACGCTGGTCCTGCTGACGCTCAGCGGCCTGCCGGCGCGGATCCTCGTCTGGCTGGGCGCCGCCGCGGTGGGGGTGTCGGCCCTGGGCTTCTTCACGATCGCCAAGATCAACCACCGACTGGTGCTCTGGTGGCTGGCGATCAAGGACGGCACGATCGACCCCCGCGCGGACGACAAGCTCTACCAGGTCTACCAGTCGCTGCTGGGGCTGGGGGCCGGCGGCTGGCACGGCACGGGCATCGGGGCCAGCCAGCAACGATTCGCCTTCCTGCCGGATTCGCACACGGATTTCATCTTCTCGGTGGTGGGCGAGGAGTTGGGGCTGGTGGGCGGCCTGATCACGCTTTTTCTGTTTGTGCTGCTGGGCTGGCGCGGTTATAACATCGCACGCAACGCCGGCGACGAGTTCGGCTGCCTGGTCGCGGCCGGATTGACCACGATGCTGCTGGCGTATGCGGCCATCAACATCGGCATGGTCACCGCGGTGTTGCCCGTCATGGGGCTGCCGCTACCCTTCATCAGCTACGGCGGCTCCGCGCTGATCACGAACCTGGCGGCCGTGGGCATCCTGCTGAGCATCGACCGCCAGGGGCGCGCCTTGCGCGCCAGGAGGGTGCGGGTGATCGGACGCCCCTGAGGCGGCCCGGCCGGCCCTCGGAGGAGATTCATGGACCCGCGCCGCGACCCGCGCCGAGCCGAGGCGGACAAACCGGTCAGGGTCGCCCTGGCGGGCGGCGGCACCGGCGGGCACATCTACCCCGCCTTGGCCGTGGCCGAAGCGCTGCGGCGACTCGAGCCGCAGGCCAGCGTGCTCTACCTCGGCACCAGCCGGGGCCTGGAGTCGCGCCTCGTCCCCGCCGCCGGCCTGGACCTGTGTCACGTCGCGGCTTCCGGCTACCGCGGCTTGGGGCCCGTCGCCCGCCTGCGGTTCGCCGCCAACCTGGTCGTGGGCGTCCTGCAGAGCCTGGAGGCGTTGCGGCGCTTCCGTCCCGACGTCGTGCTGGGCAGCGGCGGTTTCGTCAGCCTGCCCGTCGGCCTGGCGGCGCGCCTGCTGGGCCGGCCGCTGGCCCTGCAGGAGCAGAACGCCATCCCGGGCAGCGCCAACCGGCTGCTGGGCCGCTGGGCGCGGCGGGCCTACCTCGGCTTCCCGGAAGCGGCCGCGTATTTCCCGGCCGGCCGCAGCCGCAATACCGGCAACCCCGTCCGCGCCGCCTTCGCCGAGGCCCGGGGCGATGCGCTCGACGGACCGGCACGCGCGGAAGGGGCGTCCGCCTGCCACGTGCTGGTCTTCGGCGGCAGCCGCGGCGCCCGCACGCTCAACCGCGCCGTGATCGACGCGGCGCGTGGCGCCTGGGCGCTGCGCGCCGATCTGTCGCTGTGGGCGCAGACCGGACCCGAGGAGCACGAAGCGGTGACCCGCGGCTGTGCCGGCCGGCTCGGTTCGACGCGCGTCACGCCTTACATCGAGGACATGCCCGCGGCCCTGCGCTGGGCCGACGTGGTGGTCTGCCGCGCGGGCGCGATGACCCTGGCCGAGCTGGCAGTCGCGGGCCGCGCGTCGGTCCTGGTGCCCTACCCGCACGCCACCGACCAGCACCAGCTGCGCAACGCCAAGTCGCGGGAGGACGCCGGCGCGGCGCTGCTGCTGCTGGACGAGTTCTGCACGGGGGAGTCGCTGACGGCGTGCGTGGACGACCTGCGGCGGGATCCCGCCCGGCTGCGCGCGATGGCGGCCGCCGCCCGGGCCGCCGCCCGACCCGACGCGGCCATGGAGATCGCCACCGACCTGATGCGCCTGGCGGGCCGGCTGCCCGCGGGCGCGGCCGGGGCCGGCGCCACGACCGGCCTGTAAGGGAGCTGCCGTGTTCCGCAACACCCGACATGTCCACCTGGTCGCCATCGGCGGCATCGGCATGAGCGGGATCGCCGAGATCCTGCTGAACCTGGGATTCCGCGTCAGCGGCAGCGACCTGCGCGTCTCGGAGGCGACCGAGCGCCTCGAACGGCTCGGGGCCACGATCGCGATCGGGCACCGCGAGGGGCAGGTGCGGGGCGCCGACGTGCTGGTGTACTCGTCGGCGGTCACGCGCGTCAACCCCGAGGTCACCGAGGCGCGGCGGCTCGGCATCCCGGTCATCCGGCGCGCCGAGATGCTCGCCGAGCTCATGCGCCTGAAGTACGGCATCGCCGTCGCCGGCTCCCACGGCAAGACGACGACGACTTCGCTGGTGGCCGAGGTCCTGGCCGCGGGCGGGCTGGACCCCACCGTGCTGGTGGGCGGGCGCGCGCTGGCGACGGGCGCGAACGCGGTCCTGGGCGCCGGCGACTACCTCGTGGCCGAGGCCGACGAGAGCGACGGGACCTTCCTGCACCTGGTGCCGACGGTGGCGGTGGTCACCAACATCGACCACGAGCACGTCGACTTCTATCCGGAGATGGACGACCTGCGCGCCGCCTTCCGCGCCTTCCTGGCGCGCGTGCCCTTCTACGGGGCCTGCGTGCTCTGCCTGGACGATCCCGAGGTGCGCGCGCTGATCCCGCACCTCGAGCGCAAGGTCATCACCTACGGCCTCGGCGCGGACGCGGACGTGCGCGGCGTGCCCGACGCGTCCCTGCCCGGCGTCGCGACGGTGCTGGCGGGCGGCCGCGAGCTCGGGCGCCTCGAACTGCGTCTGCGCGGCCGGCACAACCTGACCAACGCGCTGGCGGCGGTCGCCGTGGGCATGGAACTGGGCGTGCCCTTCGCGCAGGCGGCCCGGGCCCTGGGCGGCTTCGCCGGCGTCGGCCGCCGCTACCAGGAGCGAGGGGAGCCGGGCGGCGTGCGCTTGGTGGACGACTACGGTCACCACCCGACCGAGATCGCCGCCACCCTCGCCGTCGCCCGCGACGAAGGCCGCCGCGTGGTCGTGCTGTTCCAGCCCCACCGCTACTCGCGCACGCTGCGCTTCGCCGGCGAGTTCGCCGACGCCCTGGCGGCGGCCGACGTCGTGGGGCTGCTGCCGGTGTACGCCGCGAGCGAGGAACCGCTCCCCGGCGTCGACAGCGGGCTGATCGCGGCGGCGCTCGCGCGCAAGGGGCGCGACGCGGTCTCGCTGCTGGCCGGGACCGACGACGTCGAGCGCTGGCTCGACGACGTGGTCTCGCCCGGCGACCTGCTCGTGACCCTGGGCGCCGGCGACATCGGCCGCCTGGTCGAGCCGATCTGCGGGCACCTGGCGCGCCGGGGCGCGACGTGAGCGCGCCCGGCCGGCCGCCGGGGGCCGCGTCGGGCATGGCCCGCCGCCGCACGCGCCGCCGCGACCCGCGGCGGCTGCTCGCGCGCGGCGCGCTCGCGCTGGGGATCGTCGTCGTCGTGGGCGGCGGCGCGCTCTGGCTGCTGACGGCGTCGAAGTTCGCGGTGGCCCGCGTCGAGACGGACCGCTACCGGTTCACCGACCGCGCCGAGCTGGAGTGGCGCCTGCGCTGGGCGCTGGGCCGCAACATGTGGCGCTTCGACACCGCCGCGTTCACCGACTCGCTGCGCCTGCTGCCGTGGGTTCGCGACGCCGAGGTCACGCGCCTGCTGCCCTCGACCCTGCACGTCCGCCTGCAGGAGTGGCGGCCGCAGGTCGTGGTGGCCGGAGGGAGTGACCGCGACGTGCTGGTCGAGAACGGCCGTCGGCTGCGGCTGCCCGACGTGCTGCCGCCGCTGGACCTGCCGTTGCTGGTGGACCGCGTCGGCGACGCCGGCCGCGGCCTGCCGCCGCGCGACGCCGACATGCTGCGCGATCTCGTGGACGCCGTGCGCGGCACGGGGCTGGAGACGGCGCACCCGGTCGATTTCGTCCTGCGCGACGAGCGCGGCCTGTCGCTCGTGCTGGCGGGAGAGGGCGGCCGACTGATCCTCGGCCGCGAGGGCTTCACCGCGCGCCTGACGCGGTATCTCGGCGTCCGGGACAGCATCCCGGACAGCTGCATCGTCGACCTGCGCTTCCAGGGCCAGGTCTCGGTCGAAAAACCGGCTCCTCCCGACACCACGGAGCCGACGCGAGAGAAGGACGACCATGGAACATGACCAGCTGATCGTCGCCTGCGACCTCGGCACCACGGAATTCCGCGTCCTGGTGGCCGCGCCGTCGCCGGAGGGGGGTCTGACGGTGCTCGGCGCGGGCAGCGCCGAGGCGGCGGGCTTCCGCGACGGCGACTTCGTGGACGTCGGTTCCGGCAGCCGGGCGATCGCCAAGGCGGTGCGCGGCGCCGAGGCGTCGGCGAACGTGGACATCGCGGGCTTCTGCTACGGCATCTCCGGTTCGCACCTGCGCTCGCTGTGGGCGCGCGGCCAGCACAAGATCGGGCCGAACCGCCGCGCCGTGGACGCGCGCGACGTCGACGCGGTCCTGGAGAAGGCCACCAGCATCGCCATCCCGTTCGACCACGCCATCCTGGCCTCGAATCCCGTGTCCTACACCGTGGACGGGATCCCGGGCGTCGTCGACCCGCTCGACCGGCCCGGTTCGCTGCTGGAGGTGGACGCCTACCTCGTCACGGGTTCCAGCAGCGTCCAGCACAACCTCGAGCACACGATCGAGAAGTCGGGCTACCACGCCGCGAGCTGGCACATCGACGCGCTGGCGACGGCCTCGGCGCTGCTGACGCCGCAGGAGCGGCAGGAGGGCGTGCTGCTGCTGGACATCGGCGGGCTGCACACGCAGTGGGTGATCCACCGCTCCGGCCGGATCGCCGGCAGCGGCGCCGTCCCCTGGGGAGGCGTGCACATGACCAACGACCTGGCCCACGGCCTGCGCGTCAGCGCCGCCGAGGCCGAGACCATCAAGCGCCAGCGCGGGCTGGCGCTGCGCAGCCTCGCCGAGGACGTCGATCCCGAGGTGCTCTTCGAGGAGGGCGAGCCCGACGAGTCGCCGGGGCTGGTCGCCGCGATCCTGGAGCCCCGGCTCGAGGAGATCATCTCGCTCGTGAAGCGCGACATGGGCCAGGACTTCCAGCAGTCCCTGCTGCACCGCGGCGTCGTGGTGACCGGCGGCGGTTCGCGCTGCGCGGGCACCGAGCAGCTGATCGAAGAGGTGCTCTCGCTGCCGGCGCAGCGCCGCCTGGCGCCCCTGGGACTGTCCGGGGGCAGGCCCCTGCCCGAGGGCCAGTGGGCGACCGCGGTCGGCCTGGCCTTCTGGGCGCTGGGCGGCGGCCAGGACGCCGGCGCGGTCGGCGGGCCCGGGGAACCGCCCACGAGGCCGAAGGGTTGGCTGGGGGGGCTGTTCCGCCGCCGTTGATCGTGGGGGGGGAAAAAACCACGACCCCTGGGGAAAAACCTGTTGGACACCCCCAGCATGATGTGTTAAGAAATGAGTCAGCATTCCGTTGAGATCCACCGACGGCACACCCGATCACGGAGGAGAGGGGCTGTCATGTTCGAACTCGTTGAACCCACCGAGAGACTCGCCAGGATCCGCGTCGCCGGCGTCGGCGGCGCCGGCGGCAACGCCATCAACCGCATGATCGATTCCGGTCTCGAAGGGGTCGACTTCATCGCGGTCAACACCGACCTGCAGGCCCTGCACTCCTCGCGCGCCGACACCGTGCTGCAGATCGGCTGCGTGACCACGCGCGGCCTGGGCTCCGGCGGCGATCCCGACGTCGGCCGTCACGCCGTCGTCGAGGACGAGACCCTGGTCCGCGACGCGCTCGAGGGCAGCGACATGGTCTTCGTCACCGCCGGCATGGGCGGCGGCACCGGCACCGGCGCCGCGCCGGTCGTGGCCCGCATCGCGCGCGAACTCGGCGCGCTGACCGTCGGCGTGGTCACCAAGCCGTTCCGCTTCGAAGGCCGCGTCCGCCTGCGCCAGGCGGAAGCCGGCCTCGCCGAGCTGCGCGAATCGGTGGATACCCTGATCGTGATCCCCAACGAGCGTCTGCTCGAGGTCGTGCCGCCGGACACGTCGATGACCGAAGCCTTCCGCTTCGCCGACACCGTGCTCTACGAGGCGACGCGCGGGATCCACGACATCATCATGAAGCCCCACATGGTCAACCTCGACTTCGCCGACGTGCGTTCGGTGATGCAGGGCATGGGCGTCGCCCTGATGGGCACCGGCAAGGCCGCCGGCGAGAATCGCGCCGAACTCGCGGCGCGCTCGGCCATCAGCTCGCCGCTGCTCGAGGACGTCGACATCCGCGGCGCGAAGGGCGTGCTGGTGAACCTCACCAGCGCCGAGGTCAGCCTGAAGGAGACCAACGCCGTGATGAGCCTGGTGCAGGAAGCCGCCGGCGACCAGGCCCACATCATCTTCGGCTACGGCATCGAGCCGGATCTCGGCGACCTGCTGCAGGTCACGGTGATCGCCACCGGCTTCGACCGCGGCGGCGTCTACGAGCCCGTGGCCAAGCCCGCCGCCGTCGCCGCCGCCGTGGCCGAGGCGCACGTCGCGGCGGAACCCCCGGCGGCGACGCCCGCTGCCGAAGAACCCGCGCCGCCCGTCTGCGACGCGCCCGCCGACGAGACCATCGACTTGGCAGAGCCGACCGTGACGGCGTTCGCCGCCGCGCAACTCGCCGAGATGCCGGTCCTGTCGTTCGTCGACTTCGAACCCGACTTCGCCGCGCCGGACTTCGTGGCGGAACCCGCCGACGGCACGGACGAAGCGATGCCGGAGGAGGCCGCCACCGCGCCGCCGATCCTGCGCGTCATGGCGGCAGCGGCGGGCGCCGCCGCGTCGGCGGTCGTCGTGAACCCGACCGCAGCCGCCTGGCCCGCAGCTGACGCGACGCTGCGTTTCGACGACGAGGAGGCGGAGCCGACGGCGCCGCCGCCGGCTGCGGCCGGCCGCGCCGCCCGCGTCGACTCCAACGTCGTGCCGCTGCACGAGGTGAGGGAGCTCTCCGACCGTCTGGCGCCGTCCGGCCGCCGCACCGTCGCACCGGTGGGGGAAGCGGCGCGGCGCGATCTCTCGGAGCCCGCGTACACCCGCAAATACCTGGACTGAAATGCCGCTGTGGGGCAAATGGTGGGGGCGCCGGAGCGGTGATGCTCACCACTCCGGCGTCTCGCTTTGCGAGCAGGGCCGTTACGACGAGGCCCTGCCCCTTCTGCGCGCGGCCGATGCCCTGCGGGAAGGTCGGGCCTCTCCGCTCTCCGATTTCCACCTGCGCCAGTGCCTGACCCAACTGGGTCGTCGGCTGGTGAGCGCGGGCGATCCCGCCGGTGCGGTGCCCCTGTTCGCCGAAGCCGCCGACCGTTGGCCGACCTACCCGGACCTCCACTTCTGGCACGGCGTCGCGCTCGCCTCGACGGCCCGTTGGGAGGAGGCGCTGGAAGCGGCGCGCCTGGCCCTGCGCCACAACGCCGACTACGTCGAGGGCCGGCTGCTCGAAGCCGCCGCCCTGGGCTGCCTGGACGATCACGACCGGGCGGCGGCCAGCCTGAACGAGTTGTTGGCCAGCGGCCGACGCGTCGAGCACCCGCTGATCCGTCACCTCGCCGGCACGGGACGCTTCACCGCGGCGAACCTGCCCGACAACCTGCTCGCGCTGCTGCGCGAGGCCGCGGACGCCTCCCGCGACGGCGATCGGGTCCGCGAGGCCGTCGAGACCTGCCGGTCGGGAGCCTGGGACGAGGGGATCGCCCGCATGAGCGAACTCTGCGCGACGAACCCCACCTACCCGGACCACCGCGTCCGCCTGGCGGCGGCGCTGTTCCAGACCGGACGCAACACCGAGGCGCTGGTCGAGGTCGACCAGGCCCTGCGCCTCAACCCCCGCTACCGCACGGCCGCCCACCTCAAGGCCCTGATCCTCGCCGACCAGCATCGTTTCCGGGATGCGCGCGAGGTGATCCTGGCCCAGGACGAGCTGACCGACCCCGGAGCCGGCCACCCCGGGGAGGCGCTGTTCTGCGCCTACCTGAACGCCTCGCTGGCGCTGCTGACCGGCCGGCGGGACGAGGCGCGCCGCGCCCTGCGCCCGTGGCACGACCTCGCGGCCTCGTTCCCCATGGCGGAACTCCTGCTCGCGGCGGCCGACGAACTCGACGGACAGGTGGCCGAGTCGCGCCGCCGGCTCGAGGACCTCTGCGAGAAGTGGTTCCTCGATGCCGATTACCACCACTTCCTGGGCTGCCACCTGCTGTCGACGCGACGCTGGGACCGCCTCGGCAAGCTGCTGGAACAGTGGCCTCACTTGGATCAGACCCCGGCGGACCCGCGACGCGCCTACCTGGCGCTCCACCTGAAGCTGGCTCAGGGAGGCGCGGCCGCGCCCGCGGATTTCCCGCCCGCCCAGGCCGACGCGCCCGCCTGGCGCCTGCTGCGGGCACGTTCCCTGGCGTTGTCCGGGGAATGGCTGGCGGCCCTGCCCCTGCTGCGCGAGCTCGCCGCGACGGGCGAAGCGACCGAACCGCTGGCCGCCCTGCTGGTGCGGGCCTACCTGATCCTGGACGACACGGGGGAGGTGTCGACGCCCGACGCCATCTCCGACACGCTGCTCCAGGAACGTCTGGGGCTGTTGCACCGCCAGGAACGGAGCGCCCAGGCCATGGGCCTGTTGCGCCGCCGCCGGGAACTCTCGCCCGAGGACCTGCGTTGGACGTGGCTCGATCCGTCCTTCTGGCTCGATCCCATCCGACGCTGGATCGGCTGAACCGGCATCTCGACAGGCGGTCCCGCCGCAGCCGCCGATCGGAGTCGCGCGTGAAGCAACTCGTCCATCTGTCGCTGTCGCTGTCGCTGTTCGCCGCCGTCGCCATCGCGCAACCGGTGCCGCCGGTGCGTGGCGCCAGCGACGGCGGTGATGCGGACTGCGCCGAACCGCTCGCCCTCTACCAGGCCGGCCTGCGGCGAGCCGCCGAGCCGGGACTCGCCGACTGCGCTCAGGACCCCGACACCGACGTGGCGGTCCTGGTCGCCCTCGCGGTGCTGACGCTGGAGGACGGGCGCATCCACGACGCGCTGTCCTGGGGTTCCCGCGCCGTCGCGAATCACCCCGACACGCCCGATGCCCGCTACTGGTACGGACGCGCCCTGCTCGCCTCGGGGGACCTCGCGGCCGCGCGGGCGCAGTGGGAGCAGGGGCTCGCCGCCGGCGCGGAGCACCCGGGGCTGCTGGAGGCCATGGCCCGCCTGCTGCTGGAGCAGGGCGAGGAGCAGCCGGCCTACGGTCTGTACACCCAGCTCGTGCGCGTGACCGGGGGTTCCCCGAACGTCCACAAGACCCTCTCGCGGATCGCGCAGAAGCGTGCCCTGTGGCGCCAGGCGCTGGCCCACTGGGCCGACGCGCTCTCCTACGGATCCCCCGCCGCCGCCGACCTGCGCAGCGCCGTCGAGCTGGGCATCATGGCCGGCGACACCGCCTACGCCGTGGCCACCGGCCGCGAAACGGTCCGGCGCGACGACAGCGCCGCCTCCTGGGCCGTGCTCGGCGAAGCCTACTTCGCCGCCCGGCGCTATCAGCAGGCCGAGACCGCGCTGAGGACCGCCCTCGAGCGGGACGCCGGGCAGGCGGCCTCGCGGTTCCACCTGGCCAACACCCTGGAGTTGCAGGGACGCCAGGAGGAGGCCGACGCCGAATTCCGCCGCTACGTCGCCGTCGCTCCCGAGGACCCCATCGGGCATTTCAACTTCGCGCTCCACCTGGAAGGCCGCAGCCGGCTGGCCGAAGCCCTGCTCGAGGCGACGCGCGCCTGCCAGCTGGGGCCGCGCGTCGCGGAGGCGCGGCTGCTGAAGGCGCGTCTGCTGGAGCGTCTCGGTGACGATGGCCGGCTGCTGACGGAACTCGCCGGCATGCTCGCCGACGGGGTCGGCAACGCGGCGAAGCTCGGGGCGTGGCGCGACGAGGTGCAGGCCCGCCGCCAGCGGGAGGTCGGCCTGCTGGCCGCGGGCCAGGTCCTGCTCCTGCACATCGCGCTGCCCAACGAGGAGGCGGCGGCCCTGGTTCGCGGGGAGATCGCGGCCGGCGTGGACTTCGCGGCCCTGGCGACGTCGTACAGCGTCGGCGCCGCGGCTTCGACCGGTGGGGACATCGGCTGGCTCGATCCGCGCCAGATGGCGCAGCCCCTGCGCGCGGCGGTGTCGGCGCTGGCCCCGCAACAGATCAGCCCCCCCGTCGCGTCGGGAGGGCTGGTCCATATCTTCAAGAGGCTTCGCTGAATCTGCGCGCGGCGGTCTCGGGATGACCGCGGATCAGACGGCTTGACGATCCCGGACGAGGTTGCGCACTCAGACGACCTTGCGCACAGCGCCGGCCTTGATGCAGCGCGTGCAGACGTAGCCCCGGCGGACCGTGCCGTTCTGCTCGAACTTGATCCGCTGCAGGTTGGGCAGCCAGCGATGGCGCGACGTGTTGTGGGCGTGGCTGACCCGGTTGCCGTACTGCGGGCCCTTGCTGCAGATCTCGCATTTCCTGCTCATGACGGTCGTCCTCCTGGGGTACTTGCAATCGCGGATCCGGGAATTTAACATCGCCCGCGCGCACCCGCAAGGATTTTCCCCCACCCGAAAGGTCCCCGTGCCGACGGCGATCGCCTGGGACAGCCCGGTCCAGTTCCTGAAAGGCGTGGGCCCGGTGCGGGCGCAGGCCCTCGCCCGCCTCGGGATCGTCACGGTCGCCGATCTGCTGCGGCACTACCCGCGTACGCACCTGGACCGCAGCCGGGTCACCCCGATCCGGGACCTGCGCGCCGGCGCCGAAGCCACGGTCCTGGGGCGCGTGCTCACCGCCGGGGAGCGCCGGTCGCGCCAGGGACGGACCGTCCAGACGGTCGCCGTCGCCGACGCCGGCGGCACGCTGTTCTGCCAGTGGTTCGGCCAGCCCTATCTGCTGCGCCAACTGCGGCCGGGCCTCGAGATCCTCCTGGGCGGTCGCGCACAGATCTACAACCACCGCATGCAGATGGTCCATCCGGATTACGAATTACTCGAAGATGGGGGAGCGGCCCTCCACACCGCCCGGCTGGTGCCGATCTACCCGCTGACCACGGGCGTGGGCCAACACTGGCTGCGCCGGCTGGTCCACGAGACGCTGTCGGCCGTGCGGGACCGCATCGAGGAGACCCTGCCGCCGTCCGTGCGGGGGGGGCGCGACCTGACCGGCCTGCGCGAGGCCTTGTGCGGCATCCACTTCCCAGCCGACCACCGGGATCTGGAGGCCGCCCGCGCCCGGCTGGTCTACGAGGAGATCTTCCTGATCCAACTGGCCCTGGCCTGTCGGCGACGGGAGTTCGGCGAGCGCCCCGGCCTCTGCCTGGGGCCGCCGGGCGACCTGACCGGGCGGCTGGTCGCGCGGCTGCCCTTCGCGCTGACGCGGGCCCAGCGACGGGTCGCCGCCGAGATCCTGCGCGACCTGCGCAGCGGACGCGTCATGCACCGCCTCCTGCAGGGCGACGTGGGCAGCGGCAAGACGCTGGTCGCGGTGCTCGGCGCGCTGTTCGTGATCGAGCAGCGCCACCAGGCCCTGCTCATGGCGCCCACCGAGGTCCTGGCGCAGCAGCACGGCGAGGTCTGCCGACGCCTCTGCGAACCCCTGGGCGTGAGCACGGCCACGCTGACCGGCTCGACCCCCGCGAAGGAGCGCCGCGAGATCCTGCGGGCCGCCGGGGCGGGGGAGATCGACCTGCTCGTCGGCACGCACGCCCTGGTGCAGGACGGCGTGGACCTGCCGCGCCTCGGCCTGGCGATCGTCGACGAGCAGCACCGCTTCGGCGTGCGGCAGCGGGGGCGCGCCGGCCGCACCGGCGACGAGGTCGCTCCGCACGTGCTGGTGATGAGCGCCACCCCGATCCCGCGCAGCCTGGCGTTGACCCTCTACGGCGACCTCGACCTCTCCGTCCTGGACGAGATGCCCGCGGGCCGCCGGCCCGTGGCGACGGCGACCGTGGCCACCGCCGACCTGGACGCCCGCTACGCCGAGATCCGCGCGCGCCTGCTCGCCGGGGAGCGGGCCTTCGTCATCTACCCCGTGATCGAGGAGACCGCCGGCCAGGACCTGCGCTCGGCCGAGGCCGAGTACGAACGGCTCGCGGCCGGCCCCTTCCGCGACCACCGCGTCGGTCTGCTGCACGGCCGGCTGAAACCGCGCGACAAGCAAGCCGTCATGGCCGCCTTCGTGTCCGGGGAACTGGACGTGCTCGTCGCCACCTCGGTGGTCGAGGTGGGGATCGACGTCCCCGCCGCCACCGCGATGGTGATCCACCATCCGGAGCGCTTCGGTCTGGCCCAGCTGCACCAACTGCGCGGCCGCATCGGCCGCTCGGACCTGGCCTCGCGTTGCGACCTCGTGCTCGACCGCTGGCTGCCCCCCGACGCCGCCGAGCGGCTGCAGGTCTTCTGCGCCACGTCGGACGGTTTCCGCCTGGCCGAGGAGGACCTGCGCCGCCGCGGCCCCGGCGACGTGCTCGGCGTGCGCCAGCACGGGGCGCCGGTCTTCCTGCTGGCCAACCCCCTGCGCGACCAGGCCGTGGTCGCCCAGGCCGCCGGGGACGCCGCGAACCTGCTGGCGGCCGATCCCCGCCTCGAGGGCCCCGGCCTCGCACCCCTGCGGGGGGCGCTGGCCGCCGGCTTCGGCCGCTACCTCGCCCTGACCGCGGCCGGTTGAGCGCGACCGGCGATCAAGCCCGCCCCGCCGCTGCCGATGAACCGGGGAGCCCGAAGTCCCCGGAGGTAGCCTTGCGCGTCACCTGCCCCAGCTGCCGAACCGACTACGCCGTGCCGGCGAGCCAGGCGCCACGACGCCCGTTGCGCCTGGTCTGTCCGGCGTGCGGGCGCGGCTTCCGCCTCGAGCCGGATCCGCGCCGGCCCGCAGCGCCCACGGTCGACGCGCTGGCCGCCGCCTGGTCCGAGCGGCTGGCTCGCGCCCTGGTCTCCGACATCGTCGTCTACCAGCCCGAACGCCGGCGAGCGGCCCTGGAACGGGAGCGCGTGCTCGAGGAATTCATCCCGGAGATCGCGGCCGCCTGGCGGTTGCTGCTGGAACTTGCCGGCGACGACCCCGCTCGCTTGGCGCCGGTGTTCCGCGATGCGCTCGACACGCTCCTCGGCGCGGGCGCTCCCGTCGTCCCCGCCCCCGCCCCCCGCCACGGCCCCTGGCTCCCTAGTTCTGGCCCCGAGATTGTCCCTGCATGAGGCGAGGCCCCGCGGCCTCGCCTCTGCCGTTCCCCTTCAGAACGCGTACTTCAACGCATGCCGCCGATTCACCGCCAGCGCCGCCGTCTCCACGCCGCCCTCGTAGTACAAGCCCCAAC
>PNOJ01000052.1 GCA_013824755.1 Gemmatimonas sp.
CTCACCTCCATCGGTTAACAGCCCTCTCACCCCACCAACAGAAATGGCCCCGAGCACAAGCCCGAGGCCATTCCCATCGTCTCCGATTGCTCGATCTACTTCACCAAAACCATCTTCCGTGTCACCGCTGCTCCAGGCGTCTCCACCCGGTAGAAGTAGACCCCGGATGCCGCCCGCCCGCCCCTGCGGTCGCGGCCGTCCCACACCGCCTGGTGCGTGCCGGCCGGCAGTTCCTCGTCGAACAGCGTCCGCACGAGCGAGCCGTCCACCGCGTAGATCCCCAGCCGCACGCGCTGCGCCGCGGGCAGGTCCAGGCGGATCGTCGTGGACGGGTTGAACGGGTTGGGGAAGTTGTCGTAGACGCGGAACGCCAGCGGCGTCGGCGCCGGGCCGTCGTCGTCCACGGCGGTCTCGGGCTGGGTGACCAGCAGGCGCTGGTCGCCGGGCACGTTCAGCATCAGGTGGTGGTAGCCGTCGGGCCAGATGATCTGGACGGAGTCGGCGACCGCCGCCGCCCCGAGGCCGAACTCCAGGGTCAGCGAACCCTGCGAGATGAAGCCCGAGCCGCCGTCGACCTCGCGGATCATGCTCATCCCGCCCGCCACGACGCGCACGCGCGCGCCGATGGCGCGGGTGTTGAGGTACGGCGCGGACAGGTCCAGTTGCAGCCAGTGGTTGCCCGTGGAGTCCGCCACGTCGTTGCGGAAGAGCTTGTTGGCCACGCCCATCATGCTCGCCATGTAGAGGTCGAGGTCGCCGTCGCCGTCGTAGTCGCACCAGGCGACGCCGTTGGTGCTCGAGTCGTCGGCGATGTTCAGGCCCAGGTGCGTGGGGGCCGCGTTGCTGAACAGCCAGCCCACGGGGTTGCCCTCGTCCGGTCCGTCGTTGCGGAACAGGCGGTTGGGCGCCGGGTCGCCGGCGGGGTTCCAGTGGTTGCCCAGGTAGAGGTCGAGGTCGCCGTCGTTGTCGTAGTCGGCCCAGCCGATGCCGGAGCCGTAGAGGCCGTCGTCGAGGCCGACGTCGTAGAGCGGCGCGATGTCGACGAACTGGAGCGTCGGTCCGGCCTTCCCGGCGGCGTTGCCGCCCGCGTCCTGCGCCCCGTCGTGCGGCTTGCCCGCCACCACGCCCGTCGAGACGTTGTGGTAGAGGAAGTTGGGACCGTCGTTGCTGACGTAGAGGTCCAGCAGGCCGTCGTTGTCGAAGTCGCCCCACGCGCAGCCCAGGCCGCTGGCGTTGTCGACGAGGCCGACCTCGGCGGCGATGTCGGTGAACACCCAGTCGTCCGGGTCGCGCGGGTTCGGGCCGTCGTTGCGGAACAGGCGGTCGGGCTGGCTGTTGTAGTTGGCCAGGTAGAGATCCGGGTCGCCGTCGTTGTCGAAGTCGCCCCATGCGCAGCCCATGGTGTAGCTGCCGTCGCCGATGCCCGTGCTGTCGGTCGGGGCCACGTTGGTGAACACCCAGAGCGCCAGCGTCTGGGGCTCGAGGCCGTCGTTCCGGTAGAGGCGGTTCGCGCCGTTGTTGCAGAGGTAGAGGTCCAGGTCGCCATCCTGGTCGTAGTCGGCCCAGGAACAGCTGCGGCCGCTGCCGCCGTCGTCGGTGCCGGTCTCCACGCCGATCTCGGTGAACACGCCGGCACCGTCGTTGCGGTACAGGCGGTTGGGGGCCGGCGTGCCCTCGCTGACCTGCATGTAGGTCTGGTAGAGGTCCAGGTCGCCGTCGCCGTCGAAGTCGCCCCAGGCCACGCCCTGTCCGTAGCCCGCGGTGGTCATCGGCGGCACCGAGACGTCGGCGAACAGCCAGTTGTCGTGCTCGCCGGGGTCGGCCCCGTCGTTGCGGAACAGGTGGCTGGTGGCGTCCGCCGTGTTCTGGTAGACGATGCGGTTGGTGATGTAGAGGTCGTGGTCGCCGTCGTCGTCGTAGTCGCCCCAAGCCACGCCGCGGCCGTTGCCGTTGTTGCCGACGCCGCTGCCGTCCTCGGGCGAGACCAGGACCCACTGGGGCTGGGTCACCAGCACGGACTGGTCCCAGCCGGCGGGGGCGGGCTCCTCGTTGCCGGCGCTGTCGGCGGACGTCGTGTAGAAGAAGTACGTCCCGATGCCGTCGGGCAGCTCGAAGAGGAACGGCGTGCCGTCGGTCTTCGAACCCAGCAGCGTGAACGGCCCCTGGTCGTCGCCGTGGCGGTACCAGAGATCCACGCGCGCGACGCCGCTGACCGAGTCCGCGGCCGCGTACGTCACGTCGAAGGGCAGGCCCTGGAAGGCGAGGACCACGGGCTCGGCCGCCGACGTCGGCGGGCTCGCGTCCTGCTTCGAGGTGACCGTGTTGGACCACAGGGAGATCAGCAGTTCGGCGTCGCGGGAACGGACCCGGTAGTAGCCGGTGAAATTGTCGGCCAGGCCCGTGAAGACGTGCGAGGTGCCGGTGATCCAACCGCTGGCGGCCAGCACCGTGGCGAAGGCGGGGTCGGCGCCCAGCTCGGCCTCGTAGGTCACCGGCGCGTTGCCGGAAACCGGGTCCCAGGCCAGCACGAGCGAGTCGCCCGCGGTGATCGCGGGCAGCGCGGCCAGCAGCGGGCGGCCCGGACCGCTCTCGATCACCTCGAGGCGCTGTCCGGCCGGCACGTTCGTGAGGTTCTGCTCGATCCCCGAGGGCCAGCGGATCAGGACCGAATCGGCCGCGGTCGCGGCGCCGAGGCCGAACTCGACGGTCAGCGAGTTCTGCGACAGGTAGCCGGTGATGCCCTCGACCTCGCGGATCATCGACATCCCGCCGACGACGCAGCGCACGCGCGCCCCGATCGCCGACGTGTTCGCCGACAGCGACACGAGGTCCAGCTGCAGCCAGTTGTTGGTCTGCGCGTCGGGCACGTCGTTGCGGAACAGGAAGTTGGGCGTGCCGGACATGTTGCACAGGTAGATGTCCAGGTCGCCGTCGTTGTCGTAGTCGGCCCAGGCGGTGGCCGTGGTGTTCTCGCCGGCGCCGATGCCGGCGCCGTTGGCCGGCGCCACGTCGGTGAAGACCCAGCGTCCGGGGTTCAGCGGGTCCTCGCCGTCGTTGCGGAACAGGTGGTTGGGCGCCCAGTCACCCGTGGCGTCGGTCCAATGGTTGCCGACGTAGAGGTCGAGGTCGCCGTCGTTGTCATAGTCGGCCCAGCCGGTGCCGGCCGTGTAGGCGGGGTCGCCGAGGCCGGCGCCGCTGACGGCGGTGACGTCATCGAAGCGGTTCACGCCGGGCACGCGGTGGTAGAGGCGGTTGGCGCCGTCGTTGGCCAGGTAGAAGTCGAGCCAGCCGTCGTTGTCGTAGTCGCCCCAGCTGGCGTTCATGCCGTTGCCGGTGTCCTCGACGCCCATCAGCGCGGCCACGTTGGTGAAGACCCACTGGCCGGGGTTCAGGGGATCCTCGCCGTCGTTCCGGAAGAGGCGGTTGGGCCCGTTGTTGTAGTTGGCCAGGTGGAGGTCGGGATCGCCGTCGTTGTCGAAGTCGATCCACGAGCAGCCCATGGTGTACATGTCGTCGCCGATGCCCGTGCCGTCGGTCGGCGCGACGTTCACGAAGAGCCACTGCCCGGGGTTGAGCGGGTCCTCGCCGTCGTTGCGCCACAGGTAGTTGGGGCCGTCGCTGCAGAGGTACAGGTCGAGGTCGCCGTCGAGGTCGAAGTCGACCCAGGTCGCGGCGCGGTTGCTGCCGGAGGGATCGGTCGTGCCGGTCTGCGGCGCGATGTCGGTGAACGACCCGTTGCCGTTGTTGCGCCAGAGGTGGTTGGGCGCCGGTCCGCCCACGGCCATGTTGGCCTGGTAGACGTCGAGGTCGCCGTCGCCGTCGAAATCGCCCCAGGAGACGCCCTGCCCGTAGGCGGGGTCGGCCATGGCGCCGGTGGTGACGTCCTGGAAGAGCCAGGAGTCGGGGTTGCCCAGGTCGGGTCCCAGGTTGTGGAAGAGGTGGTCGGTGTCGTCGCTCTGGAGGAACCAGACGGGCCGGTTGGTGATGAACAGGTCGTAGAGGCCGTCGCCGTCGTAGTCGCCCCACGCGGCGCCGCGGCCGTTGCCGTTGTTGCCCGCGCCGGAGCCGTCGGCCGGGGCGACGTTGACCCAGTGCGCCGGCTCGACGACGACCGTCTCGTCGGCCATGGGCGGCGCCGCCTCCACGTTGCCGATGTTGTCGGTGGCGATCGAGTACAGCTCGTAGGTCGCCGGGCCCTCGGGGCTGGTGAAGACGAAGGGCAGCCCGCCCGTGCTCGTCGCGAAGAAGGTCCACGGGGCCGGGGCCACGCGATAATACAGGTCGACCGAGGCCACGCCGCTGCCGGTGTCCGTGGCGAGGTACGCGACGCTGAACGGCACGTCCTGCTGCGGGCTGGCGAGGGCGTTGAGCGACGAGATGGGCGGGGCGTCGTCCTGCAGGGAGCCCACGGAACCCGACCAGCGCGATTCGATGCCGGCCGCGTCGCGGGCGCGGACCCGGTAGCGGACGAGCTGGCCGTCCGCAAGGCCGGTGAACTCGTGCGAGAGGCCGGCGATCCAGCCGGAATCGCCCACCAGCGTGGCGAACCCGGTGTCCAGGGCGGCCTGCACGCGGTACGCGACGGCGCCGCTGCCGGACTCGTCGCTCCAGGACACGGTGTTGGTCGTGCCGGGGGTGTAGGCGGGCTCGGCGACCATGACCGGGGAGTCCGGGCCGGGCTCCACGACTTCGAGCAGCTGATTCGCCGACACGGCGTCCAGGACCTGGACGACCCCAGAGGGCCATTCCACGACCACCGAATCGATCACGGCGCTCATGCCCAGGCCGAACTCGGCACGCAGGCTGTTCTGGCCGTGGTAGCCCTCGCCGCCGTTGATCTCGCGCACCAGCGTGTGGGTGCCGGTGAACACGCGCACGCGCGCGCCGATCGCCGAGGCGTTCGAGAGGCGACCGGTCAGCTCAAGGTGCAGGTAGTCGGCGCCGCTGGACAGGTCATTGCGGACGAGCTTGTTGGGGTGGTCCGCGTTCCAGTTGACGAAGTAGATGTCCAGGTCGCCGTCGGCGTCGAAGTCGGCCCAGCCGGCGGAGGAGCCCAGGCCGAGGTCGTTGGCGAGCAGGGCGTCGGCGGCGTTCACGAACAGCCAGCCGTTCGGGTTCAGCCCGTCGGGACCGTCGTTGCGGTACAGGCGGCTGTCGTTGGTCACGATGCCGTTGTCGTAGTTCGTGACCCAGAGGTCCAGGTCGGCGTCGTTGTCGTAGTCGATCCAGCTGCAGTGGCGGCCGTTGCCGGTGTCGGCGACGCTCGCGGCCACGCCGATGGACAGGAAGACGCCGCCGTCGTTGCGGTAGAGGCGGTTCGCGGTGCCGTAGTTGGTCAGGTAGAGGTCGAAGTCGCCGTCGTTGTCGAAGTCGCCCCAGGCCGCGCCGCGGCTGGGGCCGGTGTGCGTCAGGCCCGCGGCGGCGGTCACGTTCACGAAGAGGCGGTCGGGGTCGTCGGGGTCGCCGGGGTTCTGCGGGTCGTTGCGCAGCATCTGACTGGGACCGTTGTAGTTGGCGATGAAGAGGTCCTGGTCGCCGTCGTCGTCGTAGTCGGCCCAGGCCACGCCCTGGCTGTCGTAGGTGCTCGTGGTGCCGGTGGCGGCCGTCACGTCGGTGAACGTGGTGAAGCCGGGGGCCTGGGGGTCGGCGCCGTCGTTGCGCAGCAGGTAGTTGCTGACCGGATCGGCCATGTACAGGTCCAGGTCGCCGTCGTTGTCGTAGTCGACCCAGGCGGCGGAGTGGCTGGCCCGGGTCGAGCCCAGGACCAGGGAGTTGGTCACGTCCACGAAGGCGCGGTTGGGATCGTTCGGCAGGCCCGGGTTGACCGGGTCGTTGCGGAAGAGGTGGTTCGCGCCCTGGGTGTTCGACAGGTAGAGGTCGGGGTCGCCGTCGTTGTCGTAGTCGCCCCAGACGCCGACGCTCGAGACCTGGCTGCTGCCGATGCCCGTGCCGTTGGTCGGCGCCACGTTGGCCCACAGCCACTGGCCGGGGTTGCCGGGATCCTCGCCGCCGTTGCGGAACAGCTTGTTGACGCCGTTGTTCGCCAAATAGATGTCCAGGTCGCCGTCCAGATCGAAGTCGGCCCACGACACGCCGTGGCTGGGCGTCGCGTCCGCCAGAGCGGGCGTGCTCACGTCCGTCCACTGGGCCGCGGCGGGGCCGGCGGCGAGGACGAACAGGGACGACATCAGGACGACCGCACCGGGACGGAGCGCGGACTTCTTCGTCGGGAACATCATGGATGTCCTTTCCACTGACAGACAGGCGTCGGACGACCACCGCACCTGCGGAATCGTCCCGGCAGCGCCGTTCAATTCTACGTCAATTCTGACCTAATATCAATTATCGGCAGGCAGAGTGCGAACTTGAGTCCCATCATCACCAGGACCCAAGCTTGCCGAGGCCAATATCAATACCCTAAATCCATCCCAAACGCCACAAAGTGTCGACCAGGCCTGTTTTCGATTGCCGTTGCTGCTGAAACGCGTGCTCACGCCCTCGTGACGGGGGCGTCCCGCAGGCCCTGCAGCCAGGATGGCGGGAGGGCCGGAGGGTCGAGCGCTCCGGGCGCACGAGGCGCCCGGAGCGCGCCCCCCGTCACGAGGGCGTGAGCACGCGTTTCAGCATCAGCGGTAGCCGAAAATTTCGGCCCAGATGATCAGGACGATCAAACTCAGCCCGATCGTGAGCGCCGTGAAGCCGAACACCTTGAGCGCCTTGACCATGTTCGGGGTCAGGGGGTCGACCAGGTGCTTCTCCAACTCCCCGGACTCGACCAGTTCGCGGTACTCGCGGGGGCGGTCCGCCTTGAACTCCTCCAGGGACATCCGGCCGGTGAAGATGACCGGGTCCATGGGGAAGCGGTCGGGCCGGAAGTGCGTGTTGAAGAAGTGCACCGTGAAGATGAAGCCGGTCGCCAGCAGCGCCTCGTCGGAGTGGATGATCGTCGCCACGTTGACGAACCAGCCCGGCAGCACGCGGGTGAACGTCTCGGGGAACCACAGGATGAGCCCGGATAGGCCGATCATGCCCACGCCCCAGAACACCGCGAAGTAGTCGAACTTCTCCCAGTAGGTCCAGCGGCCGTACTCGGGCCGCGGTCCCAGGCCGACGAACCAGCGGATCGTCTGCACGAATTCCACGCCGTCGCGCTTCTTGGGCATCATCGAGTCGGGGCCGGTCAGGAAGCCCGCCCAGCCCAGGCCCGACTGCTTCTTCTGCCAGATGATGTCGATGATGTGGCGCGTGAAGTAGAAGAACGTGATCAGCGCGCACAGGCGGTGGATCACGCCGGTGCCCTGGAAACCGCCCAGGGCGTGGGAGATCCACTGCGCCCACCCGAAGTAGGAGAACTTCAGGGTCATGCCGGTGACCGCCAGACCCAGGAAGCTGACGATCACCAGGATGTGCAGGTAGCGCGGCAGGCGCTTGAAGCGGCGGAACTGCTTGTCGCCAGGCCGCTGGTCGCGGCGCAGCTGGCGCGAGTGCTTCAGGGCCATGATCGAGCGCGGCAGCCACAGCAGCGTGTGGATGCCGAAGAAGATGAAGGTGCCCACCAGCAGCGAGGTCATGAACAGCCACGTGTAGTGGATGAACGGGTATTTATCCTTGTCGTGGTGCGTGGCGTGGGTCAGGTAGCCCGCGAAGCGGCGGTGCGACTCCGGGTGGCACTGGGCGCAGGTGGCCACGATGTTGTCGCGCGAGAGCGTCGAAGCCGGGTCGTCCGGCGGCAGGATGTCGTGGGAGCCGTGGCAGTCCTGGCACTTGGCCGTCTCGGTGTAGCCGAGCTTGACGACCTTGCCGTGGAACGTCTCGAAGTAGGACTCCGTGACCTCCTCGTGGCAGTGTCCGCAGGTGGCGACGATCTCGTGCATGAAGCCCTGGGCGTCGGTCTCGGCGATCTCGTGCGAGGAGTGGCAGTCGTTGCACATCGGCAGCTGGACGCCGTCGCGCTCCTCCCCCGTGAAGTGGATGCTGTTGCGGAAGGTCTCGAAGATGCCCTCGTGGCAGCGGGCGCAGGTGCCCACGATCCGGCTGCGGTTGATGGTCGAGCGCACGTCGGTCTGCGGCAGGACGTGGTGGGCCGTGTGGCAGTCCGTGCAGGTCGCCGAGACGACCAGGCCGCTCTGCTGGATGGCCCGCCCGTGCACGCTCTCGGCGTAGTTCTCCACCATGCCCTTGTCGCGGCCGGTGTAGCGGACGTCGGCCTTGCCGCCGGCGCCGTGGCACTCCGCGCACAGCGCGGCGACGTTGCTGACGTAGGTGGGCGAGCGGGGGTCGAGGTGCAGCCGGGTGCCGTGCGTGCCGTGGCAGGTGCGGCACTGCGGGGCGTCGGGGTCGCCGCGCGCCAGCAGCGTGCCGTGGGTGCTCTCGGCGTAGAGGTTCACCTGCTCGGCGTGGCAGATGGAGCAGTCGACCCGGCCGCCGACCGTGGCGCAGGCCCGCTCGGGGTGGTTGGGCGTGGTGCCGGTGTGGCACTGGGCGCAGGCGACCTGGCGGTGCGCCGACCCGCCGGCCTCGGCGGCGTCGACGAAGAGGGAGACCGTCTCGCCGCCGCGCACCGCGACCAGATCCGGGCGCCCGTGGCAGGCCAGGCACTCCCCGTCCGAGACGCCCTCCTGGTAGTTGACGCGCCGCACGCGGTGGGGCTGGTGGCATTCGACGCACGCCGGCACCTTGTGGGGCTCCTTCTCCCAGAGCGCCCCCTCGATCACCTTCTGGTGGACCTGCTCGATGCGCCCGTGGCACTGCTGGCAGGTGGCCGCCACCCGCTCGCGCGAGATCGACGACTTGGGGTCGGTGTGGGGGCGCACGTCGTGGGCGGTATGGCAGTCGATGCAGACCGCGGAGATGGTCAGGCCGCGCTTGAAGAGGCCCTCGCCGTGGATGCTCTGGGAGTAGTGGGTCAGGATGCTGTCCTGCGGGATGTCGTACATCCGCGCGACCGGCGTGCCCTCCTTGTGGCAGCTGCCGCACATCAGCGGGATGTTGAAGCGGTTCACCCGGGAGGTCGGCTCCGCCGGCGGCAGGATGTCGTGGGCGCCGTGGCATTCGGCGCAGCTGGGCGCGTTCGGGTCACCGGCGGCCACCCGCCGCCCGTGCAGGCTGCCCGCGTAGATCGCGGCGACGTCGTCGTGGCAGGTGGCGCAATCCACCGGCGCGAGCCGGGGCTCGTGCTCGCCGTCGACGCCGGCCAGGTCTGCGTGGCAGTCGACGCAGGCCAGGCCGCCGCGACCGTGGACCGACCCCTCGAACACCGTCTTGGCGACGAAGAGGGAGACGACGCTGCCGCCGCGATTCTTGGTGAGCGTCTGGTCGTCGTGGCACACCAGGCAATCGTCGACCGATTGGGCCGCGGCGGCGCCGGCGACCAGCGAGAGGAGCCACAGCGCCGCCAGGAAGGGGCGACGACGACGTGCGGGGCGGTTCGGCTGCGCGTTCACGGGCACTCCCGGCGGCGTCTTGAGAAACGGTTTCGAATCTATGAGATCAAAGTGGCGTCCGATCTCCCGGCTGTCAATAGGATGTTCCCGGCGGATGATCGGCGGAGATGGAAGCTTGCGGACGCTGCCGTCCGGGAGGATATTCGGCACCGATCGAACTTCCATCCGGCGGCCGGAGCCGCTCCCTATCAGCGACACGGACGGTCATGAACAGGATCCCGACGATCGCCCTCCTGCTGCTGCTGCTCGTCGCCGCAGCGGCCGGCCCCGCCCGCGCCGAGGCGGAACCGCGCGCCTACTTCTACCACGGCCTGGACTACGGCACCGATTCGCTGATCCACCCCCTGCGGCTGGTCGTCAACGGCGGCTGGGGGATCATGCAGCTCTCGAGCCGCGACAACCACCCCCTGGACGTGGACTACCGGCAGGGCTGGAAGAACGTCTGGAAGAACCTGGCCGATCCCGGCGGGGCCATCCAGGCGGAGGGCTGGTGGGACTTCCTGCAGCGCGAGGTGATCCCGGTCAGCTTCAACAGCGGCAAGGCGCACTACTGGCCGAACTACACGCAGCACCTGATCGGCGGCGGCATGAGCTACCGCATGATCGCCGAGTGGTACCGCGCACACGGCTACGAGCGGGCGTCGCTGTGGAGCGGCGGGACCCTGATGTCGTACCACCTGCTGAACGAGGTGGTCGAGAACGACGCCTACGACGGCTGGACCACCGATCCGGTCGCCGACGTCCTGCTGTTCGATCCGGCCAGCATCATCCTGTTCAGCAACGAGAGCGTCTGCCGCTTCTTCGGCGACACCCTGCACATGAGCGACTGGTCCTACCAGCCGATGGTCGACCCCTGGCACGAGACGCTCCTGAACAACGGGCAGAACTTCGCCATGAAGCTGGACCTGCCGTTCTGGGAGCGCTGGAGTTTGTTCTACCACTACGGCACGCACGGCGAACTCGGTCTGTCGCGGACCTGGGACGACGGCCGCAGCCTCTCCTTCGGCGCCGGGATGAAGGCCGACGTGCTGATCGACATCACCCAGTACCACAAGGGCGCCGAGCTGGCGGCGACCGCCGGCGTCTTCTACGACCGCCACAACTCGCTGCTGGCCTCGGTGCTCTGGGCCCGCTCGAAGGACTACAAGCTGCGGGTGAACCTGTACCCGGGGCTGTTCGAGGTGTTCGGCCTGCGCCCCGGCCTCGCCTACAACCTCAACCGCAACGACAGCTTCGCGATGGGCATCAACCTGGCTTCGCTGGGCCTCCCCTTCGGGATCGCCGGCGGCCGGGAACCCACCACCTCCAGGTGACAGCTAGCCGGGCCGGTCCGTCGCCGGCCGCCGCGGCAGCGTGAGCGTGAACTCGCTGCCGCCGCCCGGCGCGGAGCGCACGTCCGCCTCCCCGCCGTGGAACAGCGCGATGTGCTTGACGATGGCCAGCCCCAGGCCCGTGCCCCCCTCCTGCCGGCTGCGCGCCCGGTCGACGCGGTAGAAGCGCTCGAAGAGGCGCGGCAGGTGCCGGGCCTCGATGCCGCGGCCGTCGTCGGCCACGGCGAGGCGCACCGCGACCCCCTGCTCCCTCGCCGACACCGTGACCCTGGTCCCCGCGTCGTTGTACTTGATGGCGTTCTCGATGAGGTTGACCAGGGCCTGTTCCAGCAGCGGCGGGTCGAGGTGGGCGCGCAGCGCCGGGTCGCAGTCCACCGACAGGATCGTGCCGCGCGCGTCGGCGTGGGGCTGGCAGGTCTGCACGGCGGCGGTCAGGACGGCGGCTACCGGGTAGACCCCCATCTCCCGGCTGGTCTCCCCGGTACCCTGCTCGAGACGCGACAGGCAGAGCAGGTCCTCGATGATCGCCTGCAGGCGGTCGGCCTGCCGGGCCACGATGTCCAGGAAGCGCCGCGCGTCGGCCGGATTGTCGAGCGCGCCGTCGCGCAGCGTCTCGACGAAGCCCTTGATCGAGGTGACGGGCGTCTTGAGCTCGTGGGACACGTTGGCCACGAACTCCTGGCGCACGTTCTCCAGCCGGCGCATGCGCGTCACGTCGTGCATGACGATCAGGGTGCGCGGCGGCTCGCCGGGACGCTCCAGCCGCACCCCGTGCACCCGCAGGTGGACCGTCCCCCCGTCGGCGCCCGGCAGCTCCAGGTCGGCCTCGCAGGCGGCGGCCGCCTCCTCCCCCGCCGTGCGCTCGATGAAGCGCTGCAGCGCGGCGTGCCGCAGCGCCTCGGGCACGGAGCGGCCCTCGGCCCCCGCCGACGGCACGCCCAGCAGGTCGGCGCCGGCCTGGTTCAGGCCGGCGATGCGCTGGCGGGCGTCGATCAGCAGCACCCCCTCGATCATGCCCGCGAACACCGCCTCGAGCTCGTCGCGTTGGCGCTCGGCGGTCCGGATGCGGTCGCCGATCTGCGCCGCCATGGCGTCCATGGTCTCGGCCAGTTCCGCGATCTCGCGCGTCGTCGCCCGCGGCGATCGGTGGCCGAGGTCGCCGGCCGCGAAGCGCTCCGCCACTCGCCGCAACTGCTCGAGGGGACGGCTCAGGCGGCGGCTGATCCACAGGCTGACCGCGGCCGCCAGCATCGCCACCACGAGGGCGCTCAGGACGATCCGGGTCCGGATCGCAGCCAGCTCGGCGTCGACGACTGCCGCGGAGACCGCCAGCCGCAGCGCCACGACCGGGCGGCCGTCGCGGAGCACGGGCGCGGCGTGGTAGATGAGCTGGTGCCCCACGGTGCGGCTCTCCCGGACCGCGGTGGCGGAGCGTCCGGCGAGCGCCGCGCGCAGTTCCTCGCGGCCCGCGTGGTTCTCGAGCGTGGCGGAGTCCCCGTCGGAATCCCCGAGCACGGTCCCGTCCGGCGCGACGACCGTGAGGCGGAAGCCCAGGCGGTGGGCCATCCCGCGGCACGCCGCGTCGCGCGCGTCCGCGGGGGCCTCGCCGGGGAACCAGGACTCGAAGTCGGAGGCGATCACGCCGGCGCTGCGCCGCATGTCCGCCACGGCGCGTTCCCGGAACGAGGTGCGCACGACGTGCGTGGTCAGGGTGGAGACGGCGAGCAGCGACAGGGCGGTGATCGCCACGAAGGAGGGGAAGAGCTGCCAGAACAGGCGCCGCCGGCCCATGGCCCGACCTCCGCTGCCGATTCCCGCCCTACTCGGCAAACCGGTAACCGACGCCGCGGACGGTCTCCACCAGGTCGCCGCGTACGCCGAGCTTGCGCCGCAGCGTGGCGATCTGGACGTCGATGGACCGGTCCAGGACCGGGTGGTCCTCGCCGTGCACGCCGCGGACGATCTGGCGCCTCGTGAAGACCCAGCCGGGACGGCGGGCCAGGAACTGCAGGATGCCGAACTCCGTGCTGGACAGGTCGACCTTCCCGCCGGCCACGGTCACCTCGTGACGGCCGGGGTGGATCGTCAGGTCGCCGATCTCGACCACGTCCTGCGGCGTCGGCGCGTGGCGCGTGGCGCGCCTGAGCACCGCGCCGACCCGCGCCGCCAGCACCTTGGTGCTGAAGGGCTTGGTGATGTAGTCGTCCGCGCCGAGCTCCAGGCCGGCCACGATGTCGGCCTCTTCGCCCCTGGCCGTCAGCATGACCACCGGGATGCCGCGGGTCGTCTCGTCCTGTTTGAGCCGCCGGCAGATCTCCTTGCCGTCCAGGCCGGGCAGCATGAGGTCCAGCAGGATCAGCGCCGGGCGCGAGCCGCGGACGGCGGCCAGCCCCTGCTCGCCGGTCTCGGCGGCCACCACCGCGTGGCCCTCGCGTTCCAGGGTGTAACGGACGAGTTCCCGGATGTCCTCCTCGTCCTCGACGATCAGGATCGTGTCCTTGGCCATCCCGCCACCTCCCGGCGACCATGATAGGCGGAGAACCCCAGCCCCGTCTGTGAATTCTTGGTGAAAACGCCCCGGACGCATCCGGGGGTGGACAGACGGCCCCCGGAGGCGCAAATTCATGGCGGTGTGAACCGGCGGTTTCCCAACGAGGAGAGAGCGATGACGACGGCCGTGCGGACCCTGTCCATCCTGATGATCCTGGCCGGTGCGGCGGCGGTCCTGACGGGCTGCGGCGGCATGCTGGGCGAGAAGTTCTACGACTACACGCCCCCGACGCCCCCGGACATGCCGATGCTGGCGGTGTCCAAGCTGATGACCGGCTCCTTCAGCAGCGCGGAGCAGGCGGCCGCGGATCCCGACTTCCGCGACATCCGGCTGGAGATGTCCCAGATCTGGCCGGCCCGCAGCGACGGCGTCTGGCTCTACGTCGAGCAATCCGCCGCCGGCGCCCCGGCCCCCTACCGCCAGCGCGTCTACCGCCTCACGCGCAAGGACGCCGACAGCTACGTGAGCGACATCTACACCCTGCCCGACGAGGCCGCCTACGTCGGCGCCTGGAGCGACCCGTCCCGCTTCGCCTCCCTCTCTCCCGAGCAGCTCGCCCCGAAGGCCGGCTGCGGCGTGACCCTCGACCGGGTCGACGACTACACCTACAAGGGCGCGACCAGCGGCAAGGCCTGCCCCAGCGAACTGGAGGGCGCGACCTACGCCACCTCCGAAGTGACCGTCACCGCCATGTGGCTGAAGTCCTGGGACCGCGGCTACGACAAGGACGACCAGCAGGTCTGGGGCGCGACGAAGGGCCCCTACATCTTCAAGAAGACCGCCTCCCGATAAAGGTCTGGGCATACGCAAAGGCGGCGCGGGACCCTTCCCGCGCCGCCTTTGCGTATGCCCAGACCTGCAACAGGTGTGTCGGCTGGGATCCTAGCTGTACATGCGGTCGATGAGGTGGCGGTACTTCTCCGCGATCACCTTGCGCCGCACCTTCAGCGTCGGCGTGATCTCCCCCGCCTGCTGCGTGAACTGCCGGGCCAGCAGCGTGAATTTGCGGATCGTCTCGAAGGGCGCGAGCTGCTGGGAGCGCGAGCGGATCCGCTCCTCCATGAGCTGCACGACCTCGGGCTTGGCGATCAGGTCCTCGTGGTCGCGGAAAGCGATGCGCTTCTCCTGGGCCCAGGCCCTGAGCGCCTCGAAGGCCGGCACGACCAGGGCGCTCACGTACTGCCGGCGGTCGCCGACGACGGCCAGCTGGTCGATGAAGTGGTCGCCACCCACGAGCGTCTCGATGCGCTGTGGCGCGACGTTCTTGCCGGTCGAGGTGACGATCAGGTCCTTGATGCGGTCCGTGACCACCAGGAACCCGTCGTCGTCGAGGCGCCCGATGTCGCCGGTGTGGAGCCAGCCGTCGCGCAGGGCGGCGGCGGTTTCCACCGGCCGGTTGTGGTAGCCGGCCGTGACGTTCGGGCCCCGCACCAGGATCTCCCCCTCGGCGGAGATGCGCACCTCGACGCCCTCGATGGGCCGGCCCACGGTGCCGAAACGGCAGGCGCCGGGCGCGTTGCAGGCGATCATCGGGGCCGTCTCGGTGAGCCCGTAGCCCTGGCAGATCAGCAGGCCCGTCGACAGGAAGAAGTCCTCGATCTCCGTCGAGAGGGGCGCGCCGCCGGCGGAGAGGACGCTCTTGGGCCCACCCATCAGGTCGCGCAGCCGGCGCAGCACGAGGCGGTCGGCCAACGCATGCCGCAGGCGCATGCCCGGCCCGACGCCGCCGGAGCCGCGACGGGCCGACTGGTAGGCACCGCCGGTGCGCACGGCCCAGTGGAACATGGCCCGGCGCAGCCGCGGCGCGTGGGCGACCTTCTCGTGCACGGCGGCGTGCACCTTCTCGTAGAGGCGCGGCGCCGAGACCATGGCTGTCGGTCGCACCTCGGCGAGGTGGGCCACGACCTGCTTGGGGTCGGCGACGAAGGAGTTGCGGGCGCCCGTGAGGTAGACGTAGTAGGACCAGGCCCGCTCGTACACATGGCTCAGGGGCAGGAAGCAGAGCGAGTGGTCGTCGGGGCCGAACTCGAACCGGCGGTCGAGCGACGCGAACTGGCAGCGGAAGTTGGCGTGCGTCAGCAGCACGCCCTTGGGGTCGCCGGTCGTGCCGGAGGTGTAGATGATCGTGGCGAGGTCGTCGTCGCTCGCCGCGGCTTCGCGCCGGCGCAGTTCGGCGTCGATCCCGGGCTCGACCGCGGCCGACATGAGCGATGCCAAGGGGATCGCGCCCGGTGTCGACGCGGGCGCCTCGCCTTCGCACAGGATCAGGGATCGGCCGGCGGCGACGCCCGCCGCGGTCACCGCTTCCGACGGCGTGCCGGCGATGAGCACGCGCGCGCCGGAGTCCTCGACGATCAGGGCGAGCTGCTCGGCCGTGCTCGTGACGTAGACCGGGACCGTCACCGCCCCGACCGACAGCACGGCGAGGTCGCACAGGGTCCAGGCGGGCATGTTGGGCGCGAACAGGGCCACGCGGTCGCCCCGGGCCACGCCCAGGCGCACCAGCCCCGCCGCCAGGCGTTCGACCGACGCGTCCAGCTCCGCGTAGGTGGTCTCGTGCCAGCAGCCGTCGGACTTGTGGCGCATCGCGACGCGCGCGCCGTGGCGGCGGGCCCGCTCCCTGATGTCGAGGGCGAGGTTCTGCAACGGGGAGGCCTCCACGTTCGGACGGTCAGTGCTCGTCCGCCCGCAGGGCGCCGCCCCGCCAGGCGGCCAGCAGGAAGGAGTCTGGGGGCGTGGTGCGCTGGACCTCCGGCTCGTCGCCGGTGACCACGCGCAGGACGGGTTCGGTCGCCTCGGACACGATGTCGAAACCAGATTCGCGCAGCAGGGTCACGGCGCCCAGCCGGTCGGCGCGGTCAACGCAGTGGCAGAACAGGCCCTCGGGCCGCAGCAGCCGGCCGATCACCGGCATCATCGCGCGCAGGTAGCGCGGCGTGAACTGCTGCATCAGGTCGCTGCCGGTGACGAAATCGACGCCGTGGTCGGGCAGCGTCGCCTCCAGCAGGTCGTAGGGGGCCAGGTACTGCATGTGGAACTGTCGCAGCACCGCGAAGACGGTCTCGTCGTCGTCGACGCGCAGCCGCTGCAGCACGTCACGTTCGGGCAGGTCGAGCCGCGCGGAGATCTCGCGCGAGTGGCCACGCAGGTTGAACGCGGTGCGGACCAGGAGATCCAGGTCGAGGGTGCGCACGTGGTCCACCAGGATGATGTCGTCGCCGCCGGCCAGGCTGTAGATCAGGGGCACGACCGGCGCCGAGCCGGTGCCGATCTCGAGCACCGTGGCGCCCTGCAGGTCGCGCCCGGAGGCGCGCAGCAGCTCGACCTGGCGCAGGGCCTGTTCGAGGATCCGCGGCACGATCGCGGGGCTGACGGGTCCACGGGAGGCACGGGACTCGGGACGCGGCTTCCCCAGCCCCGTCCACCGTCGCCAGAGGTCCAGGACCTCCCCATAACGGAATCCCATGCGGCGCTCCCTGCACGGCCATCGCGGCCGATCGAGCAAGCAACTCGTAATCATGTTGTAAGTTACGGCACTCGATGTCGAGCCGCAACGGTGTTCCCGAAGGCCATGCTAGCACACGCCCCCCGCCTTGACCAGCGCGGCATCGACGTGGCGCGACAGCATGTCGGAGTTATCCTGTCTTTTCTGTCCGCAATCCTTCCAGAGCCAGGAGGTCGCCGATGCAGCTCACCGTCTCCCAGGAGTTCCGCAGCCGCATCGCGGCCGGCGAGGTGTCCCGCGCGGACGCCGACCGCTTCGAAGCGTTCGTGGCGACCTGCGACCGCCGCCTGATGCGCCACCCGGTCATCACCGACAACGCCTACACGCGCTGGTTCGCGACCGGCGAGGCGGGCAGGGCCGACGTCACGCACATGATCGTGCAGTTCTCGGTCTTCTCGAATCTCTTCCTGGTGGCCCAGCTCCTCAAGACGATCAACGCCTCCTCGCTGGAGGGGATGCGCGCCTCGAAGGAAATCCTCGCCAACGAGATCGGCGTCATCTTCAACAGCGCCGGCGGCCGTCCCGGCGGCGACGACGCCGACCGCCAGGGCGATCCCGAGCTGGTCTCGATCGAGGGCTCGGTCGACGGCGGCGTGTTCCGCTTCCGGGCCGCCCATTTCGAATGGCTGCTGAAGATCGGCGAGAAGCTCGGGCTGGGCTTCAACGACATGGGCAAGCGGCGGCACGGCACGCCGTCGACCCTGTTCTTCTGCGACCGCCTGGCCGAGATCTACGGCAGCGCCGACGCGAACGTCGCCGAGGGCGCCAGCTTCGCGGTGGAGAACTGGGCCGCCGCGGGCTTCTGGAAGGAGCTGATCGCCGGCCTCGAGGCCTTCAAGCGGCGCGAGCAGCCCGACCTGCCGCTGGCCTTCTTCACCTGGCACGACCGCATCGAGGACCAGCACGCCGGCCACGTCATGGACGAGCTGGAGGCGGCCTTCTTCGCCGAGGGCTTCGACCAGGAGAAGTTCCTGCAGGGCGGGCACGACATGCTCGACGGGGTGCAGGCGTTCTGGCGGGGCCTGGACGAGCACCGCATCGCAGCCAGATGGCACATCGTGCCGTGACAGGGGACGCGCACCGGGCGCCTCGTGCGCCCGGAGCGCTCAGCCTTCCGGCCCCTGTCACGGCACGATGTGCGGATTCCATTCGAACATCTATAGCCCGCCTCCGTACTTCCCCGCTGTCGTCCCCGCCAGGACCCTGGTAAGGTCGTGCCATGATCACGCGTTGGATCGTCCGGCTCACGCCCGTGCGGCGCGAGGAATCGGCCGCCGTCCTGCTGTCGGCCGCCTACTTCTTCTGCGTGCTGTGCGGCTACTACATCCTGCGCCCGCTACGCGAGGAGATGGGCATCGCCGGCGGCGTCGACGGCCTGCCCAAGCTGTACCTCGTCAACCTGGGCATCATGCTGCTGGCGGCGCCCCTGTTCGGGCTGCTGGTCGACCGCTTCCCGCGCCGCGTCTTCGTGCCCGCCGCCTACCGCTTCTTCATCGCCAACCTGCTGGTGTTCTGGGCGCTGCTGCGCTGGCCGCCCCACGGCTCGGACCTGGCCCTGGGTCGCGTCTTCTACGTCTGGGTCAGCGTGTTCAACATGTGGGCGGTGTCGCTGTTCTGGGCGGTGATGGCCGACGGTTGGACCCTGGAGCGCAGCAAGCGGCTGTTCGGGTTCATCGCCGTGGGCGGCAGCGCCGGCGGGTTGGCCGGCGCCGGCCTGACGGCCCTGCTGGTGGGCGCCGTCGGTCGCGCCGACCTGCTGCTGCTCTCGGCGCTGATGCTGGAGCTGGCCGTGCGCTGCCTGCGTGCGCTGCCGTCGCGCCTGCCGGCCCGCGCCGGGGACGAGGCGCCCGAGACCGAGATCTGCGATGCGCCGCGGCGCGCCGGCCCCCTGGGCGGGATCGTCGCGATCGCGCGCTCGCCCTACCTGCTTGGCGTCGCGCTGTACCTGGTGCTCTACACCGTGTCCTCGACGATCCTCTACTTCGCCCAGGCGAACATCGTCGACGCCGCCGCGGTCGGCCGCGAGGCCCGCACCGCGATCTTCGCCCGCATCGACGCGGCGGTGAACGGCCTGACCCTGCTGCTGCAGCTGGGCGTGGCCGGCCGGCTGATCCCGCGTCTGGGCGTCGGCGGCACGCTGCTGATCGTGCCGGCGTTGACCGCCGCCGGCTTCGCCGTCCTGGGCGCCGTGCCCACCCTGACCGTCCTGGCGGTCTTCCAGGTCCTGCGCCGCGCGTCCAACTACGCGCTGATGCACCCGGCGCGCGAGACGCTGTTCACCGTGGTGTCGCGGGAGCAGCGGTTCAAGTCCAAGAGCTTCCTCGACACCTTCGTCTACCGGGGCGGCGACGCCCTGGGCGCCTCGTTGTACACTGTCCTGGGACGGGCGGGCCTGGGCCTGGCCGGTCTCGCCGTAGCGACCGTGCCGGTCGCCGTGCTGTGGGGCGCCCTGGGCCTGGCCCTGGGCGCCGCGCAGCGGCGGCTGGCCCTGAAACGACAGGAGACCCCGACATGAGCATGGACCGACGCGATTTCCTGAGGACCACCCTGGCGGCGGGCGCGCTGGCGGCGGCCGGCACGCTGGCGACGTCGCCGGCGAGCGCCTCCTTCACGAAGCTGCGCAGCGACCGCCGCCTGCGCATCCTGGTGCTGGGCGGCACGCGCTTCCTGGGACCCCACACCGTCAAGGCCGCCCTCGCGCGCGGCCACGAGGTGACGCTCTTCAACCGCGGCAAGTCGAACCCGAAGCTCTTCCCCGACCTCGAGAAGCTCGAGGGCGACCGCGACGGCAAGCTCGACGCCCTGCGCGGCCGCGACTGGGACGCCGTCATCGACACCAGCGGCTACGTCCCGCGCATCGTGAAGATGTCCGCCGACCTGCTGCGCGACCACGTCCAGCACTACGTCTTCATCTCGACCATCTCGGTCTACGGCGACTTCAACCAGGTGGGCCTGAACGAGAAGTCGGCCGTCGGCACGCTGCCCGACCCGACGGTCGAGGAGATCACGGCCGAGACCTACGGGCCCCTGAAGGCCCTCTGCGAGCAGGCGGCGGCCGACGCCATGCCGGGCCGCGTCTGGAACGTCCGCCCCGGCCTGATCGTCGGGCCCCTGGACGGCAGCGACCGCTTCACCTACTGGCCGGTGCGCGTGGCCCGCGGCGGCGAGGTGCTCGCCCCGGAGGGACCCGGCGAGGCCGTGCAGATCATCGACGTGCGCGACCTGGCCGACTTCCTGGTCCTGGGCCTGGAGAAGCGCCTCGTCGGCCTGCACAACGCCGTCTCGCCTCCCGGCGAGCTGACCATGGGCGAGCTGCTCGACACCTGCCGCGCCGTCTCCGGCTCCGACGCCACCTTCACCTGGGTCGGCCGCGACTTCCTGGCCGAGAAAGAGGTCCAGGCCTGGAGCGACCTGCCCTGCTGGATCCCCACCTACGAGGAGGCCGGCGTCGGCACCATCCGGGTCGACCGCGCCCTGGCCGACGGCATGGTCCTGCGCCC
>PNOJ01000053.1 GCA_013824755.1 Gemmatimonas sp.
GAAGTTGGAAAAGATCCACGGCCGCCCCGACCCCAAGGCTGTATACAAGGACATGAAGCATCTGCTCGAAGTGGTCACCGGTGGTCAACCGCAGGTGACGATCCTGAGCGACGAGCACGAGACCTACCCGAGGATCCTGAAAGTGCTGCCCTGCGAGTCGACGCACCTGGTGACCTCGAGCAAGGAACGACGAGACGCCGGTAATCCGTTGTTCCCGATCAACCTGGTCGACACACTGATCCGCCACAGCAGCGCGAACCACAAGCGCGAGACGATCGCATGGTCGAAGCGACGGCAGTCGAGCGCGGAGCGATTGGCGGTGTTCCTGGTGTGGCGTAACTACATGAAAGGTCGTCGGGAGAAGGAGCGCGGGAGTCAGACGCCAGCGCAGGTGCGGGGGATGCTCGAGCAGCGAGTCAGCGTGCGGGAGCTTCTGGAGCGCCGGTTGTTCGTGAGCCGCATCGGGTTGCCTGGGCGATGGGTGGATTACTACTGGCGCAAGATCAGTACGCGGGTTCTGACTCGGCAACGGCAACACAAGTTGATCTACGCGATGTGATTGGCAGGAAGCCGACCGCGTCGATTAGTGGTGATCCGGACACAATCATGTTGGCACAACTCTTGAGTTGCGGCCCGCACCCGGGCCGGGCTATCTTCTGACCCTGCCCGCGCCCGGAACCCCGTCCGGGCGGCGCCACCCCAGCCAGGGCCGGTCCGCCGGCCGACGGGAACGATGACGCGCATCCTCGACAGGCTCGAACTCCCCGACGCCCTGGCCGGCCTGACGCCCGCCCAGCTGGAAGCGGTGTGCGCCGAGCTGCGCGACGAGATCATCACGACGGTGGCCTCCACCGGGGGCCACCTCGGGGCCAGCCTCGGGGTGGTCGAGCTGACCGTGGCGCTGCACCACGTCTTCCGCTCGCCCCGCGACAAGATCGTCTGGGACGTCGGCCACCAGGCCTACGGGCACAAGCTGCTGACGGGGCGGCGTTCCAACTTCGGGACCCTGCGGCAGGAGGCGGGCGTCAGCGGCTTCCCCAAGCGCTGCGAGAGCGTTCACGACCACTTCGGCGTCGGCCACGCCAGCACCTCGATCAGCGCCGCCCTGGGCTTCGCCAAGGCCCGGGACCTGGGCGGGCGCGACGAGTCCGTCATCGCCGTCATCGGCGACGGCGCCCTGACCGGCGGCCTGGCCTACGAGGGGCTCAACAACGCCGGCCAATTGCAGTCGGACCTCATCGTGATCCTGAACGACAACGCGATGAGCATCTCGCCGAACGTCGGGGCCATCGCCAAGTACCTGACCCAGATCACCTCCGGCCAGGTCTACACGCGCTTCGAGGCCGACCTCTGGAACATGCTGGGCAAGCTGCCCCGCGGCCAGCTCGCCCAGAAGCTGGCCAGCCGGATCAAGGAGGGCCTGAAGCAGGTCGTCGTCCCGACCATCCTGTTCGAGGAGCTGGGGTTCACCTACTTCGGCCCCATCGACGGGCACGACCTGCCGCTGCTGGTGCAGACCCTGCAGGCGGTGCGCAAGCTCAAGGGGCCCGTGCTGGTCCACGTCGTGACGCAGAAGGGCAAGGGCTACGCCTTCGCGGAGGAGGACCGGGCCCGCTACCACGGCGTCGGCAAGTTCGACAAGGCCGAGGGGCTCAAGCCGACGGTCGCCTCGTCGCCCAGCTACACCGACATCTTCAGCCGCGCGATGCTGGAGGCGGCGGCCGCCGACCCGCGGGTCGTGGCCATCACCGCGGCCATGCCCGAGGGCACGGGGCTCAAGGCGTTCCGCGAGCGCTACCCCGACCGCTTCTTCGACGTGGGCATCGCGGAGCAGCACGCCGTCACCTTCGCCGCCGGCCTGGCGTGCGCGGGCATGCGCCCCGTGGTGGCGGTCTACTCCACGTTCCTGCAGCGGGCCTACGACCAGGTCATCCACGACGTGGCGCTGCAGAAGCTGCCGGTCGTGTTCGCCATCGACCGCGGCGGGATCGTGGGGGAGGACGGGCCCACCCACCACGGCGCCTTCGACCTCAGCTACCTGCGCACGGTGCCCAACCTCGTGCTCATGGCGCCGCAGGACGAGCCGGAGCTGCGGCGCATGCTGGCCACGGGCCTGGCCCGCGACGACGGCCCCAGCGCGCTGCGCTACCCCCGCGGCGCCGGGCCCGGCCACCCGCTGCCCGACACGGCCCTGCCCCTGGAGATCGGGCGCGCCGAGGTCCTGCGCGAGGGGCGCGACGCCTGGCTGCTCGCCGTCGGCAGCATGGTGACGCCCTGCCGCGAGGCGGCGGTGCGCCTGGAAGCCGCGGGCCTGTCCGTCGGGGTGGTGAACCTGCGGTTCATCAAGCCGCTGGACACCGACCTGCTGCAGCGCCTCCTGGTTCCCGGCGTCCTCGCGGTCACGGTGGAGGAGAACAGCATCGTCGGCGGCGCGGGCGCCGCGGTGCTGGAGTGGGCGGCCGCGCGGGGCGGCGACGAGATGCCCGAGGTGATGACGCTCGGCCTGCCCGACCGCTTCCTCGACCACGCTTCGCGGGACGTGATCCTGCACGGCGTCGGCCTCGACGCGGCGGCCATCGCGGACCGGGTCCGGCTGCGCTGCCGCTCGGGACGGGCCCGCGCGGCCACCTGAGACGACAGGACCGCCATGCCGATCCGCAGACTGGGCCTCTTCGGCAATCCGGGAAAACCCGAGATCGCGGCGGCCGTGGCCGAGGTGGCGGCCTGCTGCCAACGGGCCGGCGTGCCGCTGCTGGCCGCCGCCGACCTCGCGGAATTCGCCCCCGGCGTCACGATCGTCGGCGAGGACGAGCTGCCCGACCGCTGCGATGTCATGGTCGCCTTCGGCGGCGACGGCACCATGCTGCGCGCGGCCCGCACGATCGGCCACCGCGCCACGCCCCTGCTCGGGATCAACCTGGGTTCCCTGGGCTACCTGACCGACGTCCCGTCGGCCGAACTCGCCGCGAGCCTGGACCAGCTCTTCGCCGGCGCCTACTCGGTGACCGAGCGCACGCGCATCCGCGGCCGGGTCCGTCGCGACGGCCGGGACATCGTCGAGCTCGAAGCCCTCAACGACCTCGTCGTCAACATGGGCCCGTTGCCGCGCGCCCTGCTCATGGAAGTGCGCATCGATCAGGTGACCCTGGGCCGCTTCCTCGGCGACGGCCTGATCGTCAGCACGCCGACGGGCTCCACGGCCTACAACCTGTCGGCCGGCGGCCCGATCGTGCACCCCGGCGTGCGCGGCTTCGTGGTGACGCCCATCTGCCCGCACAGCCTGGCGATCCGCCCCCTGCTCATCCCCGAGGACAAGACCGTCGAGCTGCGCTTCGCCGACGTGGGGCAGGGCGCGACCCTGACCGCGGACGGGCAGGCCGCCTGCTCGGTGGCCAGCGGCGACGTCATCCACTACGGGCGCGGCGAGCACCCCGTCCGGCTCGTCAAGTTCCCCCACAGCGACTTCTTCCTCGCCATGCGTCACAAGCTCCAGTGGGGCGCCATCCAGCGCCGGTCCACCGGGGAATGAGATGCTGGCCTCCCTGCGCATCTCCCAGTTCGGCCTGGTCGACGACCTCGTCCTGGCGGTCGAGCCGGGGCTGACGATGCTGACCGGCGAGACCGGGGCCGGCAAGTCGATGATCGCCGGCGCGCTGTCGGTGCTGGCCGGCGCGCCGGTGCCCAAGGACCTCGTGCGCGAGGGCGAGGACGAGGCCTACGTCGAGGGCGTCTTCGACCTCGCCGACCGTCCCCGGACGCTGGCCCGCCTGCGCGAGGCCGGCGTGCTGCCGGGCAGCGACGGTGTCCTGGTGATCCGCCGGGAGCTGCGTCGCGCAGGGCGCAATCGAGTCCTCATCAATGGGTTGCTGTCATCTCTTCAAGTGTTGGATCAGATCGGGCCGCTGCTGATCTCGGTGCAGAGCCAGGACCAGCAACGGGAGCTCGAGCGGTCGGGCCACGCCCGCGACCTGCTGGACGAACTCGCCGGCGGCTCGGCGCAGCGCGCCGCCGTCCGGGCGGCCTGGGCGGCCTGGCAGCGGGCCGGCACGGAACTGGCCGAGCGGCGGCGCGACGTCCAGGCGGGCCGCGAGCAGCTGGCGCTGTGGCGCTATCAGCGCGACGAGCTGGCGGCGGCGGGCTTGCGCGTCGGCGAGCAGGAGGAGATCGCCGAGTCCCTGGCCGTCGCCCGGCACGCGGCGGAGCTCCAGGCGGCGGCCGCCGCCGCCCTCGAGTCGGTGAGCGACGAGGACCGCGGCGCCGTCGTCCGCCTGGCCCGCGCCGCCCGCGAGCTCGAACGCCAGTCGGGCCGCAGCAGCCGCCTGGCCGGCGCCCTGGAGAACCTGCACGCCGCCGCGGATCTGGCGGGCGAAGCGGCCCGGGTCCTCGAGCGCTTCCTGGACGGCTTCGACGCCGGGCCGGAGGACCTCGAGGAGCTCGAACGGCGGGCCCAGCTGTACCAGGACCTGCAACGCAAGTACCGCTGCGACGTCGCGGAGCTGGACGACCTGCTGGCGCGCCTGCGCGACCGCGTGGCCCGCCAGGAAGCCGCCGACGACGACCTGGCCGATCTGGAAACCGCCCTGCAGGGGGCCGGCCGGACGCTGTCGCAGGCCTGCTCCGACCTGCGCCGGCTGCGCCGCGACGCCGCACCGGGGCTGGCCCGCGCGGCGCAGGACTTGATCCGCCCGCTGGCCCTGCCCGACCTGGCGCTGGAATTCAGGGTGGCTCCCCGCCTCGATCCCCAGGGCGCCCTGCCGGTCGACGGCGATCCCTGCCGCGTGCAGGCCGATGGCGCCGACGACGTGGAGCTGTTCATCCGGACCAACCTCGGCGAGAAGTCGGCGCCGGCGGCGGCGATCGCCTCGGGCGGGGAGAAGTCGCGGATCCACCTCGGCCTGACCGTCCTGCGCCGCCGGGACGAGGAGCCGCCGCTGCTGCTGTTCGACGAGATCGACGCCGGCCTGGGCATGGACAACGCCCTGCCGGTGGCGGGGCTGCTGCGGCGGCTGTCGGCCGGCGCGCAGGTGCTCTGCATCACCCACCTGCCGACGATGGCGGTCCACGGTTCCCTGCACTGGTTGGCGAAGAAGAGCCGGGCCGGCGGGCGCACGCTGCTGGACGTCGCGGTGCTGGATCCGGTCCGCCGCGTCGACGAGATCGCGCGGCTGCTCGGTGGCGCCGGGGTCGAGGGCGGCGCCGAGACGCAGCGCTCCTACGCCCGCGATCTGCTGCGCGACGCCGGGCGCGAGGTCCCCGTCGTCGCCCGCAGCGGCCGGGCAAATGCCGGTTGACCCCTGAACTTCCAGCGGCGATACTAGCTGCCGCTCAACGTGCGCCCGTAGCTCAGCTGGATAGAGCGCTTGCCTCCGGAGCAAGAGGTCGTGGGTTCGAATCCCGCCGGGCGTACCAGAACTCGAACGACGACTAGGGGTTTCTGGACGGACCGGAGACCCTTCTTCTATGGCCGGAGCAGGACGACCGCGTGAAGGATTCACGCCGGAGGAAAGCTTGAGCGACCACGGCCGCCCCTACCGATCGCGATTCGCCGAGGAGTCCGACGCCTTCCCCCTGCGGCAGTCGTTGCGCTGTCGTGACGAGATCATCCAGCGCAGCATCAAGGCCGCCCTGGGGGCCATCCTGGCGTGGCTGCTGATCAGTTTCGGCCTGTCCGCGCACCGGCTGTTCGATCACCACCGCGCCAAGGCCGGCGTCTGGGGCGAGGTCCTGCTGCTGGGACTGGTGCTGGTCACGCTGGCCTTGACGGTTCGGCGCCTTGTTTATAACATATTGGAAATAAAAGAGCTAATCGGGGAGCGGCGCCTCTGGCGCGCCCGGGCGCGGAGCGGTTGGGATCAGGGCTGATCCCCGGTGCATGGTGGCACTCTCCTTGCATTCCACGGTCCGGCCGAATCGGTTTGCCTGCCGCGGACGTCTGAACAGAAGAGGAAGAGGAAGATGATCCAGGAGAAATTCGAGCAGCGCACCGCGCACCTCGCGGTGATCGGACTGGGCTACGTGGGCCTGCCCCTGGCGATCGAGTACTGCAAGGCGGGCTTCAGGGTCACGGGCATCGAACTGGACGAGGGCAAGGTCGCGGCCCTGAACCGGGGCGACAGCTACATCATCGACGTGCCCGCCGCCGACGTGAAGGCGGCCGTCGACGCCGGCCTGCTGAAGGCGACGACCTCGCCGGACGTGCTGTCCCAGTGCGACAGCGTGAACATCTGCGTGCCGACGCCGCTGAGCAAGACCCACGACCCCGACATGAGCTTCATCCAGTCGGCCGTCGACGTCATCGCGCCGCGCCTGCATCCCGGGATGCTCGTCATCCTGGAGAGCACCACCTACCCGGGCACCTGCGAGGAGGTCATCCTGCCGCGGCTGCACGAGGGCGGCCTGGTGGTGGGCAAGGACTTCCACCTCGCGTTCTCGCCGGAGCGCGTCGACCCGGGCAACCCGGTCTACCAGACCCGCAACATCCCGAAGGTCGTCGGCGGCGTGACGCCGGCCTGCACCGCGGCGGCCGCGGCCCTCTACGGCCAGGTTATGGAGCGGGTCGTCCCGGTCAGCACCGCCCGCGTCGCCGAGACGGTCAAGCTGCTCGAGAACACGTTCCGCAGCGTGAACATCGGCATGGTCAACGAGATCGCCCTGATGTGCGACTCGATGGGCATCGACGTCTGGGAAGTCATCGACGCCGCGTCCACGAAGCCGTTCGGCTTCATGCCGTTCTACCCGGGCCCCGGCCTGGGCGGCCACTGCATCCCCATCGACCCCTTCTACTTCTCGTGGAAGGCCCGCCAGTTCGGCATGGAGGCCCGCTTCATCGAGCTGGCCGGCCAGGTCAACGGCGGGATGCCGCGCCACGTGGCCGGCCTGGTGGCCACCGCGCTCAACAGCGTGGAGCGCTCGGTGAAGGGGAGCCGCCTGCTCTGCGTCGGCGTGGCCTACAAACCCGACATCGACGACGTGCGGGAATCCCCGGCCCTGGATATCATGGAGCTGCTGCACAAGCGCGGGGCCAAGGTCGCTTGGTACGACCCGCACGTGCCGGCGCTGCACGGGTTCGAGGACCTGCCGCGTCTGACGGACTGGAACCTGAAGACGCTGAAGGAGTTCGATGCGGCGGTGATCGTCACCCCGCACCGGACCGTCGACCATGCGCTGCTGCTGGAGACCGGCAAGCCGGTCATCGACACGCGCAACGCCTTGAAGGGGCGCCGGAGCGAACACCTGTTCAAGCTCTAGACGAGGACACGGAGGTATCATGAAGACATGCCTGGTGACCGGCGGCGCCGGTTTCATCGGCTCGCATCTCGCGGCCGCCCTGGTGGCGCGCGGCGACAAGGTCACGGTCCTGGACAACCTGTCCACAGGCAAGCTCTCCAACCTCGCGGCCGTCCGCGACGCGATCACGTTCGTGGAGGGTTCGATCACCGACCCCGAGACCGCCGGGCGCTGCTGCCGGGGCGTCGACGTCGTCTTCCACGAGGCCGCGCTGGCCTCGGTGCCGCGCAGCGTCGACGATCCGGTCACCTCGCACCTGCACAACGTCGACGGCACGCTGAACCTGCTGGTCGCCGCGCGCGACGCCGGCGTCAAGCGCCTGGTCTACGCGGCCAGCAGCTCCGCCTACGGCGATTCGCCCAGCCTGCCCAAGCGCGAGGACATGCCCTACGATCCGATGTCCCCGTACGCCGTCCAGAAGTACGTGGGCGAGCTGTACCTCTCGGTGTTCGCGAAGCTGTACGGCCTGAGCTGCGTCGGCCTGCGCTACTTCAACGTGTTCGGGCCGCGGCAGGACCCGCAGAGCCAGTACGCGGCCGTGGTGCCCATCTTCATCACCCGCCTGCTGGCGGGGGAGGCGCCCGTCATCAACGGCGACGGCACCTTCTCGCGCGACTTCACGTACATCGACAACGTCGTGCACGCGAACCTCTGCGCGGCCGACGCGCCCGACCCTGGCGGCCGCACCGTGAATGTGGCCTGCGGGGACCGTTTCTCGCTCAACGAGCTGTACGCGCTGATCCAGCGCCACGCCGGCTCGGACCTGCCGGCCGTCCACGGCCCCGCGCGCGCGGGCGACGTGCCGCACTCGCAGGCCGACATCTCGCTGGCGCGCGAAGTGATCGGCTACGAGCCGCAGGTCGATTTCGCCACCGGCCTGGCGCGGACCGTCGCCTGGTACCGGGAGCAGATGTCCTGAGCCGTCCGGCACCGCCGGATCGGGAGGATCCCCATGAACCGTCGCACCGTCTGCCTGCTCGCCGCCCTGTTCGTCGCCGCCGCGGCCGTCGCCACGGCGCAGCCGACGGCCATCCCGGAACAGCCGCCCGCGGCCTACCGCCTCGGCAGCGGCGACGTGGTGCAGCTGAACGTCCTGCAGCAGCCGACGCTCGACCGCAGCCTCACCGTCCGGCCCGACGGCACCGCGGTGGCGCCCCTGGTCGGCGAGGTCGCGGTGGCGGGGCTCACCCTGCGCGAGGCCGAGCAGCTCGTGCTGGAGAAGCTGCGCCTCTTCAATCGCGAGATCTCGGACGTGTCGCTGACCGTGATGCAGTACAACGCCCTGCGCGTCTACGTCCTGGGCGCCGTCGCGAACCCCGGCAGCTACACCTTCGAGACGGTGCCGTCGCTCTGGGACGCGCTGCGCGCCGCGGGCGGGCCCGCGCCCGACGCCAACCTCACGCAGGTGCGCGTGGTGGCCGAAGGCACCGGCGAGACCACGGCCGCGGTCCACGACATCAGCGGCATCCTCACCGGCAGCGGCCCCTCGACGCCGGTCACGCTGCGGGCCGGGAGACACCGTCATGGTGCCCGGCAACGCGGCGGCGGTGGTGGCGCCGGCGGAGGGCGTCCAGGTCTTCGGCGGCGTGGCCGCGCCGGGCACCTACCTCATCAACGAGCCGACACGCCTGCTGAGCGTGCTGATGCTCGCCGGCGCGCCGGTCGACGCCGGCAACCTCGAAAAGGTCTGGTGGGTTCACGCCGACCCGCAGGGCCGCCACACCTCGCAGCCGGTGGACCTCGTCGCCTTCCTGCAGCGCGGCGACCTCGCGGGCAACCCGTTGGTCCACCCCGGGGATACGGTCCAGGTGCCGCAGCGGGCGCCGGGGTTCTTCCGGGTCATCTACCCCATCATCCTGGGCACGATCTCGACGGCGGCCGCCGTGTCGATCGCCCTGAACCGCCTCAACTGATCTTCGAGGGGAAGCCCGCACCCGGCAACGGGTTGCGGGCTTCCACACACCAGCGGATCCCTCCTCAAGATTCAAGCACCTGGGCCGATATTCTTGAATGTCGGCGTCGTTTCCTGTATGATCGTTGCATCCTCGCCCGAGGGTCGGTGACGTCGCGGGACCGGCATCCGAACGCCGCCGGCGCGTCATCAGTGGGGAAGCGAGGCTCCTTCCGTGAGAGTCGAGAACGATCCGTTCCGGGCCGAGGCCCGGCTCGACCGCCGCCCGTTGCGGACCTCCCTGGTCGGCGATGGGCTGCTTGAGCCGCCGTCCGGTCACGACGACCGGCTCGTCACGGAGCGGGCGGTCGCCTACGCGCGGGGGATCAAGCGCGGGACCGACGTGGCGATCGCGGTCGTGGCCCTGGCGGTGTTCGGGGCGTTCCTGCCCCTGATCGCGCTGGCGATCAAGCTCGACTCGCGCGGCCCGGTCTTCTTCCTGCAATCCCGCATCGGCATCGACCGCCGCCAGCGCCGCTCGCCCTGCCCGTCCTACCCCGAGCGCCGGCGCGTCGTCTATCCCGGCCGCCCCTTCCGGATCTTCAAGCTGCGCACCATGCGCCAGGACGCGGAGGCGAACGGGCCGCAGTGGGCCTCGAAGCAGGACGACCGCGTGACCCGCGTCGGCCGCGTCCTGCGCAAGACCCGGCTGGACGAGTTCCCGCAGTTCGTGAACGTCCTGCGCGGCGAGATGAGCGTCATCGGGCCGCGACCCGAGCGGCTCTGTTTCATCCGCCAGCTCGAGAACGACGTACCCTGCTACCACGACCGCCTGATCGTCCTGCCCGGCATCACCGGCCTCGCCCAGGTGATCAACGGCTACGACACCGACGTCGACTCGGTCCGCCGCAAGGTCGCCCTCGACCGGCAGTACATCGGCAGCCTCAGCCTGAGGACCGACCTGCGGATCCTGGCCCTGACCTTCCGGGTCCTGCTCGAGGGCGAAGGCGCCCACTGACCGCTCTCCCGCGCCCCGTGCCGCCAACTCGGTCTTGCCAGGAGCGACCCGCCCCTCGATAATCGCGCCGTGACCCGCCGCATTCCGCCGGAGGTGAGATGTCCGCCCAGCTGCTCGTGGTCGACGACCAGGGCTCCATCCTGCAGTTCCTGCGGCAGACCCTCGCGAGCGAGGGCCACACCATCGGCACGGCCGCCAACGGCGAGGAAGCCCTGGCGGCCGTCCGCGAGCTGATCCCCGACCTGGTCCTGCTCGACATGATCCTGCCCGACCGCCACGGCCTGGACGTCCTGCGGGAGATCCACGCCCTGTTCCCGCGGATGTGCGTGATCATCATGAGCGCCCACATCGACCTCGAGACGGCGGTCGACGCCATGCGCGCCGGCGCGTTCGACGTGATCCGCAAGCCGTTCAAGATCGAGCAGCTGTCGCTGGCCATCCGCCGCGGCCTCGAGGCGACGCGCGACGCCGCCGAACTCGCCGCCCTGCGGCGCCGGGGGCAGGGCTTCGCCCGGACGCCGGGGATGGTGATGAGCGAAGCCCCCGCGATGCTGGAGATCTACGCGACGGTCCGCAAGATCGCGCAGGGGGAGCGCACCTCGGTCCTGATCGAGGGCGAGTCCGGCGTCGGCAAGGACGTGCTGGCCAACCTCATCCACGCCAGCTCCCCGCGCGGCGACAAGGCGTTCCTGGAGATCAACTGCGCCGCCCTGCCGGAGAAGCTGCTGGAGAGCGAGCTGTTCGGGCACGAGCAGGGCGCCTTCACCGACGCCGGGCAGCTCAAGCAGGGCCTGCTGGAACTCGCCCACCACGGCACGGTGTTCCTGGACGAGATCGGCGAGATGGCCCCGACCCTGCAGGTGAAGCTGCTGCGCGTCCTCGAACGCCAGACCTTCCGGCGGGTGGGCGGGCTCAAGGACATCACGGTCGACGTGCGCATCATCTCCGCGACCAACCGCGACCTGGCGGCCATGGTGCGCGAGGGGCGTTTCCGGGAGGACCTGTACTACCGCCTCAAGGTCGTGCCCCTGCGGGTGCCGTCGCTGCGCGAGCGCCCCGAGGACATCCTGCCGCTGGCGGACCACTTCCTGCGCGTGTACGCGCTGCAGTTCCACAAGCGCCTGACCGGCCTGGCGCCGGACGCCGTCGGCGCCCTGCTGGCCTACGCCTGGCCGGGCAACATCCGCGAACTGCGCAACGTCATCGAACGCGCCGTGCTGCTGGGGGAGGGGGAGACCATCGACGCGATCCAGCTCAACCTGACCGAGGCGAAGCCGCCCGCATTGCCGCCCGGAGAGGAGCTCACCGCCCTGCTGGGCGGCCCTTGGCCCGCAGATGGGCTGCACCTGGAGGAGACGCTGGCGCGGGCCGAGGAGCGGTGCGTGCGGCAGGCGCTGGCCCTGGCCGGCGGCAACCAGACACGAGCCGCGGAGCTCCTGGGGATGAACCGCGATAAGTTGCGATACAGATTGAAGATGTACAATATCAGTGAGGCAGTGCGTGAATCTTCTTCGCGATGAGGGCCGGCGCTCCGGCGCCGCGATCCCGTTCGTGCTGGTGGCCGTCGCGCTCGTGGCCGGCGGCTGCGGCGTCTATTCCACGAGCAGCGGGCGTGTCGACGAGTCGCTGCGACTGGTCAACGTGCCTTACCTGGAGAACGCCACCGCAGAGCCCAGCATCGAGATCGAGCTGACCGAGGCCATCATTTCCGCCTTGCAGGACGACAACACGCTGCGCGTGGTGGACGCCGAGGCCGCCCGCACCGAATTGGCCGGCCGGGTGGTCGGGTACAAGCTCCGTGAGGCGTTCACCTCGGCCACGGGCGGCAACATGCAGGTCGACGAGTACCAGGTGCAGATCTCCGTCGAGCTGACCATGCGGCGCCTGGACGGCGGCGAGAACGTCTTCACCCGCAAGCGCCTCAACGGCAGCGGCAACTTCATCCTGGGCGACGGCGCCACCAGCGAGCTGACGGCGCGCCAGGAGGCCGCCGCGGAGATCGTGCGCGAGGTCCTGGGCCTGATCGTGGAGGATTGGTGATGGCGAACTGGGGCGGTCGCAGCGACGGACCCGATTTCGCCAGCCTGCGCCGCGAATTGGCGGCGGGAAGCTACCGGCCCGTCTACCTGCTCGCCGGCGAAGACACGCACCGCGCCGCGAGCATCGTCGAGTACCTCGTGAACAAGCTGCTGGGTGCGTCGGGCTCGGCCTTCAATTCCCATGTATTCGACGGCGAGCAAGCGGGTTGCGACCGCATCCTCCAGCAGGCTCGCAGCTACCCGATGTTCGGGGACCGCCAGGTGATCTGGGTCAAGCGGGCCGAGCACATGGTCGGCGACGCGGCCTCGGAACAGGCCCTGCAGCGCTACCTGGCCGATCCGGTCGCGGCGACGACCTTGGTGATGATGTCCGAAAAGGTGGACGGCCGGAAATCATGGGTGAAGGCCTGCAAGTCGGCCGGTTTCCACTTCGAGATGGCCCCGCCGAGCGGCCGCGATCTCGTGGACTGGACCGTGCGCCGGGCCAAAGACAAGGCGCTGCCGCTGGCGCTCGAGTTGGCCGAGATGCTGGTCGAACTGGTCGGCGACGACCTGCACGCCTTGGACGGCGAGCTCGACAAGCTGGCCCTGATCGCCGCCGAGGCCAAGGGCGGGCTGGACGAGGCCTCATTGCGGGCCGTCATCCTGGAGCAACGGGCGATCGACCCGTTCGAACTGGTCAAGCAGCTCGGGCCGGGACGCCAGCGCGAGGGCCTGGCGGCGTTCCACAGGTTCCTGTCAGAAGGACGGTCGGCGTTCGAGCTGGCGCCGCTGTTGATCTGGCGCGTCAAGCAGGTGGCGCAGGTGGCGGCGCTGCGCGCCGAGGGCCAGCCGGAGAAGGCGGTGCCGGGGTTGCTGGGCATCACGCCGTTCGCCGCCCGCCAGTCCGCGGAGACGGCGCGGGCGTGGGGCGACGCCACGGTGGAGCGGGCGTTGCGGGCGTGCCATCGCTGCGAGGCGGCGATGAAGAGCAGCCCGCTGGAGCCCGAGATGATCCTCGAGCGGGCCATCCTGGATATCTGCGCCGCGTGAGCCGGAAGATTATCTACTTAACATAATATACATTATGCGCAATTACTGAAGCGAGCGCCGCAAGGCCCGACGGGGCTTTGGCTTGGCACCTCCCGCCAGGCTGGTAACCGGTCTTCTCAGTGGATGGGCACCCGCTGCGCGAATTCCTCGAGGAACGGCAGGTTCCAGGATTCGCCGGCCAGGGCGCGGGCGAAGCCCAGCGCCGAGATCCCCAGGCAGGCCAGCAGGCCGACCAGGTGCAGGACGATCGAGAGCAGCATGCCGAGCAGCGGGATGCGGCCGAGGCTGGCGTCCACGATCCCCAGCACGAGCAGCAGCACGACCTCGGCGGCGAGCAGGGTGAAACCCTGCCGGCAATGGCGGGCCAGGAACTCCCCCTTGTGCTCCACCATCAGGATGGGCAGCACGACCAGCGCGCTGGCGTAGCAAGCGGCGCCCCACCAGCGTTCCGTGGCGGTCGGTTCGTTCATGGCGTTCCTTTCAGGGCGGCGGACGATGCTCGCAGTGTAACGGATCGCCGCGGCGATGAAAAGCGTGGAACGCACCGCTGCTTGTGACGTGTCGGGATCGATGATAGCCTGCGCCGTCGGCCGTTCGTGGTTGGATCTCGGGGATTCGAGGAGGCGACCGCTCGCATGGGGAATCGACGCCGGACGATCGATGGCGAACGGATCCTGGAACTGGTGCCGCGGACCCTGGTCGATGCGCGCGAGACGCCGATCGACGGGGCCTCGCTGGTCGTCCTGTTGGAGCCGCGGTTTCACCGCGGTCCGCTCGCGCGCTGGCTGCAATCCCGCCTGCCGCCCGAACGGGCCCACGTCGAGGTGCGCCTCGAGGCCTTCGGCAGCACGATCTGGCGCCTGCTGGACGGCCGCCGCAGTCTCGCCGAGATCATGCGCGCCTTCGTGGCCGCACACCCGGATCAAGCCGACCAGGCCAGCGAGCGCGTCTGGATCTTCCTGCAGGAATTGGAGCGGCACGGGTTCGTGAGTCTCCAGCAGGAGACCCTCCCCCCGACCGCGTTGAACAATCGTGAGAAAACGTGGTGACGTGATGATGTGGGCGGCATCATCGTGCAAATGCGTCGGCAGGGCGAAGCGGTGGTACCCCAGACAGGGCTCGAACCTGCGACCCCCGGTTTAGGAAACCGGTGCTCTATCCAGCTGAGCTACTGGGGTACCCGGTCCGTTCCAGGGCGAATGTTCGGCAGGGATGCGGTCCCTGGCGAGCGGGACCGTCCCATCGCACCGGTGAAGGCCGGAATCGGCAACCTAGCCGTGCTCCGGAAATTTGACAAGTGAAAAGACCCCGTCGCCGGCCAACCTCTCGCGCCCTCCCAGGCCATCCAACTCGACCAGGAACAGGTGCCCGGCCACGACGCCGCCCAGGCGCCGCACCAGCGCGGCGGCCGCGGCGGCGGTGCCGCCGGTGGCCAGCAGGTCGTCGACGATCAGCACGCGCTCTCCGGGCGTGATCGCGTCGCGGTGGACCTCCAGCGTGGCGGTGCCGTATTCGAGCGCGTAGCTCTCGGCGACCGTGTCCGCGGGCAGCTTGCCGGGCTTGCGCATCGCGACCAGGCCCTTCCCCCACTGCCGGGCCAGCGGCGCCGCGAACAGGAAGCCACGGGATTCCAGGGCGGCCAGGCGGTCGCAGGGCACGTCGCGCACCAGGGCGGCCATCCCGTCCAGGGCGGTGCGGAAGGCTGCGGGGTCGTTCAGGACGGGGGTGATGTCGCGGAAGAGGATGCCCGGTTTGGGGAAGTCCGGCACGGCGCGGATGACGCGGCTGAGGTCCATCGCTGTTCTCCGATCCGCGAGCGGGTCAGCGCAGCAGGCGCGACGGGTCGACCGCCTCGCTGTGGACCCGCAGTTCGACGTGGAGGTAAGGCTCCCGGCCCTCGACGGGCGCGCCGCTGCGGCCCAGGGATTCGCCCTTCAGGACGATGCGGCCCGTCTCGATGGCCAGGGCCGCCGGATCCAGGGGCCCCAGGACCGTCGTGAAGCCGCCACCGTGGTCGATGATGGCCAGGGTGCCGTACCCGGCCTGTTCGCCCACGTAGCGCACGAGACCGTTGGCGGGGGCCAGGACCTCCCCACCGGTGGCGTAGGCGATGTCGGTGCCGGTGCGCCGCGCCACGATCGAGCCGTTCTGGGCGCCGAAGGGGCGCAGCACGCGACCGGGCCGGCCCTCGAAGGGGTGGCGCCAGGAGACCTTGTCCGGCGCGACCTGTTGGAATGGCGCGCTGATCTTCAGGACCTGGCCGACGTGGACGATGTCGCCGGCCAGTTTGTTGTTGCGGCTGATCTCGGCCACCGAGGTGCCGCAGCGGGTCGCGATCCGTCCCAGCGAGTCCCCGTTGCGCACGACGTAGCTGCCGTCGGTCGCCGCCGCCAGGGAGCCGGCGGACAGCAGGACCCACAGGATCGCGAACGGGATGCGCCTTGCTGGGGAAACCGATAACGGGCGGCGCGGCGATTCCGCACGCGGCGTGGGCAGGTGCATGGGCGGCAGTCCTCCGTGGCTGGTCGTCCTGGTCGGATGATGGCCGGGATCGGCGCCGGGGGCAAGGGTTTTCGACAGCCCGGGTAAGGGGTTGGCCGGTGCCTGCCGCAGGATCCGCAGATCGCCGACCCGGACGATTTCGTTGTGTAATAATTCACAACATGCTAGGGTTCCCGAGATTACGTTCCGTCGGGCGGCCTTCGGCTCGGGCCGAGTCCCCCCGCCCCCACCGTCCGCCAGTACCCTAGGAGGGAAGATGCTCCACGGACCCGCCCGACCGTCAGGTCCGGATCCTGCCAGCGGCTACAAGACCCGGCTGGGCGTCGCGATGTTCATCGTCTACTGCGTCGTCTACGCCGGATTCGTCCTGACGAGCGTCGTCGCCGAGGGCCGCGCGATGCAGGTCATCGTCGTTGCCGGGCTCAACCTCGCCGTGGTCTACGGTTTCGGGCTGATCGTCTTCGCCCTGCTCCTGGCGCTCGTCTACAACCACCTCTGCACGCGCAAAGAGCGCGAGCTGAACGTCACTCCTGGCGACAAGGGGGCCGGCGCATGAACCTGCACGGCACCCCCCTGTCCATCATCATCTTCGCGCTGTTCGTCGCGACGGTGCTGTTCCTGAGCTTCTTCTTCGCGCGCAAGGCGAAGTCGGCCGCCGGGTACTACGCCGCCGGCGGCCAGATCCACTGGGCGGTCAACGGCATCAGCTTCGCCGGCGACTACCTGTCGGCCGCGTCGTTCCTGGGCATCTGCGGCATGATCGCCACCCTCGGCTACGACGGCTTCCTCTATTCCATCGGCTACCTGGCCGGTTGGGTCGTGGCGCTGTTCGTGGTGGCCGAGCCCATGAAACGCATGGGCAAGTTCACCTTCACCGACGCCCTGGACGCCAAGTTCGACAGCCGCGGCATCAAGCTGGCCGCGGCCATCTCGACGCTGGTGGTGTCGATCTGTTACCTGATCCCGCAGATGAACGGCGCCGGTTCGCTGGTGGAGCCGCTGCTCGGCCTGCCCCACTGGGTGGGCGTGATCCTGGTGGGCGCCATCGTGATCGTGATCGTTTCGGCCGCCGGCATGACCTCCACGACGTACGTGCAGTTCCTCAAGGGCGGACTGCTGCTGATCTTCTCCACCATCCTGGTGGGCTTCGTGCTCACGCGCGGCCTGAGCACCGAGCCCCTGGGGCTCGACGGCGGCGCCCCCGGCGGCGAGATGACCGTGCAGGCCACCGAGAGCCAGCTCCAGGAGCAGGGGTACGCGCTGCGGCACACGACCGGCAGCCTGCAGAAGTACGACCGCGACGGGACGACCACCTGGTGGAAGCGCGAGGCCGACGGCACGCTCTGGCGGGCCCAGTGGAGCAGCGGGGACCAGGTCAACGGCGTGGTGGGCGGCGTGCTGGAGCCCGTCGGCCGCCTGCGGCGCATCGGCGGGCTGAGCGAAGCGGAAGCCGCCGCCGGCACCGGCCCCGTGGGACCGCTGGCCTTCCTGGCCCACCTGACGCATCCCGACACCCGCGTCGAACAGTGGCAGAAGCAGGCCGTGACCGACGAGAAGGACGCCAAGTACACGGTCTACTCGCCGAAGACCGTCTCGGGCACCGACGAGATGAAGCCGGGCGTGAAGTTCAAGGTGCACACCACGACCGAGAAGCTCAACTTCGTGTCGCTGATGCTGGCCCTGTTCTTCGGGACCGCGGCGCTGCCGCACATCCTGATCCGCTACTACACCGTGCCGAGCCCGGCCTGCGCCCGCAAGTCGACGATCGTGGCCATCGCCTCGATCGGCTTCTTCTACGTCCTGACCCTGTTCATGGGTCTCGGCGCGGCGGTCAACGGCACGGTGAACCCGGCCGACAACAACATGTCGGCGCCGCTGCTGGCGATGTCCTTCGGCGGCGTGCTGTTCGCCATCATCTCGGCCATCGCGTTCGCGACCGTGCTGGGCACCGTGGCCGGCCTGATCGTGGCCGCCTCGGGCGCGGTGGCGCACGACCTGATGGACCGCTTCGGCCGCATGGAGCTGACCGACCGCCAGAAGGTGCGCGCCGGCAAGCTGGCGGCCTTCGCCGTGGGCATCGTGGCGATCGTGCTGGGCATCGTCTTCCGCGGGATCAACGTGAGCTTCCTGGTCGGCTGGGCCTTCGCCGTGGCGGCGTCGGCCAACCTGCCGGCCATCCTGATGCTCCTGTTCTGGAAGCGCACCACCGCGGCGGGCATCGTGGCCTCGATCATCGTGGGCATCGTCTCGTCGCTCGGGATCATCCTGACCGGACCGGAGATGTTCGCGGGGCCGTACGGGCTGACCGCCGAACAGGCATGGCACCCGCTGGGGCAGCCGGGGATCATCTCGATCCCGCTGAGCTTCCTGGCGCTGATCGTGGTGTCGTTGGTGACCAAGAACCGGCGGGTCGCCGTCGAAGCTTGAACACGCGGGCCGGTCGTCCGGCCCGCCTCCCCTTCCCTCCCGACAAGGAGTAGACCGATGACCAGGACGGACTTGCTGCTGCGTGCGGCGCTGGTGGTGTCGACGTTCGCGGCCGCACCCGCGCTGGCCGGCCCCCGCTGGGACTTCGACGACGGGGCCAACCTGCAGTTCAGCCTGCTGGGGCAGTTCCACGCCGTGACGGTGGCGGACGCCGTGGCCGACCGCGACCTGTATCTGCGCCGGGGTCGCCTGATCTTCAGCGGCCAGATCGCCGACGGCGTGAAGGTCTTCGCCGAGACGGACAACGACAACGCCGGCAATGCCGCCGTGAGCAGCGTGTCCACGGACCTGCAGGACATCTTCGTCGACCTGCGCCTGCGTGGGGACCACTGGCTGGAGGTGGGGCTGATCCTGCTGCCATTGTCCTTCGAGAACACGTCCTCGGCCGCGAGCCTGCTGGGACTGGACTACAACGCCGAGGTGATCAAGCTGGCCAACACCTTCGTCTGGCGCGACCAGGGCCTGATGCTGCACGGCGCGTGCGGCGGGAAGTTCGCCTACCGCGCGGGCGTCTTCGACGGCTACGAGGTCGGGACCACGAAGAATCCCGAGGCGGCGCCGCGCTTCACCGGGCACCTGGAGTACGCGGCCGTCGGCGCCGCGCCCACGGGCTGGTTCCACGGGCAGGAGCGTCTGGGCGGGGATCCCTACCTGCTGCTGGGCACGGGGATCGACTACCAGAGACGGGCCAATCGCGCCGGCTACGTGTCGGCCGCCGATCCCGGCTGGACGATCGACAGCCGGGCCTTCGTGGTCGACCTGCAGTCCGGTTTCGTCGCGGGCGGGATGTTCGGCACGCTCGACGCCGGCTGGTACGACTGGGACAACCTCAACTTCCACGGCAGCACCTGGTTCGTCGAGTCGGGTCTGCGCCGCGACCGCGTGCAGCTGACGGGCAAGTTCGCCGCGGTCGAGCCGGGCGTCGGCGATGCGATCCGGAACCTCACGGCGGGCCTGCACTACTACCGCCTGAAGCACAAGCTCCGTTACGGGGTGGAATTCAGCACCGGCGACAGCCCCAACCAGCTGCTGGCGGGCGTGCAGTTCCTGCTGTAGGCGCCGGCGCGGAGGCATCGGCATGAGGTCGGCGGGCAGGACACCACGATGAAGCGGCTCGCGCTGCGCACGGGCCTGCCCGCCCTCTTGGCCGTCGGCCTCTTCAGCGGCGTGGTCTTCTTCCATTTCCTGCCCACCCTGAGCCGTGCGGTGATGGACCAGAAGCGGCTCATGATCCGCGAGTTGACCGAATCGTCCTGGAACATCCTGGCCCGCTACGAGGCCGAGGAGCGCGCCGGCCGGCTCACGCGCGAGCAGGCCCAGGACGCCGCCATCCTGCAGGTCCGCAGCCTCCACTACGGCCAGGAGGGCAAGGACTACTTCTGGATCAACGACCAGCAGCCGCGGATGATCGTCCACCCCTACCGCCCCGACCTCGAGGGGAGCGACCTGTCCGCCTTCGCCGACCCGCACGGCAAGCTGATCTTCGTCGCGATGGCCGACGTCGTGCGCCGCGAGGGCGCCGGCTACGTCGACTACATGTGGCAGTGGAAGGACGACCCCGCGCGCATCGTGCCCAAGCTGTCCTACGTCAAGGGCTTCGCGCCCTGGGGCTGGATCATCGGCACCGGCGTCTACACCGACGATGTCGACCGCGAGGTGGCGGCGGTGGCCGGGCGGTTGCAGGCGGCGGCCCTGCTGATCCTCGCCGCGGTGACGCTGCTGCTGGTCTACTTGCTGCGCACCAGCTTCCAGGCGGAGCGCGGCCGCCTGAGCACGGCCGCCGCCCTGAAGACCTCCGAGGAGAAGTACCGCTCGCTGGTGGAGTCGGCCGGCGAGTCGATCTTCATGTCCGTGGGCGACGAGGGGCTCTTCGCCAACGCGAGCATGTTGAAGCTGGCGGGTTACGACCGCGAGGAGTTCGCGCGTCTGGACGCCGGGCAGCTGGTGCTCCCGACGCCCGCCGAGCTGGAGAGCGGTCGCCGGCACTGGC
>PNOJ01000054.1 GCA_013824755.1 Gemmatimonas sp.
GCCCGGCTGGCGACGCCCGCCGGCGCGGCGCCCTACGCCGCGGCCGCCGTGCGCGCGCCGCTGAAGAGCACCGGCCGCAAGCTGGAACTGTTCGACTGCACGAGCTGCCACCTCTGCGTCACGGTCTGCCCGAACGACGCCATGATCCGTCTGGCCCGACCCGCGGAGCACGAGGAGCGCCTGGCCAAGCGCTGGCAGTACCTCTGCCTGGCCGACCTGTGCAACGACTGCGGCAACTGCGAGACCTTCTGCCCCGACGACGGGGCGCCCCACCGGTCGAAGCCGCGCCTGCACCTGGCCGGACGGGAAGCCGCGGCCGCCGAATCCGATTATCGTGTCGCACGCGCCGGCGGCGCCTGGACGGCGCAAGGCGCGCGCGAGGCCGCGCTGGTCGCCGCCCTGCTGCGCGATCTGCCCCTGCCGGCCGCGGACCCGGAACCCGAGGGAGCGTCATGACCGCACGTCGGCCCCTGTTCACGCCGTTCCTGCGCGCCGAGGAGACCATCCGGATCACGCCCACGCTCGCCCGCGCCGGCGGCCTGCTCGCCTGGGCCCGCGACTTCCAGCTCGGCACCGCCGGGTACCGCGACCTGCTGGACCCGGGCGACCTGCACAACACCGAGGTCCCGTTCAACAGCCTGAACGTGACGGTCATGCTGGCCGCCCGCGCCCAGCTCGCGCTCGAGGAGGGCCTGGCCCACCTGCACGTGGGCGGGGAGGTGCGCCCCCACACGCAGGAGTTCATCGACCTGGCGGCCCGCCTCTACGCGGCCTGCGGACTCTGTGTCCACCTGCGGCCGGAAGGCTGCCCCACCACACCGATCTGGCTGTCGTCCTTCGGGGTGAACCACGAGGAGCTGGACGGGGGCGAGAACTTCACCGCCTCGCACAGCCAGAGCTACAAGGGCGGTTGGAAGCCCATGGACGAGTCGGGCATGCAGCTGCTGGAGATGGCGGGCCGCATCGCCGACCGCGTGCGCCTGCTGGCCGAGCGGGCGGCCGAAGAGGGTCTCGAGATCCCGCTCGCGGCCGCGGACGACCCGCTGATCGTGCGCGACTTCGACCCCGTCGCCGCTTATGCGGATTCGCTGCGGGCCATCGTGCCGGCGGACATGCTGGACGGGATCGCGGCGGCCGCCGCGCGCGGCTTCCGCACGGCGATCTGCACCGAGGGCGGCAGCATGGGCGCCGCCGCGCGACGCGTCTTCGCCGAGCTGGGCGTGGGCGTCGACGGGGACGGGCCCGTCTTCTTCACCCACGAGGCGGAATCGAGCGACTACCACGGCATCGGCATCCTGGACGGCGTGAACCACGGCGTCGACCCCGGCAAGTGGCAGGTCTACAAGCACGTCGGCGCGCAGGACCTGCTGCGGGAGCGGCGCGCCGACCTGGTGTTCATCTGGGATCCCGACGGCGACCGTTTCAACATGGTGACCGCGGCTCCCGCCGGCCTGGCCGAGCGGGCCCGCGCGGCCGGGCTCGAGGTCGATCCCCTCGACGACGCGCGCGTGCTGGTCTTCTTCAAGCCCAACCAGATCTACTTCATGCTCGCCGCGGCGCGCCTCGAGTCGCTGCACGCCGCCGGCACCCTCGGCGACGACGACTGGATCGTGGCCACCAGCTGGCCGACCAGCCGCAGCATCGGCGAGCTGGCCGGGGCCTTCAACCGCCTGCACGGCACCCGCCTGCACGTCTTCCGCGTGCCGGTCGGCTTCAAGCATTTCGGGAGCCTGGTCGCCGATCTGGAGGACCAGGTGCTCGGGTCGGATCCCGACGACCCCGACCTGACCACCCGCGCCGTGGACGCGACCGGGACCGAGTCGGTGTTCGGCCCGCGCCCCCGCCTGCTGATCATGGCCGAGGAGAGCGGCGGCGCCGCGCTGGGCCCCGACGACTGGATGCTGTCGCGCGACGAGGAGCGGGCGACCCTGGCGATCAAGGAGAAGGACGGCCTGCAGGTCGGGCTGGTCGCGCTGGGCCTCGGGGCGCGCCTGTTCGCCGCGGGAGGGAGCTTCGCCGCTTTCTACCTGGACCGCCTCGACGCCTACGGCATCGTGCACCGCTTCTACGAGCGGCGCGACGTCACCCTGTTCGACGAGTCGCTGCGCGGCGCGGCCCGTGAGCAGGCCCGCGCCGAGGGCAACCGGCGCAAGGCGGCCGCCGTGGCCTTCTTCGCCGCGCTGGAGGGGCTCGCGCCGGCGGCGGTGGCCGCCGCCCTGCGCGACCGCCTGCCGGCGGGCTGCGGCCTGCCGCCGGTCGCGCGCTGCTTCCGCGCCGGCGACGGCACGCTGATCGAATTCGAGGGCTGCTGGTTCGAACTGCGGGCCAGCGGCACCGACGCCGTGCTGCGCTACTATTTCGAGGGCGGCGACGCGGCGCGCGTCGGCGAGCTGAACGCGGCCCTGATCGGCCTGGACCTGGACTGAGGGAGGAACCGTGGGCGGGAAGGGCTACGACACGTTGACGGTCTACAGCGCCACCTGGTGTCCCGATTGCCGCGTCGCCAAGCGGTTCCTGGACGAGCACGGCGTGGTCTACGACACGGTGGAGATCGACCACGACGAGGATGCCGCCCGCCTGCTGGAGGCGCGGACCGGCAAGCGGGGGATCCCGTACTTCGTCCTGGACGGGGAGCGCTGGGTGCGCGCCTACGTCCCGCGCCAGGGGTTCGACCGCGAGGGCATGGCCGCCCTGCTCGGGTTGTAGCCGCGCGCGGGGGGGGGCCTGTGCAGGGGGTGGAAGTCCCCTGCGGCCCGTGCTAGCATGCCGGCGCCGGGCGATCGCCCGCCCGGCCCACGCGACTCACCGCCGGCAAGAGGAGGATCCATGCGCGGCACGAAGAACGTCCTCGTGGTGGGGACCGGGACCATCGGCGAGCCCTTGATCGGGTTGCTGAGCCACTTCAAGGACCAGTTGGGCATCGACGACGTGCTCTTCCACAAGAACACGCCGCTGGTCACCGACCGCAGCAAGGTCAAGGACCTGATCCGACGCGGTGCGCGCATCGTCTCCGACCGTGACAACGTCGCGGGCTTCAAGGGCATCGGCATCCAGGTCGACACGACGACCGAGGAGGCGCTGGAAGCCGCCCGGGTCGTCATCGACTGCACGCCGATGGGCAACGACATGAAGGAGAAGTGGTACCGCTCCTACGAGGGTTCGACCGAGCTGTTCGTCGCCCAGGGCAGCGAGTTCGGCTTCGGCAAGCAGTACGCGCGCGGGATCAACGACGAGGTGCTCGACCACGCGACGGACAAGTACCTGCAGGTGGTCAGCTGCAACACCCACAACCTGTCGCTGATCATCAAGATGCTCGGTCTGGGCGACGAGGGCCCCGACAACCTGGTGCAGGGGCGGTTCGTCTGCATCCGCCGCGCCAACGACATCAGCCAGGACGGCAAGTTCGTGCCGAGCCCCGAGATCGGCTCGCACGGCGACGCCGTCTTCGGCACCCACCACGCCCGCGACGCCTGGCACCTGTTCAACACCCTGGGTTTCGACCTGAAGCTGTTCTCCTCGGCCCTCAAGCTCAACACCAACCTGATGCACACCCTGCAGTTCCACCTGACGGTGCGCAAGCCCGTGACCCACGCCGAGCTGTTGCAGCGCTGCGAGGCCAACGACCGTGTGGCGATGACCCACAAGAAGACGGCCAACTCGATCTTCTCGTTCGGGCGCGACCACGGCTTCTACGGCCGCATCCTCAACCAGACCGTGATCCCCTACAACGGGATCCACGTCTCGCAGGACGGCCGCGAGATCACCGGCTTCTGCTTCACCCCCCAGGACGGCAACAGCCTGCTGAGCTCGGTCGCCGCCACCGTCTGGGCGCTGTACCCGGACACCTACGACAGGATCATCCAGTGCCTGCGGCCCTACTTCTTCGACGAGGTGTAGCCGCCGGCGGCACGGCGACCCGCAGAAAAACGGCGCCCGGTCGCGAGACCGGGCGCCGTCGTCCGCGTGGCGGCCCGCGATCTAGTCGGCGGGCGTCGGCGTGAGGCGCGCCATCAGGTCGCGGTAGGTCTGCTGGACCGGCAGCTTGGCGTCGGCGCGGGCCAGCACGGGCTGCACCTTCTTCAGGGCCTGGCTCGCGAGGCCGGTGTCGCCCAGTTCCACGGCGGCCTTCGCCAGCAGCAGCAGGGGTCGGATGCGCGCCGGGTTGGTCGCGAGGATCCGCTTCGCGTTCTCCATGGCCGGTCCCGGTCGCCCGGCGGCGAGGTAGCTCTCGCCCTGCCGCCACAGGAACCACCAGCGCTCGTGCGCGGGGCGGGCGCGGTTGGAGTCGAGCATCAGCTGCCACTCGTCGATCGCCTTCTCGTGGTCGCCGTCCCGGGTCGCCAGCATGGCCCGCAGCTGGTGCTCCAGGCTGTCGATCTGGTCGCGGTAGGCCTTGAAGGCGAAGTCGTCGCTGCGGCGGGCCTCGGCGAAGAAGCCGGTGGCGACGGCATCCGCCTCGGCGCGGCGGTCCTCCATGGCCAGCTGGATCGCCCGGTAGAAACCGACCAGGAAGGCGTCCGGGTACTTCGTCTGGTAGGAGGCCATGGCGCGCAGGGCCTCGTCGTAGAGCTCGTGGGTGTAGTACATGCGGATGAGCGTCTCGTCGAGCTCGCGCTCCTGCGGCAGGCCCGCCAGGGCGGCGCGGATGCTCTCGAGGATCGCCTCGCCCTTGGCGATCATGCCCTGCTCGAGGTACAGCTCGCCCAGGTTGATCTGCGAATAGTAGAAGTCCTCCTGGACGTCGAGGGCGGTCTTGAACGCGAGTTCGGCCTCCGCGTAGTCGCCCTTCCAGCTCAGCACTTCTCCCAGCGAGTCGTGCGGGTTGGCCAGATCGGGCGCCAGGAAGGCGTACTTGCGCAGGTGGGTGACGGCCTGCTCGTAGTCGCCGCGGCCGGCGGCGAGGTAGCCGAGCATGTTGTAGGCCGGGGCGTGGTTGGGCTCGATGGCCAGGATCTGCTCGTAGACGCGCTGGCACTCGTCAGGTCGGCCGGACTGGTAGAGCACACTGGCCTTGACCGACAGGGCCATCAGGTCCGTGGGCTGCTCGGCGAGCACGTAGTCGAGCAGGGAGTCGCGCGCCTGGTCCCCGGGCTTCTTGTAGCCGAGCAGCAGCAGTGCGATCTTCGCGCGCTCCAGCGCGTTGGGCAGGCGGGCGGCGAGGCTGTCGGCGGCGGCGGCCTCGCGCACGCTGCCTTCATTGTCGCCGAAGCGCAGCGCGACCTGCGACAGCATGGCGTGGGCCGCCGCGAACCCCGGGTCCAGGGCCAACGCGCGCCTCAGCGAGGAATCCGCCCGCGCGAACTGGAACGCGTTCATCTGGAAGTAGCCCTGGTCGAACAGCTCGTAGGCCTCCGCCGAGCGCGTGGTGAACTGGCGCTCCGGACCGCCCAGGAACAGCAGGGCGAGGGCGATGAGCGCCAGGGCGGCCAGGCCCATCAGGACCGATTTCTTCATGACTCGTACTCCGCTCGGATGAGGGGGGCCGGCTCCCGCTGTGCGTACGCAGCGTCGCCCGCCGGGTTGCCCGCGGCGGCGTGAAGGGCCTTCAGGACCAGCAGGGTCACGTCGTCGTCGGCCTGGTCGCGCCCGCTGAAGGCGCGCAGTTCGGCGTTCATGACCGCCAGCAGGTCGTCGGCGCCGAGGCCGTGGTGCTCGGACAGCAGGCGCTCCACGCGCTCGGTGCCGAACTCCTCGTCGGTGTGGTCGACGGTCTCGGTCAGGCCGTCGGTGTACAGGAAGAGCATGTCGCCGGGATTGAAGTCGAGGGTCTCCTCCTCATAACCGCCGAAATCGAAGCGCCCAGCGGGAGGCCGCCCTTCTCCAGCTGGAGCAGGGAGCCGTCGGCCCGGCGCAGGATCGGGGCGTTGTGGCCGCCCGAGCTGTAGCGCACCTGACGGCGCACGGGGTCCACGAAGGCCAGGAACAGCGTGGCGAAGTGGGTCGGGTCGGTGCTCGCGTAGAGGTAGAGGTTGACCCGTCCGAGGATCTCGCCCGGAGAATCGCTGATGGCGCAGTGGGCGCGCAGCGAGGCCTGGAGGCTCGAGGCCAACAGGCTGGCGGGGATGCCCTTGCCGCTGACGTCGCTGATGATGACCACGAGCTGGCCGTCGTCCCGCTCGATCAGGTCGTAGTAGTCGCCGCTGACCTCGGCGCTGTTGAGGTTGCAGGCGGCCAGGTCCAGGCCGTCCACCGCCGGCAGGCGTTCGGGCAGCAGCCGGCTCTGGATCGAGCGCGCCAGGGTCAGCTGCTCCTCCAGCTTCTGCTTCTTCAGCTCCTCCTCGTACAGGCGGCTGTTCTCGATCTGCAGCGCCATCTGCCCGGCCACCAGGGTGAGCAGTTCGAGGTCCTGCAGCTGGTAGTCGTCGCCGCCGTGCTTGGACGGCAGGGCGAAGAGGCCGACCAGACGGCCGCGCACGAGCATCGGCACCAGCAGCGCGATGCCCAGACGCGCCAGCTCGTCGCGTTCCTGCAGGCGCTGCAGCAGCTCGGCCTGCTCGCGCGTGGCGGCCGTGCGGACGTCCAGACGTGTCTGGCTGCGCTCGATCCAGTAGGGCTCGTTGAACTGCGCGAGGCGCAAGGAGGTGGCCGCCAATGCGAGTTCGTCGGGGCACGCTTCGCAATCGTCCGGCCCGTCGTGGGGCCCGGCGGCGGCGGGGTGCCCCACGACCCCGGCCAGCAGCCAGGTCTCGCCGGCGGGGGCGGGCCGGTAGACCGCGAGCCGCGGCAGGTCGACCAGCTGGCACAGCCGGCCGCCGATGCGCGTGATCAGGGCGTCCTGCTGGATGATCTGGGGGATCTCCAGGCCGAACTCCTGCAGGGCGACCGCCAGGTTGCCGCGGCTGCGGAAGAAGCGCCGGTCCAGCTGCCCCTGCAGGTGGGCGCGGGCGGGCCACAGCGAGGCCGCCGCGGCCAGCGTCGCGGCGACGGTGGCGACCTGGCTCATCTGGCCGCTCAGGCGCAGCAGCAGGGCGCCGAGCCCGAGCACGAACCCCAGGTAGAGCAGGAACAGGCCGCCGGTCAGCAGGGTGTAGACGAGGCTGCGCTTGAGCAGCACCTCGATCTGCATCACGCGGTAGCGGGCGATGCAGTAGCTGAACGACAGCGGCACGGCGATCATCGGCACCGTGCCGATGAAGGCGAGCGTGTCGCCGACGCGGTCGCCGGGCAGCACGGTGAAGATCAGGAAGGGCAGGATGCCCGCCATCGTGCCGACGGTCAGGATGCGGATGCGGCGGCGCTGCAGGGGGTCGCGGAACTGGTAGTAGCTGTGCAGCAGGGCGACGGCGCCGGCCGAGAAGAACGTGCCCAGCACCAGCCAACGCGTGTTGTAGATGCGGGGAGCGTGGGAGCCGAAGAACTGGTCCATGGTGAACTGCAGGTAGAAGACCAGGGGCAGCACGTAGAGCAGGGGCTCCAGCCAGGGCCGCCGCGTGACCACGATCTTCTTGTCCGGGAACACCAGGAAGAAGTGCAGGAACAGCGCCGGGAGCAGGAAGCGCGCCAGGGCGCCGGCGTTGCGGGAGATGATGTCGCCCCAGAAATAGCTCGAGCGGTTCAGGTCGGTCATGAAGAACACCGCGAACAGCAGGCACATCCGGAAGAACAGCCGGGCGGCCTGGGACTCCCGTCCGCGCAGGTAGATCATCAGGCCGATCACCCAGTAGGCCAGCGCGAGGAAGCCGTAGTAGGGGTAGAAGCGGTCGGCGGTGCGGAAGGCGCCGAGCTTGACCGGGATGCGCAGGGATTCCCCGCCGCGCATGATGAAGTAGGGCACTTCCGAGCCCACCTTCTGGCGGCTCAGCAGCTGGGCGGCTTCCTGGGGCGAATTGACGAAGGTGGAGCCGATGCCGAGGATCTCGTCACCCGGCTGCAGCAGGTTGATCCCGCCGTCGTCGCGGGGCGGCACCTCCAGCACGGTGACCGTCGAGCGGCCGAGCAGCCAGACCGTGCCGTCGTTGGGGCGGATCTTCCCGGCGTCCAGGGCGGAGAACAGGCAGAGGCCGAACGTGGCGAGCGCCCCGAGCAGGTGGGCCCAGTGGCCGACGGCGCCGGTGCGGGGCGTCGCGGGAAACTGGAAGCTGGACTCTTCCGTCGCCATCGTTATCCTGGTCCTTCGGCGGGGTGACGCCTCGTCGACGCGCACAATATCATAGAGAACGGCGGGTGGCTGCAATTGTTGCGGAGGCGGCCGTGGACGGCGACCTGGTGACGGGACCCCTGCCCTGGACCTGCGAGCGGGGGGAGGACCGCCTGGCCGTTCGCCTGGAACTGCTGGACAGGGGCCGGGATCTGCTGCTGTTGATCGGCGGCGGGGCCGTCCACGTCGGCGCCGTCGCCGTCGCCGCGACCGCCGGCGGCACCGCCGGCGAGCCCTGCGACGAGCTGGCGGTCGTGCCCGGGCACAAGGAAGGTCCGCTCGCGCGGGAGGGCGCCAGGCGGCTGGCCGCCGCCTCGGGCCGCACCTGCGTCGCGGTCGCCGGCATCCACCAGGACCGCGCGACGGCGGCCGAGATCGCCGCGATCGTGGGGCACGCCCGCGACGCGCTGCAAACCATGGCCGACGCCCTCGCGCGCCGGCGACTCGAGGAAGGGCGGCCATGACCCGCGACCTGCCGGCGATCGAAACCACGCTGCTGGGCTGGACGGACGAGATCGGCGCCATCGCCGCCGGCTTCTTCCGCCGCACGGGGGAGCTGCGCTTCAAGCACGGGCAGGAAGCGATCACCGAAGCCGACCACCGCATCGAGCGGCTGCTGGTCGAGCGGATCCGCGCGGCGTTCCCCGGCGACGCCGTCCACGGCGAGGAATTCGGCGATTCGGGGGGCGGCGCCGCGGCCGCCGGCGGCCGCACCTGGTACCTCGACCCGATCGACGGGACGCTGAACTTCTCGCTCGGCCTGCCGGATTTCTGCACGTCGGTGGCCCTGATGGAGGGCGACGAGATCCTGGCGGCGCTGGTCTACCAGCCGCTGCATGGCGAACGCTTCACCGCCGTGCGCGGCGGCGGCGCCCGTCTCAACGGCGAGCCCATCCGGGTGAGCGACCGCGCCCCGCTGGGCGCCTCGATCCTCAGCCTGCAGCTCCAGAAGCGCGGGCGTTTCGTGCAGAGCGCGCCGCTGCTGCAGCAGGTCCTGCTCGGATCGATGAAGGTCCGCCGCCTGGGCACCATCGCCCTGGAGATGGCCTACCTGGCCGACGGCCGCTACGACGGCCTGCTGGCGGGCCGCGGCCAGCCGCAGGAGCTCTACGATGTGGCGGCGGGAATCCTGCTGGTGCAGGAGGCGGGAGGCATCGTGACCGACCACCTCGGGCGTCCCTACGTGCCGGGATCGACCGACCTGATCGGCAGCAACGGCGCGATCCACGACGAACTGATCGCGCTGATCCGGGCCCACGACACCACGCGCGACTGAACCTACAGGTATTGCAGGGCCAGCGCGCCGCTGCCGAGCAACCCGTAGCTGAGCCAGGCCGGGTCGTCGGCGCCGCTGTGGTCGCGGCAGGCGAGGGCCGCGGTGCGCAGGGCGCTCGCGACGGTCGCGCCGCCGGCCAGGGAGCGGTAGAAGTCGCCGGCGAAGGCGCGGGCGCGCGGCTGCGACACGGCCAGGTGCGGCCCCACCACAGCCGAAGCCCCCGACATCAGGAAGCGCGGTCCGAAGGCGGTCAGGCCGAGGTAGCTGTTGGAGAAGACCAGCGGCGGCGTGGCGGCGTGACGCGCCAGGTCCTCGGGAGCGACGGGGCCGTCTTCGAGCAGCCAGCGCTCCCCGGTGTCCGCGGTCGCGCGTGCGCCGGCGCCTCCCGACCATGGGTGCAGGCGGCCCTGTTCGGCCCGCTCGGAGATCCGGTCCAGCAGGGCGGTGACCGGGTCCACGCCGACGGGCTCCAGCTCCCGCTCTTCTTCCGCCGACATCATGAGGTCGCGCGCCAGCGCCTCCCAGCCGGACAGTTGCGCGGTCGCCGCCGGCACCTGGGGCACGGCCGTGGCGCCGCTGAAATGGAAGCCCTGGTAGCGGCGGCCGGTGCGGACCAGCCGGCCCGGCGTCATCGCGCCCGCCGGCGTCTCCAGCCAGGCCAGCCGCTGGCCGTCGCCGAGCTGGGCCAGGGCCTCGTCGAGCATGGCGCGTTCGAGCTTCGCCTGCACCGTGCCGTCGCCGCGCCCGTGGCCGTCGAGGAAGAGGACCCCGGGATCGGCGCAATCCTCCGGACGGAAGCGCCGCACGACTTCGCCCAGGCGCGATGGTCCCCGCGATTGCTCCGCCTGGATCTGGTCTTCCCAGCGGCGCGACCAGGCGCCGCGCCGGGCGGACTTGAGGGAGCTGCGCCGGTCGGCGCAGATGGGCGCCAGTTCCAGCACGAAGCGGATGCCGTTGTGCAGGCAGATCCAGGGCAGGACGAGGTCGTCGGTCGCCACGATCAGGTGGTAGCCGATCGGACTCTCGGCGGCGGCGCCGGTCAGGGCGGGGGAGGCGGCGCCCAGGTCCGTGCGGTCGGGCGCGAAGGCCGCGGGGTTGCCGGTCTGCGCGGCTCGGAACAGCAGCTGGCCCAGCTCGGTCAGCGAGGCGTGGACCGCGGCGCTGTCGAGCCCCACGGCCTGCTGCAGGCGCACCAGCCGGTCGTGTTGGGTGTGCGCGCGATCGAGCAGCCCGCGCCGGGTGGCCGTGTCCTGGCCGCGTGTCAGGTCGATATCCAGCCACTGCACGGCAGACTCCTCCGCTTGATGCCGCAATCGGGTCCCGTCCCGCCACGATGCAAGGGGCGGACCGGGGGGCTGTCCTCCTCCGTTATCGGCACCGATCGCCGGTTTTTGATACAAGTTGTTGATAAAAAAGAGAAGGCGCCTGGCGGCGCCTCATCCCGGTCCTGGGCGGTCCCGTGACCGCTTCGGACGCTTCAACTGTCGATGCCGACGGTGCGTGGTGCCCGAGGGGAGACTCGAACTCCCACGAGGAATCCCTCACTACGACCTGAACGTAGCGCGTCTACCAATTCCGCCACCCGGGCTCCACCGTCGTACGCAGGAGCGTTGGACGAAACGCCCGGTGCTCCGCGAGCCGCAAATCTAGAAGACGCCTCCGGAACTGTCAACCCCGCAGACGACAAAATGGGGCGGGAAATTGCGGATTGTGCCGATCGGGCGCAGATGTTAGCTTCGCACCCCCGGCGCCCGCGATCCCATCCGGTCAGGAGTGACGATGCCCGCGACCCGCGCCGAAAGCGGCGTGAAGATCATCGCCAAGAACCGCAAAGCCTTCCACGAGTTCGAGATCCTCGATAGGTGGGAGGCCGGGATCGTGTTGCAGGGCACCGAGGTCAAGTCCCTGCGCGCCGGCAAGTGCAACCTCGGGGACGCCTATGCCGAGATCCGCGACGGCGAGGCCTGGCTCGTGAAGGTCCACATCGGCCCCTACGACCAGGGCAACCGCGCGAACCACGACCCCTTCCGCCGCCGCAAGCTGCTGCTGACCAGGCGCGAGATCCGCAAGCTGCGGCCGCGACTGGAGGAGAAAGGGCTGACGCTGGTGCCGCTGAGCATGTACTTCAAGCACGGCCTGGTGAAGGTCGAATTCGGACTCGGTCGCGGCAAGAAGCTGCACGACAAGCGCCACGCCACCGCCAAGCGCGACTCCGACCTGCGCATCCGGCGCGAGATGGGACGGCACTGAGCCGTGAACGCCGATCGGACATGCCCGTTCCCGACCAGGACGGCGTGGTTCGCCCCGGTCCTGATGGTGGCGGCGGCCCTCTTCATCGCGCCCGGCGCGCGCGGGGGACCCTTCCCCGCGGCCGATCCCGATGGCCCGGTCCTGCGTGTCCAGGTCGTCTATCCCGGCGACCGCGCCCCGGCCTCGATCGAGGCGCGCCGGCTCGCCGCCGGCATGGGGGAGCCGTTCGTCAGCTCGGCCGACGCGGCGCTGATCTTCCGCGCCGCGCGCTTCTGGGATCCGGACCGCCTGCAGTTGACGATGCGCGCCGGCGGCCGCAGCGTCGTGGCGACGGTGAACAGTCGCCACGTCCAGAGCGCCGGCGGGAACCTCCTGCTCGCGCTGGCGCCCGTCCACGTCGATGGCGACGTGTGGCTCCCGTTGGAGTTCCTGACCGCCGTGCTCGCGCCGGCGGCTGGCGACGACGTGGACTGGGATCCCGTGCTGCAGACGCTGACGGTGGGCGGCCGGCGGGCCGACCTGCTGACGCTGACCCTCGCGTCGTCGACCGACGCCACGACCCTCACCCTGGGCTGCGCCAAGGCCCTGGCCTGGCGTCTCGAGCGGACCGCGCCGGACACGCTGGCCCTGACGCTGGACGATGCGAGCGCGGCGCCGGCGTTGCTGGGCGCCGTGGCCGCCGATGGCCTGGTCGCCGGCGGCCTGCTCGCGCAGCAGCCCGGCGGCGTGCGCATCGCGGTGGCGCTGGGGGTGCGCGCCGGCGGTTGGAACGTCGAGACCGCCGACGACGGGCGCGAGATCCGTCTCGCCCTGCAGGCGCGCGAGGGCGGCGCCCTGGAAGAGCCCGTGCCGGCGAACATGGCGCCCGGCGCCGCCGCGGCGGCGCCGTCGCGCGACGTGCGGGTCGTGGTGGTGGACCCGGGCCACGGCGGCTCGGACCGGGGCGCGATCGGCGACAGCGGCACGCCGGAGAAGGACCTCATGCTGGATCTGGCCCGGGACCTCCGGCAGCAGCTGCGCCGCCTGGACTTCGACGTGGTGCTGACCCGCGACGACGACCGCGACCTGGAGCCGGAGCAGCGCGCCGAGGCCGCGAACCGGTCCGACGGCGACGTCTTCGTCTCCCTGCATGCCGACAGCTGGTTCGGCGCGGAGGCGTCGGGGGTCACGACCTTCGCCGCCGTGGCCGACGACGCGCCGCTGCCGGATCTGGCGGACGGCTTCACGCCCTGGCACCTCGCGCAGCGACGGCACGCCGTCGCCAGCGGCGAACTGGCGGCGCTGGTGCAGCCGCGCCTGGTTGCCGCATCGGGTTCGCCCGACCGCGGGATCGTGCGTCTCGACGCCCGCATCCTGCAGGGGGTCGACATGCCCGCGGTCATGATCGAGGTCGGCTTCTTGACCGATCCCGGCCAGGAGAGCCGGCTGCTCGACGGCGACCGGCGTCGCGAGCTGGCCGCCGCCATCGCCGCGGCCGTGGACGCCTTCCGCGGCGCCGAGGATCGCGATGCGGCCCGGCCGGCGTCGCGTCGGGAGGAGCCGTGGTGACCGCGCGCGCACGCCGACGCCTGCCGATCGAGGGAGGCCGCCGCCTGTGGTGGGGGCTGGCCCTGCTGGCCTTCGTGGCGGCGGTGGCGGGCGGGGTCTCGGCCCTCTGGCTGAGCCGCAGCCCCGGGCACAGCCCGGTGGCCGCGCCGCCGGAGTCGGCCCCCGAGATGCTCGTCGCCGGCTCGCGCGGCGTCGTGCTCTACTTCCCGGATGACGACGGGCTCGGCATGGTCACCGAGGAGCTGCTGCTGCCCAGCCGCGACCGGCTGGACGAGGACGTGCTGTCGGTGATGTCGGCGCTGCAGCGGGGACCCCGCGCCGCACGCACCGCCGCGGCCCTGCCCGCGGGCTCCCGGCCGCTGGGCGTGTTCCTGGACCGCGCTACCGGCCACGTGGTCGTGGACTGGAGCCGCGAGCTCATCACCGGCCAGCCGGGCGGCAGCGCCGCCGAACTGGCGACGCTGACGTCGATCCTGCGCACGCTGTCCTGGAACTTCCCCGAACTCGCGACCTGCACCCTGCTGGTCGAAGGCGCCCCGGTCTCGACCCTGGCCGGCCACCTCGACGCCGATCACCCCTTCATCCTGAAGCGCTGGCGCTGACCCGAAAGGACGACGTGGGACCCATCGGCGTCTTCGATTCCGGCATGGGCGGGCTGACCGTGTTGCGGGAGCTGCGCCGGCGCCTGCCGGCCGAGGACTTCCTCTACTTCGGCGACACGGCACGCGTGCCCTACGGCACCAAGGGCGAGCGCACGGTGCGCGCCTTCGCGCGGCAGGACGCGTCGTTCCTGGTCAGCCGCGGGGCCAAGCTCGTGGTCGTGGCCTGCAACACCGCCTCGGCCTTCGCCATCGACGACCTGCAGCGCACGCTGCCGGTGCCGGTGCTCGGGGTCATCGATCCCGGCGTGGCGACGGCGCTGGCGCGCACGCGCGGCGGCCGCATCGGCGTGATCGCCACGCGCGGCACCGTGGAGAGCGGGCGCTACCAGCAGCAGCTCTCGGCGCGGGTCGGGCCGGAGCGGGTGCTCGCCCGCGCCTGCCCTCTGTTCGTGCCCCTGGCCGAGGAGGGGATGGTCGACCACCCGATCACCCGGCTGGTGGCCTGGGAGTACCTCGCCCCGCTGCGCGACGCGGAGGTCGACACGCTGATCCTCGGCTGCACCCATTACCCGCTGCTGAAGCGGATCATCTCCGAGTTCATGGGCCCGCAGACCGTGCTGGTGGACTCGGCCGAGGCGCTGGCCGAGGCGGCGTCGCGGACGCTGGTCGAAGCCGGTCTGCAGCGGGACGCCGGCGGCCCGTCCGGCCGGATGGAATTCTACCTCAGCGACATCCCCTGGATGTTCCAGGAGACGGGCGCCCGTTTCCTCGGGCACCCCATCGACTCGGTCCAGACGGTGAACGTGAACGAAGCCGACTGGGACGGGCACCTCGATCTCGCCGGAAAGGACGCCACGTGACCGCACGCGCCAACGACCGCAAGCCCGTCCAGCTGCGCCCCGTCCACATGACCCGCGACTACCTGCCCCACGCGGAAGGGTCCGTCCTGATCGAGATGGGCGACACGCGGGTGATCTGCACCGCGTCGATCAGCCACGGCGTGCCGGGCTGGCTGCGGGGAACGGGCCAGGGCTGGGTCACCGCCGAGTACGGCATGTTGCCGCGCGCCACCACGGAGCGCACCCGCCGCGAGGCCACCAACGCGTCGGGGCAGGGCGGCCGCACCATGGAGATCCAGCGGTTGATCGGCCGCAGCCTGCGCTCGGTGACCGACCTGAAGGCCATGGGCGAGATCACCGTCACGGTCGACTGCGACGTCATCCAGGCCGACGGCGGCACGCGCTGCGCGTCGATCAACGGCGCCTCGGTGGCCCTCTACGACGCGATGAAGCGCCTGAACCTGCGCCGCCACCCGATGAGCGGCCTGGTCGGCGCCGTCAGCCTGGGCCTGCTCGACGGCGAGGTCCTGGTCGACCTGGACTACGCGGAGGATTCCCGTGCCTCGACCGACATGAACATCGTCATGGCCGAGGGCGGCGGGCTCATCGAGGTGCAGGGGACGGCCGAGGGTCGCCCCTTCGCGCGCGCGGACCTCGACCGCATGCTGGACCTGGCCGCCGGCGGCATCGCGAAGCTGATCGAACTGCAGCGCAAGGTCCTGGAGGCCTGAGGCGATGAACGTCGCACGGCGCGTCCTGGTGCTCGCGAGCCGCAACCCGGACAAGGTGCGCGAGATGCGCGAGCTGTGCGCGGACGGCCCCTGGGAGGTCCGCTCGGCGGCCGACTACCCCGGCCTGCCGGAGGTCGTCGAGGACGGCTCGACGATCCTGGGCAACGCCACGCGCAAGGCCCTGGTCGCGGCCGCGTTCACCGGCGAGATCGCCGTGGCCGACGACACGAGCCTGCGCGTCCGCGCCCTGAACGACCTGCCGGACGTGTTCGCCGCGCGCTTCGCCGGCCCCGGGGCGACCTACGCGGACAACTGCCGGCTGCTGGCCTCGCTGATGGGCGAGGTGCCCGACGGGTTCCGGCACGCCGTGTTCCAGACCGCGGCCGTCTGGGTGGACCCCCGCCCCGGCGCCATGGCTCCCGCGGGGGCGCCGGCCGCGGCGGCCGTGCGCTGGGTGCACGACCCGTTCCGGCTCGCGGTCCACCTCGCGGATCCCGCCGACGCCGAGGCCTACTGGGACGGACTGTCCGACCACCGCGCGGTGTGGGCGTCCTACCGCGCCGCGATTGGCGCCCCGGGCGTGGCGCCGGGCGCGGACCAGCAGCGGCTGGCCTCCGTGTTCGCGGGTCTCTGCGACGATGCGCGGCGCGAGGTCGGCGGCCCGTCCGCGTCCGGGGCGCTGCGCCTGCCCGACGTGCGGATCTGGACGGCGGCCGGGCCCGACGACACGGCGGTCCCGACCCGCATCAGCCCCGACGGCCTGCCGGCGGACGCGCCCGGTCGCGCCGCGTGCGCGCCGGTCTGGCTGGAGCTGTCGTCGCACGGCCGCCTGCACGGGACGATCGCGGCCTCGCCCGCCGGCCGGGCCGGATTCGGGTACGATCCGGTATTCCGGCCCGACGGCCTGGACCGGACCCTCGCGGAGATGGCGTCCGGGGAGAAGAACGCGATCAGCCACCGGGGCCGCGCGCTGCGGCGGCTGCTCGACGCCGCGCGGAAGGTCTACGGGCCGGCGGCGTGAACGGGGATTGACGCACGGGTGTGGCGCCCGCGCCGCCCCTCCGACCGCAAACCCCTGCCCGGGGTGCGGATGGAGCCGGCGGCGTCGCGGGCGCGACGGGGAGCGGGGCTTGCAGCGCGTCCGGTCGGAAGTGCCGGCCGGGGAGGCGGAACCGGACGCGAATGCGGGGAGGAACGGTCGGGGCGTGGCGCAGCCCGGTAGCGCATCTGCTTTGGGAGCAGAGGGTCGCCGGTTCGAATCCGGCCGCCCCGACCATCGAACTCCGGTGCCTGTCTTGACACTCCAGGACGCTTGGACCATTATGTCCGTCCGTGCCTCGACGAGAGCGCGGGCGCACGACTCTGGCGCCTGTAGCTCAGTTGGATAGAGCACCGGACTTCTAATCCGGCGGTCGCAGGTTCGAGTCCTGCCAGGCGCGCCAGCGTTGCGGATCTCGGGTGGTGGATGTAGCTCAATTGGCGGAGCCCCTGGTTGTGGTCCAGGTGGTCGTGGGTTCGAATCCCATCATCCACCCCACCCCTTTTCCCCATCGCGGTGCGAGGTCCGCCGACCCGCAGCAGGCGGCCCCGGACGGGGCCGTTCGCGTCGGCGGACGATCGGTCGCCCCGGTCTGCGAACGGGTTGAAGACTGCGGCCTCGGGGCCGCGCCGACAGGAGGGAACGCATGGCCAGTGTGAACAAGGCGATCATCGTCGGGAACCTCGGCCGGGATCCGGAGATCCGCTACACGCAGAACAACACCCCGGTCGCGTCGTTCAGCATCGCGACGACCGACCAGTGGAGCGACCGCAACGGCGAGAAGCAGGAGCGCACCGAGTGGCACCGCATCGTCGCCTGGGGCCGCCTGGCCGAGATCTGCTCGCAGTACCTGCAGAAGGGCAAGCAGGTCTACGTCGAGGGCCGGCTGCAGACCCGCGAGTGGGAGGACAAGGACGGCAACAAGCGCTACACGACCGAGATCGTGGCGCAGACGATGCAGATGCTCGGCCGCCCCGGCGACGGCCCGGCCCGCGATCCCGACGCCGCGCCGCGCCCGCCGCGTCCGGCGCAGGGCGGCGGCGCCCCCGCCCGCGGCGGCCAGGGCGATCCCTTCGACAGCGGCCCGGTGCCGGGCGTCGAGGACGAGGACCTGCCGTTCTAGGGCGGGCCGACCGGCAGGCAGACGCAGGGACAGGACGGGGCGCCCACGGGGGCGCCCTTTCCCATGCCGCCGCGCCCGCCATGCCCTATCATGGACGTGGAGCGACCCGCCCCGAAACCGCGGAGACGACCATGCGCCTGAAGCTGCTGTGCGCGTTGCTGCTGGGCCTGCCGTGCCTGCCCCCGCCCGCGGCGTCCGAGTGCCTCGACTACGCGGACCGGCTGCACTGGGCCGGGCGCGCGCTGGTCGGCGGCGCGATCGCGGACGTCGCCGTGGACGCGCAGCACGCCTACGTCGCGGTGACGGACGTCGGCCTGAAGGTGCTGGACCTGGCCGATCCCTCGTTCCCCTCCTACCGCGCCACCCTCGCCCGCACCGGCGGCGGCTGGCGCGTCGTCGTCGACTGGCCGCGCGTCTACCTGCTGTCGACGTCGGGCCTGCCGCGCCTGGACGTGATCGACGTGACGGTCCCGACGGCCCCCGTGCTGGCCGGCAGCCGCGCCCTGGACGCGGGCGCGCTCGATCTGGCCGTGGCCGGGCACCGTGCCTACGTGGTCCGCGCCGCTGCCGACGCGGGCGAGCTGATGGTCGTCGACGCCACGAATCCGGCGAGCATGACGGTCACGGCCCGGCGCCCCCTGCCGGCCGGTGTGCGGACCGTGGCGGTCGGCGCCGGTCGGCTGCTGGCGGTCGGCGGCTCGCCGGCCGCGACGGTGATGGACCTGGCAGACCCCGACGCGCCGCTGCCGACGGGCAGCTGGAGCGATGCGATGTCGCCGGTCGCGGTCGATCTGACCGGGGACTTGGCCGTGGTGGCCGGTCCCGGCGGCATGGCGATCCTGGATCTCGCTGCGGGCGGCGACCCGCTCGCGCGCGGCCGCCTCGCCGATCCCGGCGGCTGGACCGGCGTCGCGTGCGACGGCGCGGGCGGGGTCTGGCTCACGCGTCGCGACGACGACCCGGCCGGCGGCGAGGCGCGGCGCGTGGACGTGGCCATCCCCGATTCGCCGACTTCGGTCGGCAGCCTGTCGACGGGCGCCTTGGCGGCGGTCGCGGCGGGCGACCGGGCCTGGCTGGCCCGCGGCGCCGTCGGTCTGGACGCCCTGGTCGCCGGCGCCGGCCCGGCGACGACGATCGGCCTCTGGCCTGCTCCCGCACCCGACGCCGTGCCCGTCGCGATCGCCGCCCGCGGCGTCGTCGCCGTGGTGGTCCATGACGCCACGGTGGACGACAACCCGCGCGGGCTGCTGCACGTCCTGGACCTGTCCGATCCCGCGCAGCCGCGCGATCGCGGCGGGCTCGAGTTCGCCGGCGCGCCCTCCGACGTCGCGGTCGGGGAGGGGCTGGCGGCAGTTGTCTGGTACCACGCGCGGACCAACCGCGGCCGGGTCGCGCTGGCGGACCTGTCCGGCGACGGCCCCCCGTCGCTGCTGGGCTCCGTGACCGTCTTCGGCGAGCCGACCCGGCTGGTCCTGTCGCCACCCTGGCTCTACTGCGGCGTGCGCGGCACCGGCGCCGGGATCGGCCACCACCTGCTGGTGATCGACGTCGCCGATCCGGCCGCGCCGCGGCTGGCGCTGGTCTGGACGATGTCCTACGTCGCGACCGCCATGGTGCTGCAGGGCGACCGGCTGCGGCTGGCCGGCCTCGGCGGCGTGCTGCCCTACCTGCAGACGCTCGACGTCGCGCAGCCCGACGATCCCGTCTCGCTGTCCTTCTACCCCATGTCGCGGGCCTACTCCGACCTGCGCGTGCGCGGCGATCTGCTCTACGGCCTGGAGGCGGGCGGCACCCTGGACCTGATCGACATCTCCGAGGACTTCCTGTGGTTCCGCGACGTGCTGGACCTGCCGTCGCCGCCCGCGGCGCTCGCGGTGCGCGGCGAACGGGTCCTGATCGCCGGCGGCGACCTGACGGCGGTCGACGCAGCGGATCCCGACGCGATGCGCGCACGCGGCAGCGTGCGGCTGGCCGGCGCCGTGGACGTCGCGGCGGTGGAAGCGTGGTTGGTCGCGCTCGACGCCGCGGGCGTCACGGTGCTGCCGCTGCCCTGCGACGCGATCGTGCCGATCGAGCCGCCGATCGACCCGCCGCCCGCCGACGGGTCGCCGCCGGCCGCGCTGCGCCTGCTGGGCGTCGCGCCGAACCCCTTCAACCCCGCCACCACGGTCCGCTTCGCGCTGCCGCGCCCGGCGGCGGCCGCGGTCGAGGTGTTCGCCCTCGACGGCCGCCGCGTCCGCACGCTGCTGCGCGCGCCGCTGACCGCGGGCGAGCACCTCGCCGAGTGGGACGGCCGCGACGACGCGGGCCGCCTGCAACCGTCCGGCGCCTACGTGGTGCGCATC
>PNOJ01000055.1 GCA_013824755.1 Gemmatimonas sp.
GCGTCCACGCGGAACACGACCGTGACCGGCCGCCAGGTGGTGGTGCAGCGGTCGTAGTGGACCACGGGCATGGCCAGCGGGCCGAGGGCGCCGCCGACGGTGTCGTAGAGCTCGTCGTTCAGGAAGACGCCGCGGTCGCCCTGCGCGAAGCACTCGTACACGTCGTTGAGCAGGAACTTGTAGGACACGTTCTTGCGCGAACCGGCCGGGAAGGTGACGCGCTTCGAGTAGATGCCGTCGCCGGCCGCGGTGTCCGGGGAGACGCCGTCGTCGGCCAGCAGGTTGATCGAGGGGACGGTGTAGTCCAGCGGCAGGTCGGAGCCGTTGACCGCCACGACGTCGCCGGGCGCGAAACCGTAGACGTTCAGGTCCACGTACAGCAGCACGTCGATGGCGTGGGCGGTGAACTGGGTCGGGTCCTGGTCGTTCCACCACACGTCCAGCACGTCCTGGGCGCCGGTGGCGAGGTCCATGACGTGGTTGCGGTTGCCGGCGATCGGCTCGTAGGTCGCGCAGTTGTAGACCCACTTCCACTCCAGGTTGGCCGTGGCGGCGCCGGTGCCGCAGTTGCCGGGCAGGCAGAAGTCGGAAGCGACCTCGTAGACGCCGCCGCCCTGGTCCACGCCGGTCATGCCGTCGCACAGCGACCAGGTCAGCGGCAGCGTGCCGCCCTCGACGGTGAAGTCGCCGTAGGGGGGCGTCTGGGTCGTCAGGAACTGGCTCATGCGGCCGCGGAACACGACGTTCTTGAGCGCGAAGCAGGTCGTGCTGCCGGCGACGATCGGGTTGCCGGCGAGGTCCTGCACGTTGCTCACCGTCACGGTGTACATCGTGGCGCTGGCGCCGATGTCGGCGGCCAGGGTCAGGTGCACGACGTTTGGGCTGAGGGCGTCGCGCACGGCGGCGTTCACCGTCGCCCCGGTGACCAGGTAGTTGCCGGGCACCTGCGAGGTGGCGAGGCCCACGGGCTCGTTGAAGGTGACGTCGACGACGCCCGCGTTCAGGTGCTGCGCGCCCGACAGGGTCGGCGGGTCGCTGTCGGCGGCGTTCATGACGGTGAAGGACAGGTAGTCGATCATCGGGATGTCGACGGGCGTGTCCCAGGTCGTCGAACCGGGGGTCGAGAGCTGGCTGGCGTCGTTGGCGGCGGCGTCCAGGGGGCCCTTGGTCGGGCTGTCCTGGGTCGTCCAAGCCTCGACGTTGACCGTCGCGCCGGGCGCCACGCCCAGCGAGCCGAGCAGCACGCCCAGTTCGCTGAAGCCGTTGCCGGCGATCCAGCCGAGCGCCCCGTTGCCGGGCGCCGAGAGGTTGGCCCAGGCGGTGCCGTTCCAGTACAGGCCGCCCTGCCAGTTGTTGTCGAGGTTCACGTAGAACATGAAGTCGGGCTTGTTGGTCGCGAGGCTCCACTCGAGCTGCCGGCCCCAGGGATCGAGGGTGCCGCCGGCGGGGGTGCCCACGTCGATGGCGATGCCCAGCTGGACCGTGCCGAAGTTGCCGTTCTCGTGGTCGAAGCCGACGTAGAGCTTCACGGCGTCGTTGGTCACGTAGAGATCGCCGATGTCGATCTGCGTGAACTGGGTGTCGCCGCCGTCGGCGTCCAGCAGGTTCGCCGGATCGAAGTCGTTGACGCCGTCGATGGCGATGGTCTGCGGCACCTGGGCCGCGAGCGCCGCGGGCAGGGCCAGGGCGATCACAGCCAGCAGGGCGGCGCGGACCGGGGTTCGGGTGGTGCGCATGGACATCCTCCTCATTTCACCAGGGTGAGCGTCCGGGTCGCGACCCGGCCGCCGTGAACGAGCTTGCAGACATACGTGCCGGCGGCCAGGGGGCGGTCGTCGTCGCCGACGCCGCGCCACGCCACCGCGTGGGGACCGGGGGCCAGCGGTCCGTCGACCAGCACGGCCACGCGTTCCCCCTTCAAGTTGAAGACGGCCAGGCTGACGGGCGCGGCCTCGTCGCCGGGCAACTCGAAACGGATCAGGGTCCGGGGGTTGAAGGGGTTGGGGTACGGCGGCGACAGCGCCAGCAGCGCGGGCACGGTCGGGACGGCGGTCGTCGGCCAGGCGTCGGGCAATCCGTCGCCGTCGTCGTCGACGGTGAAGGTCCAGACGGTGTCGATCGTCGGCAGCGCCGCGGCCGCGTTGCTGGGCGCCGAGTCGCCCCCGAGCACGCCGCCGGGCTCGGGGTCCCAGCACAGCGACGCCACCACCGAGAGCGTGGCGCCGGCGGGCACCTGTCCGGCGCCCAGCCCGAACAGGGTGTCCCAGGGGATGGCGATCTCGCTGCCGCCGAGGTCGCCGTTCAGGTGCTGGGCATCGAAGGCCGACTCGATCTCGCCGGTGAGGTCGGCGGTCGTCGTCGGCGAGAGGATCCGCCAGAAGGAGTCGCCGTCCCAGACCGATTGGTGCTGGTAGCAGCCGTACTGGAAGTCGGCGCGGAAACCCGGCGCCGTGAAGAGCGCGCCGCGCTCCCAGACGTCGATCGCCGCGAGGTTCGTCTGGCCCGCCGGGCCGCCGGGATCGGTGTCCAGGTACAGCAGCCAGGAGTTGGCGTCGACCCGGCCGTCGATGGCCAGGTAGAGGTAGGTGTCGTCCCAGCAGGCGTGCAGGCCGTCGATCTCGTTGCTGGCGGTCCACGCGGAGTCCGTGGGGTCGGCCAGGGACAGGTACGGGGCCCACTCGCCCGCCTCGAGGCGCCCGTCGAGGGCCACGAGCGTCGGCGCGCGCAGCGCGATCGCGACGTCGTCGGCCGCGGTCACGGGCGTGTTGCCGGCGCCGCCGGGGTCGCGCACGGCGTCCGCCGCCACGAGCAGGCGCAGGTCGGCGGGCGCCAGGGCCGCCAGCGCCGCGCCGTCGGCGGCATCCAGCTGCAAGGTGAGCGCGAAGCCGGCGAGGGTCTCGACCACCGTGGTCGCGGCGCCCAGGACCAGCTCGGCCGCGCCGTCGGCGTCCGCGTCGACGCCGAAGCCCGTCGGGTCCAGCGTGGCCGGCGCCGCCGCCTGGTCGAAGGCCACGACCAGCCGGCGCGAGGTCGGGTAGAAGTCGGCCGCCACGGGCCGCGGCCCGAGGTCGTCGGTCAGCGAGCCGGCCAGCGCGCGCAGCTCGGCGATCTCGCCGCCGGCGCCGGGCGCGCCCGTCACGCCGGCGAACAGGCGCACCGCGAAGGTCCCGGCGCCCTTGATCTCGTCGCCCTTCATGAGCGTGCCGGCGAACTCGCCCTGGTGCGACGCGCCGGCGGTGCCCAGCACCCAGGCCGCGGCCACGCCGGTCCAGGGATTGCGCTGGCCCATGTAGGCGGCGTCGGCGACCCAGACGCGGTCCATCTGCGCGTTCCACACCAGATCGACCAGGGAGGGCGAGAAGCCGCTGCGGATCCAGTGGGTGCCCGCGCCCACGCAGTAGACGGCCTCCAGGAAGCTGTCGCCCTCGGTCAGGGTGATCTCCTTGGAGACCTCCCCGCGCGTCGCGCGCAGCGTCACGGTCGGGCCGGCGCCCTGGACGACCTGCAGGTCGTAGGTCTCGTGCTGGTGGTCGGGGCCCACGTCGCTGAAGGCGCCGACGTGGTTGGCATCGTTGTAGTCCGCTTCGCCGTTCCAGGAGGCGTTGTCGCTGCCGATGGCCGTGTCGCCCACGCCCGGCCCCTTGACGAACAGGTTGACCAGGCGGCCGCCGGCGGCCTCGAAGACCGCGTACAGGCGGTCGTTGTACAGGACGACCTCGTCGTACCCGTCGTTGTCGACGTCGGCCGCGTAGGCCGCCGTGGTCAGCGCGTAGAGCCCCGCGGCCCAGCGCGAGGCCTCGGCGTAGACCAGCGCCTGCTTCACGTGCGCGGAGTAGTTGTGCTCCCAGCCGGGGATCGGCCCCACGATGCCCTCGTGCCAGGCCGTCTCGTAGAGGTTGGTCATCAGCACGTACCAGCCGGCCTGCGAGATGTGGTTGTCCGGGGCGGCCATCAGCGCGTTGTAGGCGTCGTTCCACAGGGCGCCGTAGTTCTTGCAGCTGCCGCCCGCGCCGGCGCAGTTGCCGTTTCCGTCGCCGCCGGCGACCCAGGGCACCCAGCCCGCCCAGTGCCCGTACCAGCCGTTGTCGCCGCCGCCGTAGCCGCCGGCGCCGCCGATCTCGTTGTAGGTGCCGGGCACGGGCGAGAAGCTGTCGCCGTCGAAGTTGGGGTTGGTCAGGGCGTCGGCCAGCTTCCAGGTCGCGAGCCAAGCGCTCTCCTGGCTGCACTTGTTGACGAACCAGTCGTAGGTCTCCTTGGCGTTGGGGGTGGCCGAAGCCCAGCCGCCCATCTCGGCGATCGCCTCCCAGTCCTCGCCCGCCACCGCGATGCGGTACTCGCCCACGCCCGACGACGCCAGCCCCGTCAGGATGTCCAGGGAGCCCTGGCCGTTGCCGCCGACGATGTTGCCGGTGAAGCTGCGGTCGCGCGGGATCAGGCGCAGGCCGTTGGCCGCCAGGAAGTGGATGCGGTGGTTGTCGTGGCCCTGCAGGTGGACGTCGTCGTCCAGGATCACGCCCCAGACGCCGTGCGGCTGGAAGTTGTCGCCGAGCCAGTCGTTGACGCCGTTGGACGGGTAGCCCGAGGTGTTCAGCCAGACGCGCTCGGGGACCCAGGCGACGTGCGGCTCGTAGCCGTAGCGCGTGGCGACCATGTCGGTCTCGACGGAGACCGCCCAGTCGTTCATCTCGTCGCGCACGAAGGGCATGATGTGCTGCGCGTAGGCGGAGGTGAGCATGCCGGCCCAGCCCGCGGCCGCGCCGTCGGCGAGCCAGGCGTTGAAGTCCAGCGAGTCGCCGTTGTTGTGAGCCCACTCGGCGGCGGTCTGCAGCGTTCCCGAGAGGTGGAAGTTGCCCGGGACGCCGGTCCCCTGGTGCACCTGGAGCGCCTCGTCGAAGCCGCTGCCCTCGAGATCGGCGCTGCGGCCGTGGAAGACGTCGCTGTAGCCGAGGCCCTGGTTGCCGTGCAGCACCAGCGCGCAGTTGGCGGCGTACAGCTTGTCGGGCGGATCGCTGACGACGACCGTCTCGCCAGCCAGGGTGCTGACCGTGATCTCCAGGGGACCGGTGGCGAGGTCCGACGGCAGGTCCAGCCAGACCGCGTCGGGATCGCCCGCCCGCTTGTCGGCTCCGGCCGCCGCGTAGGCGTCGCCCGCGAGCGCGAGCCGATCCGCGAACAGGACCCGCGATCCGGCGGCGCCCGTGACGGTCACCCGCAACGGCACGTCGGCCGGGCCCGCGGCCAGGGCGCTGCCGGGGAACAGGCCCGCCGGCTTGGCCGCCAGGCTCAGGAAGCTGATGCGCAGCCGGTCGGCGCCCCCGCCGCGGTGACGCGTCACCGCCAGCACGTCGGCGCTGGGAGGCAGGCCCGGCAGGCGGCCCACGCCGTCGACGCCCAGGACGGTCACCGTCTCCCCCGCCGTCACGGTTCCGGCGGCCCGGGCGGGGCCGACCGTCAGCGCGATCACGGCGCCGAGCACGAGAACACAGACCGTCAAGCGGCCGCAGGGCGAGCGGTGCATGGCATCCCCCCGGGCGTTGGATCGGCAACGCCCGCCTTGGATCACGGCAAAACGGGCGCGTCGGAACACTTCAGGAGCGTCCGGCGCGCAGGATTCCATAGGAGATTGTATCAAAACTTGTTGGGGAATTGCAAGTAGCATCGGAGCAGGGCGGGAATCAGCCCTTCACGCCGCCCAGGGTCAGGCCGGAGATCAAATAGCGGCTCAGCACCAGGAACAGCACCACCACCGGGATGCAGACCAGGACCGACCCGGCGGCGTAGTTGGCCCACTCGGTCTGGTAGGTGGTGGCCAGCGACTCGAGGCCCAGCGGCAGGGTGTGCAGCTCGGCGCTCGGCAGCATGACCCGCGCCACGATGAACTCGCTCCAGCCGGTCATGAAGGAGAACAGCCCGGTGATGACCAGCGCCGGCGCGCTCAGGGGCAGGGTCACGCGGCGGAAGGCCTGGAAGCGGCTGGCGCCGTCGATCAGCGCCGCCTCCTCGAGGTCGACGGGGATCGTGTCGTAGTAGCCCTTCATGGTCCACACGCAGAAGGGCAGCGCGGTGGCCACGTAGGCGATCACCACCCCGAGCAGGGTGTCCACCAGCTGGACCTTGCGCATGATCATGTACAGCGGCAGCAGCAGCATCGTCGCGGGGAACATCTGGGTCACGAGGATCCCCTGCAGGGCGGCGCCGCGCCCGCGGAAGCGCGAGCGGGAGAAGGCGTAGCCGGCCAGGCTCGCGAGCGACACGCCGATCAGCGCCGTGCTCGTCGACACCAGCAGGCTGTTGCGCAGCCAGGTCGGGAACGGCTTGTCGAACAGGATGGCGCGGTAGGCGTCCAGCGTGGCGTCCCGCGGGATCAGGCGCAGGTCGGTGGTGTAGAGCTGGTCGCCGGGCCGCAGCGAGATGTTGACGACCTGCAGGATCGGGTAGACGGAGAACAGCACGAACAGCCAGACCAGCGCGTGCACCCACACGTGGCTCCAGAGCCGGGCCGCCGGGCGCGCGCGCATCAGAACGCCTCCCGGTCCGCGGCGCGCTGGTAGATCTTCACGATCCCGAACAGGGTCAGGAAGATGAAGACCGAGAAGGCCGCCGCGTAGCCGTAGCGGTAGTAGGTGAAGGCGGCCTTGTAGACGTAGGTCACCAGGATGTGGCTCTTGTCGCCCGGCTCGCCCTGCTTGGTCACCAGCCAGATCACGTTGAGGTTGTTGAAGGTCCAGATCGTGCCCAGCACGATCGCCGGCGTCAGCACCGGCTTGAGCATCGGCAGCGTGATGGCGGTGAAGCGGCGCCAGGCGCCGGCCCCGTCGATGCGGGCCGCCTCGTAGAGCTCCTCGGGGATGCTCTGCAGGCCGCCCAGGGCCACGACCATGATGAACGGGAAGCCGAGCCAGATGTTCGTGAGCGTGGCGGCGGCGAAGGCCGTCCACTCCCCGCCCAGCCAGGCCACCGGTCCGAGCCCCAGTTCGCCCAGCAGCAGGTTCACCGAGCCGTACTCCAGGTTGAACATGCCGCGCCAGGTCAGGGCCGAGATGTACTGCGGCATGGCCCAGGGCAGGATCAGCAGCGCGCGGTACAGCGGCCGGCCGGGCAGGCGGCGGTTCAGCAGCAGGGCCGCGCCCACGCCGAGGCCCACGTGGAAGACGAGATTGACGCCCGTCCACAGGAAGGTCCGCAGCAGCACGCTCAGGAATTCCGGCTCGCGCAGCAGCTTCGCGTAGTTGGTCAGCCCGTTGAACGCCGGGTCGCGGAAGTGGAACATGTTCCAGTTCGTGAACGACATCCCGACGTTGTAGAGGAAGGGGTACGCCACCACCAGCAGCAGCACCGCGGCGGTGGGCGCCAGGAACCAGAGGGCCAGGCGACCGCCCCGGGACTCGAGGTCCGCGACTGCGCCGCGGGCGCTCACTCCCGCATCTCCGCGATCAGGCGCACGGCCCGCTCCTGCATGCGGGCGGCGGCCTCGGCGGGCGTCGCCTCGCCGCTGAGGCAGGCCTGGTAGGCGGGGCGCATGGCGTCCCAGATGGCCCGCATCTCGCTGACGATGGGCATGATGCGCCCGTGGTCGACCTGGCGGCGCGAGGCGGCCAGCAGCGGGTCGGCCACCAGGGCGGGGTCGGCGCGCACCTCGATGTCGCCGGGCAGCACCGCCAGCTCGCGCGCCAGATCCGTCTGCACCTCGGGCGAGGTCAGCCAGCGCAGCAGGGCCAGGGTGGCGGGCAGGCTCTGGGGGTGCGTGTAGCGGTTCACCGAGTAGCACTTGGCGGCGGTCATCGGCGAGGGCCACAGCCCGGTGGCGGGGATGCGCGGCAGCAGGCCCAGCTCGATGTCCACGCCGGCCTGCCGGTAGCCGTCCCACGACCAGGGGCCGTTGACGATGTAGGCGGCGCGCCCCTCCTTGAACAGCGTGTCGGCCAGCTGGTAGTCGCACTCGCGCGGCATCACGCCGGCGTCCACGAGGCTCTTGAGGAAGGCCAGGGCGTCGATCATGCCCTGCGTGTCGAGGGTCGGGTTCGCCTGCGCGTCCATGACCCAGCCGCCGAAGCCGCCCAGCCACGGCACCAGGAAGAAGGGCTCGATGCGGTCGAAGACCACGCCGTAGACCTCGGGCTTGCCGTCGCCGTCGCGATCGACGGTCAGGCGGCGCAGCTGCTCGACCCAGGCGTCGGCGTCCTCGGGGATCGCGTCGACGTGCGCGCGGTTGGCCACCAGGGTCAGGTGGTTGCCCACCTGGTCGGGCAGGCCCCAGACATGCCCCTCGAGCGTCGGCAGGCCGGAGGGGTCGAAGCGCGCCAGCACCTCGGGCGGCAGCAGCTCGTCCAGCGGCAGGATCAGGTCCATGATCACGAAGGGGCCGACCTGGTCCGAAGGGCCGTAGACCAGGTTGGGGCCGCCCATGGCCATGGCCGCGGTCTGGAACTGGGTGCGCAGGTCCTCGGTGTTGTAGTTGGCGCGGGAGATGCGGATGTCGTCGTACTCGGGGTGGGCGGCCCGGAACTCGACGATGTGCCGCTCGAGCAGGGTGCGCTCGCGGGGATCCATCTGCTCCCAGATGACGACCTGGTCGGCGCGGTCGATGCGCCCGCAGCCGCCGGCGGCCGCCAGCAGCGACATGCAGGCGACGATCGGCGCGGTGCGGTGGGGGCGCAGGCGGTTCATGGTCCGGCGAGGCTACCCCGCCGGGCCCGTCCCGCGCAATCGGAATGTGGTGGCGCCGCGGGCGCCGCGCGGCCTATAATGCCGGCTCCCGGAACGCGACCACGTCCACCGACCGGAGCGGGGCGATCCCATGCGAGCCAGCCAACTCCTGCGATCCCGCGCGGCCCTGACCGCGCTGCTCGTCCTGCTGGGCGCCGCGGGCGCCGCGGCCGAGCCCTTCCACGCGCCGACCATCGACGGCCTCATCGCCGGCGACGGCGTCGACTGGGAGTCGCCCGACCGCGTGCTCGAGGACTTCGACGACGACGGCAACCAGCGCTCGGGGAACACCCGTCACCTATGGCTCACCTGGGACGAGGACAACCTCTACCTGGGTCTGAACTACCAAGCCATTGATCGCACGGTCGTGGTCTACCTCGACGCGGGCCTGAACACGGGACCCGCCGACGCCGCGCTGCTCGACCAGTTCCCCCGCACCATGGTGCTGCCGCAGGGCCGCCACATCGACTTGATGCTCGCCCAGCACCACACCGGCTTCACGAACGTGGGCACGCTGCGGGCCTGGCGCGTCACCGACGCGGCCGGCACATTGACCGAGGTCACCACCTCGACGCAGAACGCGCAGACCTACGGCGTGGACAACACCTTCCCCGGCGCGGGCATCTTCTGGTTCCGCAACGAGATCGCCATCCCCTGGCACGTGGTCTACCCCGAGGGCGCGCCCGCGCGCGCGGTGCTGCGCGCCGCCGTGGCCGTCACCCCCGGCGCCGACGGCTCCGGCGCCGACGACCTCATGCCCGGACTCGGCCGCCTCGAGGGCGTCACCGGTCCCCTCCAGATCGCGCAGATGCACGCCTCGATCCTGGACCAGGACGGCGACGGCGAGGTCGACCCCCTCGACGCCGGCGCGAGCGGCACGGTCACGTTGCTGCAGGATTCCGGCACCGCCGCGATCACGGCGACGGCCACGATGACCGATTGGGGCGGGGCCCCGCTCGATTTCCCGTTCAGCACCGTCCGCACGGCCGCGGGGATCCGCACCTACCGGCTCGGCCGTCTGGCGGCAGGGGCCTACACGTTGCAGTTTTCCGCACCGGGCTATTTCCCGGCTTCGACCAGCATCACGGTGTCCGACGGCCAGGAGTTGACCGGCGTCGACGTCACCTTGGTGAGGATGACGGCGATCTCGGGCTCCCTGTCGCTCGACATCGCGCGTTCGGGCGGCTTCCGATTCCGGGCGCCGGATGGAACGGTCATCGACGAGCAGGAACTGCTGCCCGGCCAGTTCCCTCACCACTTCTCCTATTTCGTGGCGGAAAGCGGCAACTACGAGCTGGAAGCCTGGGCCGAACACCACCTCGGCGAAACCTTCACCATCCCGGTCGTGGCGGGCACCGACGTCACGGGCCTCGCCCTGCAATTGCAGAGGATGCCCCTGATCTCCGGCGTCGCGACGTTCGTGAGCGGACCGGGGGCCTCCGGGACGATCGTGCTGGGCAACGTGCTCGGCGACAGCATCTCGGCGAGCACGATCAGGCCGGGCAACACCTCCTTCTCCTTCTACGCGACGCAGCTCGGGCGCTTGACGTTGCGGGCCCACGCCGGCACGTACGCCGCCTCCACGCTGAGGATCAACGTCGTGGCGGGCCAGGACCTGCCCGACCTCGCGCTGCCGCTGCACCGGCTGCCCCAGATCACGGGCGCGATCGGCTTCGCCGACGGACCCGGCCACGCGGGCCGGCTCATCCTCTCCGGCGGCGCCGCCGCTCCCGACACGCTGGACTTCCCCGCGGACGGCGGCACGTTCGCCGAAGGATCCGGCGAGCTGGCCCCCTTCTTCGTGCCCGCCGGAACCTACCGGCTCGCCGCCGAGGCCGGCGGCTACGCGCCGCAGACCCGCGAGCTGGTCGTGCCGGACGCGCCCGACCAGACGGTGGACGCGGGCGCGACCTCGCTCGCGGCGGTGCGGGCCGACCGTCTGCGCCTGCTGGACGACCAGGGGCAGCCGACGGTGAGCGTCTCGGCCACCGTCTCGGTCCCCGCCGACGACTTCTACTCCTATGCCCCGCTGCTGCTCGAGGCGGTCGACGCCGCCGGGCACCGCGACCTCTTCGACCTCGACGCCAAGCTGTCGGACCTGCCGCTGACCGCGCGCAAGCTCGACGACGTCTCGCCGCCGAGCGGCGCGGCGCGTTTCCTGGGGAGCGAGGATTACGAGGACGTCATCGCCGCCGCGAGCGCGCAAGACGGCCTGGTGAGGCTCTGGATCGCCGACGACACCGTCGAGGTACTGCGTCTCTACGTGGGGCCGGACGTGCCCGATCCCCTCAAACAGGAGCCCGCGCCGCCGACGGCTCGCTTCATGGTGGGGTTCAACGACCCGCGCCCGGCGGTCGTCGTGCTCGCGGCCGAGCGCGACACGCTGCGCACCGACGGCCTGGACGCCGTGCTGGTCTCGGCGCAGCTCTACGACTCCGCCGGGAACGCGAGCCTCATCCCCGACATCGCGGTCACCTTCTCGGTCGCCACGTCCTCGACCGGCGTCGGCGCCTTCACCGTGCCGACGGTGACCACCAATGCCGACGGGTTCGCCGTGGCCGAACTGACGGCCACCGGCACCGGCGTGCTGCAGATCGACGCGGCCGTGGCCATCGACGGCGACGTCCTGGAGGTCCGCACCGGGGGGCCCGACGGGGCCGTCGGGCGGCTGCCGGTGGTCGTGATCCCCGGCGTCACGGTGACGTGGCGGATCGCCGCCGCGGCGGGCACCGCCGGCATCGACATCCCGGCGACGATCATCGCCCAGCTGATCGACGCCTACGGCAACCCCACCGCGGACGCCGGCGTCCCGCTGACCTTCACCGCCTCCCCGTCGACGCTGGGCGCGTTCGCCGCCCCGTCGACCCAGAGCGGCGCCGACGGCCGGGCCACCGCCGTCTTCCAGCCTTCCGGCCTGGCCGGCGTGGTGACCCTCGACGCCGTCTCGCCGTCGTTCCCCGTCGTGCCGGTCCTGCTGCAGCTGCGGGACGTGGCCGTCGAGACGGACCCCGACTGGCGGAACGAGCCCGAGGGCCACAACAGCTTCGACACGGTGGACCTGACCGCCGTGGTGCTGGACAACACGCTCGACGAACTGCGGCTGGAGATCCCCTTCGCCACCGACTGGGCCGGCGTCCAGCTGCACGTCCTGCTGGAGACCGACCACGACGCTGACGGCGCCGCCAGCGACCCCTTCGTGATGCCCGTCAACTACGGCCACGCGCTGCGGCCCGACTACGCCCTGACCTCGAAGTACTCCGCCAACGACTACGGCGACTTCCGCAAGGCGTCCGGCACGGGCTGGCAGTTCTGGAGCACCGCCACGGAGACCTTCGAGGACTCCCCCGGCACCAACAACATCCAGGGCAGCTGGGTCGAGATCACGGCCGACGCGGTGCGCATCGCCATCCCGTTCGCGGCCCTCGGCGGCGCGCCCGATTCCCTGCGCTGCGAGGTCTACGCCACGCAGGAGGACGGCGGCCAGAAGCGATCGGCCTTCGACTCGGTCCCGCCCGACGCCACCCTCGACCTGGACTTCGACTACCTCGACCCGCAGACGGGCGACTGGGAGGCGACGGTGCTGCCGACCACGCTCTCCGCCTGGGGCCGCACCTACCGGGTGAAGACCGACTTCCCGACGCCGCCGACGGTGACCGAGGCCGCCGCCGCGCCCGCCGAGCTGGTGGCCGGCTCCCCCTACGTGCTGACCGCCCGGGTGCAGGACGCCGGCGACGGCGTCGGCGACGTGCTGGCCGACCTCTCGGCGACGGCGGGCGCCGCGCTGGCGCGGATGCACGACGACGGCGAAGCCGCCCACGGCGACGCCTTCGCGGGCGACGGCGTCTACAGCCTGCGCGCGACGGTCCCCCCGGGCAGCCCGGGCGGCGAGCGGGAGCTGGCGGTGCTGGCCTACGATGCCGCCAACCGCGTGGCGACACGCGCCGCGGCGCCGGTGCTGATCACCGCGCAGGTCGAGATCCTGCGCAGCACGCTCGACCCCGAGGGCGACGACCACGGCCCGAACCAGCCGAACCAGGCCCTCAAGTACTACACCTACCCGACCAACGCCGTCTTCGTGCCGGGCGCCTTCGACCTGCGCTCGCTGGACGTGTACGAGACGACGGCCGTGGTGGCCGGACGGCCGGTCGCGATGCTGGCCTTCGAGATCGGCGTCGGGGACTTCCCCAACCCGGCCGACCCCGGCATGGCCGACTGGAACCCCTCCTACGGCGAGCTGAACATCCAGAAGCTGGACCTGCTGATCGACAGCGCGCCGGGCGGCGCCACGACGGGCCTGCCCAACCGCCGGCTGGACCTGCAGCCCTGGAACGCCTGGGACTACGCCGTGATCATGGACGGCTGGTACAAGGCGCTGGTGCCCTCGCTGGGCCTGAACTCGCTGGATGCCTGGCGCGAGAACGCCCTGCGCAACGACGTCGACATGCAGTTCTCCGGGGACTTCGACCGCAACACGATCACCGCCCTGGTCTCCAAGGCGGCCCTGGGCAACCCCACCCCCGACGACGTGCGCAGCTGGAACATCGCCGTGCTGATGTCCAGCCACGACTTCGGCGGCGAGGAGGTCCTGGGCGGCGTGCGCTGGGTCAACGAGTCGCGCAGCGAGTGGAACTTCGGCGGCGGCCACTACACCGACCGCGACGCCAACGTCATGGACCTGCTGCTCTCCCCGGGCGCCGGCCGCCAGCCGGGCCTGCCCCAGGAGCAGATCCTGGACTACGACCGCCCCGAGGCGCTCGACCGCCTGAACCAGGGCCTGGCCGCCTGCTCCCTGGAGATCTCCGCCTTCGAGGACACCGGCCCGCCGGTGATCCGCATCGTCAAGGACTACGGCGAGGTCGTGCGCCGCACGCCGCTGCGCGACGCGCCGATCGCCTTCACCCTGGAGATCAGCGACGACTACGCCGTCGACCACGCCACCTTCCGCTACCGCCCGAGCCACGCCGCCGGCGCCTGGTCGGCGGAGACGCCCATGGGCTACGTCGGCGACGACCTGTGGAGCGTCGACATCCCCGCCGAATGGCTCGACGAGAACCTGGTCTTCTCGCCCGTCGACGGCACGCGCTACCTGGAGTTCCAGGTGGAGGCCGTCGACGCCAGCGCCGAGCACAAGACCACCGTCTCGCCGGTGGCCACGATGCAGATCGAGCAGACGGCCGAGAGCCTGCGCCTGACCGCGCCGCTGGCCGCAGGCGAGGTGCGGTTGCGGCAGGTGGAAGGATCGACGCTGGTCCTGGGCGACGTCCTGCGCGGGCGGTTGGTCGACCTCTACCGCGACGGAACGGGCTCGACCCTGACGGCCGACAGCCTGTCCAACGTCCTGGATCTCGGCTGGGAACTGCGCCGGGTCCCGGACAGCGTGCGCTCCGCCCCCGCCGCCACCGACGCGCGGCCGCTGGGCGTGACCCGCGAGGTGCGCCTGGACCTCGGCGCGGCGGCCGGGCTCCTGCTGCCGGAACTGCCGCTGGACGAGCGCCTGCCCGGCCCGCTGTCCCTCACGCTGCACTACATGCAGTCGGACCTGCCCGCCGGCGCGGATGAGGACCAGGTCGCGGTCTTCGAGTACCACGCCGCCGCGAACCGCTGGGTCCTGGTCGGCGGCACCGTCAACCCCGACGGCAACGAGGTCACCGTCAACACCGACCACGCCGGGACCTACGGCCTGTTCTGGGCCCGCGACCTCGGCTACGACACGGGCCAGGTCGTCTCCGGCGTCACCATCTCGCCGAACCCGTTCTCGCCGAACGGCGACGGGCTCTACGACCAGACCACGATCAGCTTCTACCTCGAACGCGAGGCCTCGATCACGCTCGAGGTCTACAACATCGACGGCAAGCTCAAGACGAGGCTGCAGGAGACCGTCTCCTACACCGGCGACGACGACGCCCAGGGCCGCCCCCGCCGCGTCGCCGGCCTGATCTGGGACGGCACCGATGCCAACGGCGATCCGGTCCCGTACGGCGTGTACGTGCTGCGCCTGCTGGCCACCTACCAGGTGGGCGGCGGCAACCGCACGATCGGCAGCAACCATCCCGTGGCGGTGATCCGATGAGAAGAACCACGACGCGGCGGGTCCTGCTCGCCCTCCTGCTGGTGCTGGGCGCCGCCCAGGCGGCCCGGGCCGACTTCCGCCACTCCCGCCTGGGCGCGCGGCCGCGGGCGCTGGGCTCGGCCTTCACGGCGCTGAGCGACGACCCCAACGCCGTCTTCTGGAACCCGGCCGGCCTGTCGCGCGACGACCGGACCTCCCTCACCCTCTGCCGGGCCTGGCTGTATTCGGCCGAGGGGCTGCGCGACGACGACCTGATCGTGACTTCGCCGGACATGTGCGGCCTGCGGGTGGGCCTGGGCATCATCCGCTTCGGCATCGACGACATCTACTACGAGGACACCTACGCCCTGGCCGGGGCCGTGCGCGCGCCGTGGCTCGAAGGCCTGTCGCTCGGCGTGACGGGCAAGGTCTTCCGGCTGGCGGCGCCGGGCGTCGAGATCTACGGCGACCCATCCTACGAGGGCGGCGACATGGACTATGCCGTGGACCTCGGCTTCCACTACGACAGCGGTCGGGCCTGGACTCTGGGCGGCGTGGTGCAGAACCTGAACGAGCCCTACCTGCAGCTGCTGAACACGACGCTCGACCCCGACCCCGTCTACAGCACCATCGCCCTGGGCGGCAGCTACCTGTTCCGCGAGACGCTGCGGGTCAGCGGCGACGTGCGCAGCCGCGAGGGCGGCTGGGGCGACACGACGCTGCACGGCGGCGCCGAGATCTGGTTCTTCGACGCGCTGGCCCTGCGCGCCGGCCTCGCCGCCGGACAGGTGACGATGGGCTTCGGCCTGCAGGACGTGCGCTGGCAGCTCGACCTGGCCCTGGAGTCCGTCGAGAACGTCGGCAACGTGTACATGCTCTCTTTCACGGTGAGGGACTGACGTGAAGTCAAGCTGGCGACGCTGCGCGCTCCCGCTGCTGGCGGCGGCCCTGACGGCCGCCGCCGCGGCGACCGCCGCGGCGGCGACGAAGCTCGAGGGGTACTACTCGATCTGGTCCGCCGCCGACCGCACCGACCGCAACTGGCACTTCGGGATGCCCTCCCACTACGCGGAGCTGAAGTTCCTCAACAACGCCAGCGAGGGCGTCGAGAGCTTCGTCAAGCTGCGCGTCAACGCCAACAGCGACGACGACCGCACGTCGTTCGTCGAGTACTACACGCCGCCCTGGATCGCGGCCGAGGGGCACATCAAGTTCCGCAGCAAGAGCACCGAGACGATCCTCTTCTCGCGCCAGAACCACTTCTGGATCAACGACGAGCCGCTGTTCGGCCTGGTCAGCGACGGCAAGCTGAAGAACGACAGCTGGGGCCCCCAGTCCCAGGGCGTGCGCTTCGAGTTCTGGGACCGCAAGCTGCCCTGGCTGGGCACCTGGGGCGGCACGGCGATCTACAGCGACGACGGCGGCACCCACAACTGGGGCCAGGGCGACGTGCGCGACGGCGTCGACTCCTGGATCGTGCGCGTGCGCAACCGCTCCTGGGGCGACCGCCTGGTGGGCGGCCTGATGTTCCTGCGCAAGGACTGGACCGACACCGGAGCACCGCTGGCGACCTCGAGGCTCGGCCTGATGAACAACCAGGTCTTCGAGGCCGACCTGGCCTTCTTCCCCCACGACCTCGTCGGCGACGGCCTGCACCTCGGCCCGCTGGATCTGGAACAGTCGCGCTGGACGCTGGAATACGCGATGAGCCGGACGCCCTACGATGAACACTACCGGGGCCTCCCCACCGACAACAACCGCCTCTTCGGCGCCGAGGTGCGCGACATCCACGTCGGCAACCTCATCCTGCACGGCTGGTACCACGACGCCGGCGAGAACTTCCGCGACTTCCTCTCCGGCCGCTGGGACGACGAGCGCAAGTACAACCGGGTCACCCAGCACGCCGAGGGCATCTTCTTCGTGCCGCGCAAGGCGATCACCGCCAAGGTCGCCTACGACAAGGAGCGCCTGCGGGTCCCGGACGAGATCGGCTTCGGCCTGCGCCCGGCCGAGACCTGGTACGGCGAGGTCTACGTCGAGTTCATCAAGGGCTTCAAGGGCAAGACCATCTACAAGCGCTGGCACGGCTTCGACGCCGACTCCGACGTCAGCGCCTACGCCACCTACCCCGACCTGTTCGCCGAGCTGTCGGTCGAGAACTTCCTGGCGAAGATCCGCCTGCAGTTCCGCCTGCACGACTTCGACACCTTCCGCGAGTCGAGCGCCTACGGCTTCGACATGAACGTCAACATCACCGACAAGGTGAAGGGCTACCTGCGCATGCTCGACTCCCGCGACAGCGTCGAGGCGCGCCAGACGGCCTTCGCCCAGTTGAAGTACGACCTCGGCTACGGCGCCGAGTTCTACTTCGAGTACGGCGACCCCGGCCAGTCCGACAACATCGTCTGGACGGACTGGTTCATCGGCTTCGTGGATCCGGACGCCAGCCGCGCCCCCGGCAGCCGGCTGTTCAAGGACCGCCTGGCGATGTCCTTCCGGACCTGGTTCTGACCGACGCCGCGCGGCCCGCGGGCCGCCTGTCCCCGCCGGCGCCGCCGGCGAGACCCGATAGGGAGCACACGATGCGCAAGCACGATCCGATCCTCCTGGCCGCCCTCCTGCTGCTCGCGACCCTGCTGTCCGCCGCCCCGCCGGCGGCCGCAGCCGTCAAGAGCGTGCCTGTCGGCGTGAAGTTCACCCACCAGGCGCCCGGCGCGGGCAAGGTGAACCTGGCCGGCTCGTTCAACGGCTGGGACGCCCAGCGCCACCCCCTGACCGACGAAGGCGGCGGCGTCTGGTCGATCGTCATGGCGTTGAAGCCCGGCAAGTACGAGTACAAGTTCGTCGTGGACGGCGCCTGGTTCGCCGACGCGGAGAACCCGGACTCCACGCCGGACTCCTACGGCGGCACCAACTCGGCGATCCAGGTGGGCGACGACGGCAAGCTGGTCGCCGTGGCCGCCGCCGCCGCGAGGGCGGCCCCCGCCACGACGCTCAACCCCAAGCTGACCTACAGCGGCCGCTACCTGGGACGCTACCTGGCCTGGAAGGACCGCGACGGCGACCCCCGCTGGCGCATGGAGCGGCCCGAGCAGAACGTCGACCTCAACTTCAACACCAAGGTGAGCGACGTCGTCGACGCCTACACCCGCCTGCGCCTGGACAACACGTCCAACGTCGTGCTGAACAACATCCACGCCCAGCTCGACGAGGGCGCGGTCGACGTCCACCCCGGACCCTACCGGGTCCTGGGCTACTGGGACATGGAGGCCCTGCAGCTGGGCGACCCCCTGGGCAGCGGCGGCGACGTGGACCTGCCCGGCACGATCCTCGACGACCACCTCATGGCGGGCAAGGGCACCGCCGGCGTCGTGGTCAGCGGCTCCCCCTTCGGCCTGCTCTACGAGGGGTTCTTCGCCGACGTGCACGACGCGGACTACTACAACGACATCAACCTCTACGACAACACCGGCCGCGACATCTTCGGCTCGCGCCTGTCCCACGAGGCGCTGGGGCTGACCTTCGGCGTCCCCCTCTTCATGCAGCGCGAGCTGTTGTGGGTGGACCTGACCAGCCGGTTGGGCCAGCCCGACGGCACCGGCATCGCCGCCCTGGACCGCTACCTGGACCGGACGGGCGACACGAGCGACTGGTTCGAGCTGGACCGCCTCGACATGCGCCTGGGCTTCGACCTCACGCGCGAGCTGTCGGGCGGACGCGGCCGCGCGCAGCTGGAATGGCTGTACGCGACGGCCGACGAGCGCTTCGTCACCGGCAACCGCGCCGGTTTCAACAGCACCAACGGCCAGGTCGACGTCGACCTCGCCACGCGCGCCTTCCGCATCTGGCACGCCTCGCTCGAACAGACCCTGCGGCCCGGCCGTTCGGTGAACGTCGAGCACTCCTACGTAGCCGAAAGCGGAGCCCAGCCCGGCGAAGTCTCCACCGGCTTCCTGTTCCTGGACCAGGCCAGCGCCAGCAACCGCGTGTACATCAGCATCGGTGCGGCGCGGCCCTCGCTGACGACGCAGTACTCCGAGCTGACCTGGCGGGAAGAGGCCGAGGACCGCAGCCACCTGCTGTGGGTGCAGCGCTCCGCCGCCACCGCCGACTTCGCCGCCGCCGGCCTCGCCGCGCCCGACGGCCGCCCGACGGCCGACGCGACGATCTGGACCGTGGCGACCCGCCACACCGCCGGCGCGCCGGGCGCCGCCTGGGGGCTGTGGGACCTGGAGGCCGCCTGGACGGACGTCGACGACGACATCATCGCGAGCCACGGGCACACCCTGGAGGGCATCCTGCGCGCCGACCGGCAGGTCTCGCGGCGCCTGCACGCGCTGCTGAACCTGCGCTGGATCGACTACAACGCGGACGGCATCGCCGGCGGCGACGACGATTTCTTCGCACCCTGGCTCGGCCTGCAGTACCTGCCCAGCCCGCGCCTGGACGTGACCTTCTTCTACGGCGTGGACCCGCTCGACTTCGGCATCGACTACGACGGCCGCGAGATCGGCCGCTGGCGCTACCGCCGCCAGTACATGCAGGAACACGCGGGGACCACGAACCTCGACGCCGAGCGGGCGCTCGAGGACGTCAAGGTCCTGGGGATCCGCGCCAACATGCGCTTCTAGGAACGGGAGTGAGATGAACAGGCACCGACGTCCGCGACCGCTGCGCCCGGCCACCCTGCGCCTGGCCGTCTTGGGCCTGGCCGCCCTGCTGCTGCTCGGCGGCTGCGGCTACATGCGCGTGATCCGCACCCGCGTCCCGCCGCCGAAGCGCCTGGACGACGGGCTGGTCCGCTTCTTCTACGAGGCGCCCCAGGCCAAGCACGTCAACCTCTGCGGAAACTGGGACGAGAACGACTGGTGCGGCACCCGCGGCACCGGCCGCTTCGATCACGAGCTGGGCGCCATGCAGGACGACGACGGCGACGGCATCTGGGAGATCGAGATCCACCTCGAGCCCGGCCGCTACGAGTACAAGTACGCCGTCGACTGGGGCATGCGCTGGGAGCAGGACCCGAGCAACCCCA
>PNOJ01000056.1 GCA_013824755.1 Gemmatimonas sp.
CGGAGTTGTTCGAAGTGGTGACCAGGGGAGCCGACAGGGTGACGATCCGCAGCGACGATCACCCCGCGTATCCGCCTGCGATGAAGGATCTGACCTGCGAGATCGAGCATCGGGTCACCCCCGGGAAGGAGCATCGGGACCAGCACAACTCGCTGTGGGAGGTGAACCTGCTGGATCTGTTGATCCGTCACAGCACGGCGGCGCACAAGCGCGAGACGATCGCCTGGGCAAAGCGTCGGCAGTCGTCGGCGGAGAAGCTGGCGGTGCTGCAGGTGTGGCGCAACAACATCAAGCGACGGTGGGAGAACGGAGCGGCGGTGACGCCGGCGATGTTGCGAGGGGCGGTCGACAGGGTGCTGCGGGTGCGGGACATCCTCAACGAGCGGTTGTTCCGCACGCGGGTCGAGCTGCCGGTGTGTTGGGGCTTGTACTACGAGGGCGGCGTGGAGACGGCGGCGCTGGCGGTGAATCGGCGGCATGCGTTGAAGTACGCGTTCTGAAGGGGAACGGCAGAGGCGAGGCCGCGGGGCCTCGCCTCTGCTAGGGACAATTTCCAGACCAGAACCGTCAGTTCAGCAGCGCCGCCCGGTTGTCCTCGATCTTGGCCTTCTCCAGTCGCTCCTGGTACCAGGCGTCGATGACCTCCTGCTGCTTGCGCCCGAGCACGGTCTGCTCGAGGGCGGCGCGCTGCGCCAGGAAGCCCATCTCGTCGAAGGAGGTGCGCCACAGCACGCGCAGGGCGTACAGGCCGCGGGGGGTGTCCACGCGGGGCACCAACGTGCCGATCGGGTTGGCGAAGGCCGCCTGGTTGAAATCGGTGTTGTAGCCGACCCCGATCACGTTGCCCGTGGCGGTGAAGGTGTCGGTCACGGCGTGGGCGAGGCCCTGCTCGGCGGCGACCTGCGCGAAGGTGCGCCCGCTGTTCAGCGCGGTCACGGCGGGGGAGAGCTTGGCGTCCGCCAGGACGAGCTTCTTCTCGCGGGTGACCTTCACGACGATCTGGGGCTGGACGTCGGCCAGCGGCGCGGGTCCGGCCGGCAGGATCCGCACGTTCCCGACGACGTAGTAGGAGTCGTCGCCGCCCAGGACGCGGCTGATGTCGCCCGGTTTCGACGAGAAGGCGAACTGCGTGCCCGACACGGTGTTCTGGTAGCCGGGGATGTCGCGGCCCTCGCGGCACGGCTGCGGCGTCTGCACGGCGAGCCCGCTCGCCGCGGCGGCCGAGGCGAACCCCTTGTCCAGGGCGTTCTGGCGGAAGGCCTCGGCCTTCTCGTAGAGCGCGGCGGCCGTGTCCGCCCCGGGGGTCAACTTGAACAGGATGTGCCGCGCGTGGACCTGGCCCGCGGGTTCTTGCGCGAGCACCTCGATGAGGTGGTAGCCGAACTGCGTCTTGACCGGGGCGCTGATCTCGCCGACGGGCAGGCTGAAGACGGCGTTGGTGAACTCCGGGACCATGCGGTTGCGGTCGAAGCTGCCCAGGTCGCCGCCGTTGGCCTTCGAGCCCTCGTCCTCGGAGTAGAGCGCGGCCGCGCGGGTGAAGTCGATCTCGCCGGAGAGGATCTCCTGGCGCACTTCGCCGGCCATGGCCAGGACTTCCGCGTCGTCCGCCGCGCTGGGCTCGAGGGGCAGCTGCACGAGTTGGACCTCGACCCGCTTCGCCTCTTCGAACTCGTCGGGGTGGGCGGCGTAATAGGCCGCGATCTCCGCGTCGGTGGGCTGGACGGGCAGCGTCAGGTCGCTCAGCGTGACGCCGACGTACTCGGCGACGGCGCGGCCCGTCTGGCGGGTGAACTCCTCGCGCAGTTCCGACTCGCTGACGGTGGCGTCGGCGGCCAGGGCCGTCATCAGCCGCTGCTGCGGGATCGCCGTGCGCAGGTAGTTGCGCAGGCCGTCCAGGTTGAAGTTCGGATCCTCCAGGGCCTGCCGGTAGGAGACCTGGTCGAACACCCCCGTGCTGTCGGTGAACTGGGACCGCAGTTCGATCGGCGGGTCGTTCCAGATCAGGTCCTCGAGCGCCTTGTCGCTGAGCCCGAGGCCCCGCGCCTCGATCTCCAGGTTCGCCAGCTTGAAGCGCAGCAGCGACTGCCAGACGGCATCGGCGGCCATGGCCTCCTGGTTCGCGGTCAGGGCGGCGCCGCCGTACTGCTGGCGCATGTTGGCGAGGTACCCGCGGTAGGCGTCGTCCCATTCGCTGGCGGAGATCTTCTCGCCGTTGATCTTGCCCAGCACCTGCGGCGAAGCGCTGCCGCCCATGTTGCTGTCGTTGCACTGGGCGCCCCACACCACGAAGGTGAAGAGGATGAAGCTGATGGCGATGATCCAGTAGAAGAACTTCGCCCGGGACCGCAGAAGCTGGAACATCGTGGCTCTCCTGGTAGCGAAACGACCTAGTAGCGGAACGACTTGGCATGGGACGACATCGCGCGACACGTCCCGACAGCCGGTCCCGCGGAACGGGACGGCTCGTCGGGTGGGCACGAATTGTGAAATCTAGCACGGCGGGGCCCTACGGGCCAGGAAAAACCCGTTCCCTGGACATCGCTGCCGGCCGCTGCTACCGTAGCCGCCCTCAACCGGAGGTGGAGATGTCCCGGCGCCTCGCATGCCCGCTGCAGGCCGACGCCTCGCCCGCTGTCGCCTTGGCCGCCGTCTTGTTGGCCATCGTCTTCGGCGCCGCGGGCGCCGCGACGCCGGTGCGCGCCCAGGCCGGACCGGAACCTACCCCGGTCTGGCCGCTGGACCTGCCGACCCGCCACCTGACCTCGAACTTCATGGAACACCGCCTCGGGCGCTTCCACGCCGGGATCGACCTCAAGACCGGCGGCCGCTGCGGGTTGCCGGTCCGGGCCGCCGAGGACGGCTGGATCAGCCGGCTGCGCGTGGCGCCCTTCGGCTACGGCTGGGTCGTCTACCTGCGCGGCGATTCGGGACGGACCTACGTCTACGCCCACCTGGAGCGCCTCGCGGACCCCTGGCGGGAACTGGTGCGCGCGGACCTGCGCCGGCGCGGGGCCTCCGAAGCCGACCTCGTCCTGGCGCCCGGCGCCCACCGCGTGCGGCGCGGCGAGGTGCTGGCCCTGTCCGGCCAGAGCGGCACGCTCGGCCCGCACCTGCACTTCGAGGTGCGCGATGCGGACAACCTGCCCCTGGACCCGCTGGCGTGGGGCTTCGCGCCGCCCGACACGATCGCGCCGGCGATCCTGGCCGTGCGCTGCCTGCCCGCGGCGCCGGACGTGCGGGTCGCCGGGACGGCCGGCGCCCGGTTGTTCGAGACGGGCGCGCCGCTCGCCGGGATGCTGCCGCCGCTGACGGTTGACGGTCCCGTCGCCTTCACCGCCCGCGTGAACGAGACGGCCGACGTCGCGGGCCACCGGCTCGAGCCGTGGCGCCTGACGGTGACCCTCGACGACTCGCTGGTCCTCGAGGCGCGCAACGACGTCTTCGACCTGACGACCCAGGCCTACATGCGTCTGGAATGGCTGCAGCTCCCGGGCGGCCGCGAACGCTGGCTGATGCGCCGCGAAGGCAACCGCCTCGCCGGCCGCCGCGGCGGGGAGTGGTCGCGCGACCCGGCGGTCCTGGCGCCCGGCGACCACGTCGTGCGCCTGCGCGTCGAGGACCGCACGGGCAACGCCGGCGAGGTCGCCTGGCGGTTGACGGTGGTCGAGGCGGGCGCCGAGGCGCCGACGGGGGCAGGCTGGCGCTCCGCGCCCGTGGAAACGGTGGGCGACGTCCCCGGCAGCCGCCTGACGCCGTTCTGCGCGAGCGGGCCGACGGGCGACGCCGCCGTGCCGCCCGGTCCCTACGCCGCTGTGCCGGGCCGGCTGTCCCCGGCGGAAGTCAGCCGCGCCCAACGCTCGCAGGGCCTGGTCCACCTCGGCTGGGCGCTCGACGTGCGCAGCCCGGACTGGTGCCGCAGCGAGCCGGTGACGCTGCCCCTCGCGGCCGGTCGGCTCGACACGCTGCCCGCAGGGGTGGGGCTCTACATCGACCGCGGCGATGAGACCTGGGGGCGCGTCGGCAGCCCGCAGCGCGTCGGCGCCCTCTGGACGGTCGGGATCGCGGGGCCGGGGCGTTACGCCCTGTTCGCCGACCGCACGCCGCCCTACCTGGGGCCCGGACCGGCCGAGGGCGTCGTCGGGCCCGGCCCGGCCGTCGTCGATCCCGCGGTCACGCCGCCGCGCTGGGAGGTGCTCGCGCTGCCGCTGGACGACCGCGGCAGCGGCGTCGACCCCGCGACGGTCAGCGTCGAGCTGGACGGCGTCGCGCTGACGCCGGAGCCCGACCCGCTGCGCGATCGTCTGCTGGTGGAACTGCCCGACGACCTGGCCGCGGGCCCGCACCGCCTGGCGGTCGCGGCCCGGGACCGCGCCGGGCTGGCCGTCGAGCGCGTCTACCGGCTGGATCTGCGCCCCTAGGCTGCAAGTGCCGCCCCCGGGTGGACGCCACCCCGGCGGTGCTGCTATGGTGGAACGGCGATCCCGGACAGCGACCGCACGACCCGCGCCCGAAACGACCAGCACCGCGCGACCCGCACCCGCGCGATCTGCACCCGCGCGACCCGGACCGAGGCCAATGGCAACGACGACGTTCGTCCACCTGCACAACCACTCCGACTACTCGCTGCTCGACGGCGCCATGAAGGCCGAGTCCCTGGCGAAGCGCGCGGCGTCCTTCGGCATGCCGGCGGTCGCCCTGACCGACCACGGCAACCTGTTCGGCGCCGTCGAGTTCTACCTGGCTTGCGGCAAGGCGGGGATCAAGCCGATCCTGGGCATGGAAGCCTACGTCGTCCCCGACCACCGCGACCGCAGCGCCGAGGCCGGCGGCCGCCCGCACCACACCGTGCTGCTGGCCCGCGACCGCACCGGCTGGCGCAACCTCATGAAGCTGTCCTCGCGCGGCTACCTCGACGGCTTCTACCACAAGCCCCGCATCGACAAGCAGCTGCTCGACGCGCACCGCGAGGGGCTGGTCGCCCTGAGCGCCTGCCTGTCGGGCGAGCCGAGCCGCTACCTGCGGCAGGGCGACGTCGCCGGCGCGACGCGCGCCGCCGCCGAGTACCGCGACATCTTGGGGGCCGACAACTACTTCCTGGAGATCCAGGATCACGGCCTCGAGGACGAGGCGCGCGTCCGGCGCCTGATGCCCGAGGTGGCGCGCCAGACCGGGGTGGGGCTGATCTGCACCAACGACTGCCACTACCTCGAGCGCGAGCACGCGCAGGCCCACGACCTGCTGCTCTGCATCGGCACCAACCGCCAGTTCGAGGATCCCGGCCGGTGGCGCTACGACACCGACCAGATCTACCTGAAGTCCGCGGACGAGATGCTGCAGCTGTTCCGGGACTGGCCCGAGGCCTGCGAGAACACGCTGCGCGTCGCCGGCCTGTGCGACCTCAAGCTGGAGCTGGGCCAGCTGCTGCTGCCCGCCTTCCCGCTGCCGCCCGGCTTCCCGGACGAGAGCGCCTACCTGGTGCACCTCGCGCGCGAGGGCCTCGCGCGACGCTACCCCGCGCTCACGCCCGAGCTGGAGTCGCGCTTCGCCTACGAGCTGGGCGTCATCCGCGAGACCGGCTACGCGGGCTACTTCCTGATCGTCTGGGACTTCATCCGCGCGGCGCGCGAGATGGACATCCCGGTCGGGCCGGGCCGCGGCTCGGCCGCCGGCAGCCTCGTCTGCTACTGCCTGGGGATCACGGACATCGATCCGATCCGCAACCAGCTGCTGTTCGAGCGCTTCCTGAACCCCGAGCGCGTCTCGATGCCCGACATCGACGTCGACTTCTGCTTCGAGAAGCGCCCGCGGATCATCCGCTACGTCGAGGAGAAGTACGGCCGCGAGAACGTCTCCCAGATCATCACCTTCGGCACCATGGCCGCGCGCGGCGTGCTGAAGGACGTGGGCCGCGTGCTGGGCTTCAGCTTCGCGGAGGCCGACCGGCTCAGCAAGCTGGTGCCCGAGGGCCCCGGCGTCTCGCTGGCGGCGTCGCTGGAGGAGGTGCCCGGCTTCAAGGCCGTGCGGCAGGAGTCGCCGCGGCACGACATGCTCATCCGCAACGCGCTGGTGCTCGAGGGGCTCTCGCGCAACCCGGGCATCCACGCCGCGGGCGTGCTGATCACGCCGCAGCCCCTGATCGAGCACATCCCGATGTACAAGTCCGCCAAGGACGACATCACCAGCCAGTTCGACATGCGCATCGTCGAGAAGATGGGCCTCTTGAAGATGGACTTCCTGGGCCTGCGCACCCTGACGGTCATCGACAAGGCGCTGGACCTGGTGGCGCAGACGACCGGCCGGCGCCTGACGCCGGCCGAGCTGCCCATGGACGACCCCGAGACGTACCGCCTGCTGCAGCAGGGGCGGACCGTGGGCGTCTTCCAGCTCGAGAGCTCGGGCATGCAGGAGCTGCTGCGCAAGATGAAGCCCGAGGCCTTCGAGGACATCGTCGCCGTCAACGCGCTGTTCCGGCCCGGCCCGCTGAACGCGCACATGGACCAGGTCTACGTCGACTGCAAGCACGGCCGCAAGCGGGTGGCCTACCCGCACCGGGACCTCGAGCCCGTGCTGCGCGAGACCTACGGCGTCATCCTGTACCAGGAGCAGGTGATGCAGATCGCGGCCGTCATGGGCGGCTTCTCCATGGGCCAGGCGGACACGCTGCGCAAGGCCATGGGCAAGAAGAACAAGGACATGATGGACCAGATGCGCGTGCTGTTCGTCGAGGGCGCGCTCGCGCGGGAGTACCCGCAGTCGCTGGCGGAGTCCGTCTACGACACCATGGCCGAGTTCGCCGAGTACGGCTTCAACAAGTCGCATTCGGCCAGCTACGCGGTCCTGTCGGTCCAGACGGCCTGGCTCAAGGCGCACCACCCGGCCGCCTTCATGGCCGCGACCATGAGCACCGAGATGCGCAAGTCCGACCGCGTGACCCAGCTCATCGACGAGGTCAAGTCCCTGGGCCTGCGCATCGTGCCGCCCAGCGTCAACAGCCCGAGCTGCGAGTTCGGGGTGCGCGGCGGCGAGATCCTGTTCGGCATGGGCGCCGTCAAGAACGTCGGCGGCAAGGCCATCGAGGAGATCGTGCGCGCCCGCGCGGAGCTGGGCCGCGACTTCCGGGACCTCTACGACTTCTGCGAGCGCGTCGACCTCAACGCGCTCAACCGCAAGGTCGTCGAGAGCCTGATCAACGCCGGCGCGCTGGACGGCCTCGCCGGGCACCGCCGCCAGATGCTGCAGAACCTCGACCGGGCGCTGCAGTACGGGTCGCGGGTCGCCCGCGAGCGGTCGCGCGGCCAGGCCTCGCTGTTCGGCGCGGCCGCCGGCGCGGAGGTCGAGCCCGTCCTGGAGCCCTGCGCGCCCCACGACCCGCTGGACGAGCTGAGCCTGGAGCGCCAGGCCGTCGGCTTCTACCTGTCCGGACACCCCTTCCACGAGTACCGCGAGTTCATGGACGCGCTGCCGGTGTCCGACACGCGGCGGGCCGCGACCCTGGGCGAGGGCGCGTGGGTCGACCTGGCCGGCGTGGTCACCTCCTTCACCGAGGCCCGCGACCGCAACAAGCGCCTGTACGCCCGCACCCACTTCGAGGACCGCCGCGGCATGATCGAGGTCATCGCCTACGCCGACCTCTACGAGAAGTCGGCGCCGCTGATCCAGGGCGACGGCATCCTGATCGTCGGCGGGCGCATGCGGGTCAACGACGACGGCACCCGCATCGTCATCGCCGACCGCGCCGTGACGGTCGACGAGGCGCTGCGCGCCTGGACGCAAGAGGTCCTGCTGCGCCTGGACCTCGACGCCCCCGGCGCCGAGGCCGCGGCCGACGCCCTCGACGAACTCGTGCGGTCCTCGCGACCGGCGGACGGCGCGGACGCCGCGGCGGACCGGCCGGTGCCCCTGCTGGTGGAGGTCCAGCGGGGCGGGCGGAACTGGCTGCTGCGCTCGCGCAGCCACCGGGTCGTGCTGTCGCTGGGCGTGCTGAGGCGGCTGCGCAACCTGCCCGGCGCGTCCGGCACCGTGTTCCGCTGTGCGGTCCCCGCGGGCTCCGCCCGCCGCGCCAACGGCGGCTACCGCCGGCAGTCCGCCGGCGCCTGACCGGCGGGGCGGTCTTGACACCCGGCGGCCCGTGCCGATAGATTCAGCGCTTCGCCGTCCGGGAATGTCCCCGGACCACGCCGGGAGACGCACGACCCCCGATGAATCCCAAGACGACACCGTGGCTGGAGTTCGAGAAACCCATCGTGGAACTCGAGGAGCGCATCCGCACCCTCGAGGACTCGGCCAGCCTGCGCGGCCTGGACGTGACCGACGAGGTCCAGCGCCTGCGCGAGCGCGTGACGTCGCTGGGGCGCGAGATCTTCGACAGCCTCGACGACTGGCAGCGGGTCCAATTGGCCCGGCACCCCCGCCGCCCCACGACCCAGGACTACCTGCGCCTGATCTTCGACGGCTTCAACGAGCTGCACGGCGACCGCGCCTTCCGGGACGACCCGTCCCTGATCACGGGCTGGCCTTCCTGGGCCGCCGTCCGGTCATGGTGGTCGGCCACCAGAAGGGGCGCGACACCAAGAGCAACATCCACCGCAACTTCGGCATGGCCCACCCCGAGGGCTACCGCAAGGCGATGCGGGTGATGGAGCTGGCGGCCCGCAACCGGCGTCCCATCGTGACCTTCATCGACACCCCGGGGGCCTACCCCGGCCTGGGCGCCGAGGAGCGCGGCCAGGGCGAGGCCATCGCCCGCAACCTGCGCGACATGGCCGCCCTGCCGGTGCCGGTCCTGGTCTTCGTCACGGGGGAGGGCGGCTCCGGCGGCGCCCTGGCCATCGGCGTGGGCAACCGCGTCTACATGCTGGAGAACTCCATCTACAGCGTCATCAGCCCCGAGGGCTGCGCGGCGATCCTCTGGCGGGACCGGGCCAAGGCCGCCGACGCCGCGCGGGCCATGAAGATCACCGCCCGCGACGCGCTGCGGCTCGGCGTGATCGATGCCGTGCTGCCGGAGCCGACCGGCGGCGCCCACCGCGACCACGTCGCGACCGCGGCCGTCCTGAAGTCGCGCATCATCGCCGACCTCGACGAGCTATCGACCGTCGACGCGGAAGAACTCCGCCGCCAGCGTCTCGACAAGTTCCTCGCCATGGGGATCTTCCAGGAAGGTTGAGCCCGACGCTCCGGGCGTTGACACCCGGGCCGACTTCCTTTATCCTTGTCATGCCAACCTCTTCAAGTATCCTACCCCGGTGACGCGGATCGGACACCCGTCCGGCGCCGCCGGGGTGGACCCGCCGTTGATGCCCGTTCCCTCGGCATCGTTTCGGGAACCGGTCCTGTAGCGCCTGGAGATCGCCCCGCCGTTCGTCCGGCTGGTCCGGCCGATGGCGTGCCCCGTCCCGAGGAGGACGTCGTGCTGAGCCCGAAGCTCCTGGAGATCCTGGCCTGCCCCCGCTGCAAGGGGACCCTGACCGTGCCGCCCGACCACGCTTGGCTGGATTGCGCCGCCTGCCGCCTGCGCTACCGGGTCGAGCAGGACATCCCGATCCTGCTGATCGACGAGGCGTCGCCGTTGCCCGGGACGCGGGAGGACCGGACTTGAGGCGCCGGGACGGGCGTCATCTCCGGTGCGTCGGGGCGCTCTGGACGTTGCTGATCCTCGGCGCCGTCCTCGCCCGGGCCGAGGCGCCGCCGGTGCTGCCGACGGTCGCCGCGCCGCGGATCGACGTGCTGTCGGCCGACGCGCAGCGCACCGTCCTGCGCATCGCTTTCCCCTTCGAGGCGGTCCCGGGGACCGTGGCCCGAGTCGAGGACCTGCAGTGGCGGCGGCCGGGACCGGTCGTGCGGACCGCGCGCGGGGACTCCACCCTGTCGCCGACCGCCTCGGCGTTGCTCGCGCTGCCGACATCGCGCCCGCGCGTCCTGGTGACGGAGGCCGCCTGGTCGATCCCGCCCGCCGCGGCGACCGACCCGGCCGTCGCCGTGCGCCTGGACGCCGTCCGGATGCTGCGGGGCGTGCCGGTCGCCGCGCTCGTGGTGGACCCGCTGGCCGGCGGCGGTCTGCTGGCCGAGGTCACCGTCGCGGTGGACCACGCGCCGTCGGGCGAGTCGGCGCGAGCGCTGGCCGCCGGGACGGACGGCGTCGGCGAGACCGGCGACCCCTTCGGCGCCGCCGCGGTGCTCAACCCCGCCCTCTACGCCGCGCTCGCCCGCGGTCGGGCCGCCCTGCCCGATGCGGCGGCGGACAAGGACGTCGACCACCCCTTCCTGCTGACCGACCACTGGATCAAGCTGGAGATCGCCGCCACCGGCGTACACCGGATCACGGCCCTCCACCTGGCCCTCGACGGCGTGGGCGCCAACTCGGTCGATTCCCGGAAGCTGCGCGTCTACCGCACGGACACCACGCCCCTGCCCGAGGACGGGTCGTTGCCAGGCAGCTGGCAGGACGGCTGGCACGCCCTGCGCGAGGTCGCGCTGCAGCTCGAGGATGCCGACGGCACCTGGGACTCCGGCGACGCCCTGCTCTTCTACGCCGTCGGTCCCGATGCCTGGGCCGACCGCAGCGTCGACGGCGCCGCACGACTGGACTGGCGCGAGCACCCCTACGCCGGCCGCAGCGTCTACTGGCTGACCTGGGAGGGCTACGCCGACGCGTCGCCGCTGCCGGGATCGCCGCTGCGCATCGCGACCGTCGCCGCGCCGCCGGCCGCGGCCGAAGCCGACACGCTGCAGCGGGCCCGCCACCACTTCGAGCAGAACGTCCTGGAAGCCTATGGTCGCCTGCGGGACGACTGGGCCTGGGACACCGCCATCTTCGACCGCAAGATCGTGCCGTTCTCCCTGCCGTCGGCCATCGCCGGCAGCCGGATGTTCCTGCAGGTCGACGTCCGCTCCAACCACCGCTTCGGGGAGGGCTCGTCGGAATTCAACATGGCGCGCACCTGGATCAATAGCGGCGACCAGGTGGGGCAGGACCTGAGCGCCACCTGGACCGTCCGGCAGGAGCAGGACAGCCTCCGCATCCGCCTGGCGGGCGAGACGACCGTCGTGCGCAACGGTCTCAACAACCTGACCCTGTCGCAGGAGAGCCCCGACGGGTCGCCGTCGCTCATCCTGGATTCCTTCGATGTGTTGTCGTGGGAGAGGCTCGTCAAGCCGACCGGCCAGTTCGACGTGACCCATTGGGGCGATCAGGTCGAAGGGCCCGGCGAGGCCGTCGACCTCGTCCTGACGCACCCGACCGGCGCCGCGCCCGCCTGCTGGGACGTGAGCGATCCCGACGCGCCGCGGGCGCTGACCGGGCAGGCCCTGGCGGCGAACCGGCTGGCGCTCGGGCTGCTGCGCGAACCGGCGACCGACGTCCACCTCGTCGCCTTCGCCGGCGTCGAGGCCCTGGCCCCGGCCGCGCACGGCCGCCGCACGCCGGGCGACCTGCTGCGGATGTCGGGCGAGTGCGATCACGTCGTGCTGCACGACCCGCGGCTGGCCGCGCCCGCGGCCCGCCTGGCCGCCCATCGTTCGCTCGTCCTGCCCGGCGTCGACCAAGACCCGGTGTCCGTGGCCGTGGACGAGGAGGACGTGTACGACAGCTTCGGCGCCGGCGTGAAGGACCCCTTCGCCCTGCGCAACTTCCTGAAATGGCTCTGGACACGCGGCGACGGCCGCCTGGCCTACGTCTGCCTGGCGGGCGACGCGTCGCGCGACTACCGCGGCTACCGCAACCAGTTCGAAGACCTGCTGCCCACCTGGACGCGGACGTTCTTCCCCGACCTGCTGACCGACTACTCGGCCTACCCCTACGCCACCGACGACGCCCTGGTCTCCTTCGACGCCCCGGTCTGGGGCCTGGACGTGCCCGACCTGGCGGTGGGCCGCCTCACCGCCCGCGACCTGGACGAAGCCGCGGGGATGGTCGACCGCATCGTCGCCTACGAGATGGAGACGCCGCCGGGCGCCTGGCGCAACCGGGTCGTGTTCGCGGCCGACGATTTCACGCAGCCGTCGAGCCCGGGCAGCTACGAGCGCGTGCACACGCAGCAGGCGCTCGAACTGGTCGACACCTACGTGCCCTGGACGCTCGACGCCGAGAAATTGCTGATGATCGACTACGCCGCCGCCCCCAGCGGCGTCTACAAGCCGCTGGCCCGACTGGCGGCCAAGAACGCCCTGAACGAGGGCACCACGGTCTTCCACTACATCGGCCACGGCTCGGAGCACACCCTGGCCGACGAGCAGCTCTTCCTGACCGACGACATCTACGGCCTCAACAACGGCCTGCGCCGCGGCGTGTTCCTGGCCTTCAGCTGCGACGTGGGCATCTACGACTCGGCCGTCCGCCAGAGCATGGCCGAGGTGTTCGTCTCGCAACCGGCCGGCGGCACGATCGCGGCGATCGCGGCCTCCCAGGTCAGCTACGTCATCTACAACGACCCGCTCTCGGACCGGTTCTACGCGAACCTCTACCCCGGCCGCACGGTCGATCCCGACCGCACGCCGGGAACGGCGCTCTGGCTGGCCAAGGTGGGGCTGGGCAGCGGCAACACCCAGATGATGCACAACAGCTACCGCTACAACCTGTTCGGCGACCCGGCGCTGGCGCTGCCGAATCCCGCCGGCGGCGCCGTCCTGCACGCCGCGACGTCCGACAGCCTGCGCACCGGCCGCCGCGAGCAGGTCGTCTGCGTGCTCTCGGAGCAGGGCCTGACCGTGCTTCCCGGCACGACGTACGACCTGCTGGTGCAGGAGTCCCGCGACGACCGCCACTACCAGCTGGGCACGGCCAGCCTCGACTACTGGCAGCCGGGAGCCCCGGTCTTCCGCGGCACCGGCGAGACCGACCTCGACACGCTGCGCGTGGATTTCAAGGTGCCGCTGCAGCTGCGCACCGGCGACCACGGCAAGCTGCGGCTGATCGTCGACGCGCCCGAGGGGTCGCGCGCGATGTACCTCGAACTGCCGGCGGTCCGGGTCGCGACCTCGGGCCTCGACGACGTCGTCGGCCCGGCGACGTCCCTCGCCTTCGCCGGCGGGAGCACGCGGGTCAAGGTGGGCGCCGAGCTCCGCGCCGACCTGGCCGACAGCAGCGGCGTCAGCATCCTCGGCACGACGCCCCTGAACAGCGTGCTGCTGGAGTTCGACGGCACCGGCCAGATGAGCAACGTCACCGACCGCCTCGTCTTCGAGTCCGGCAGCTTCACGCGCGCGCGCGTCACGGTGCCGCTGCCCGAGAACCTCGTTCCGGGGCCCCACCTGGCGGCGGTCTTCGCCAGCGACCTGCTGGGCAACGTGGGCAGCGACACGCTCTCGTTCCACGTCGTGGCCGACGCCGTCACCGGCCTGCAGGACGTCACCGTCTTCCCGAACCCGACCCCGGGCCCGGCGCGCCTGCTCTTCGAGACCAGCGACCCGATGACCGTGACCTGGACCATCTTCACGGTGTCCGGCCGGTCGGTCTGGCAGACGACGCACTACTTCGCCGAAGCGGGCCCGCAGGTGCTCGCCTGGGACGGCCGCGACGCCCGCGGCGACGAGATCGCCAACGGCGTCTACCTGTACGTGGTCCGCGGCAGCGCCGTCGGCGACCCGCGGCACCCGGCCACCGTCAATGGCAAGATCGTGCTCATGAAATGAGGCAGGCCCGGCCTGCCCTGGCTGTTCAACGACGGGGGGGCGCAGCCCCCGGTAACCAGGACGGAAGGACGATCCGATGAAGAGGACCCCCGTGTTCGTGACGCTGCTCGCCGCGGCCTGCCTGATGTCGGCGGCCGGGACGGCCCTGGCCATGTCCGGCGCCGGCGCCATCGCGCTGGAATTCCCCATCGGCTCCCGCTACAACGGGATGGGGGAGGCCGGCACCGCCCTGGCGCAGGACGCCACCGCCATGTGGTGGAACCCCGGCGGCCTGGCCTTCGCCACCGACGTCAACCCGGCGCGGCTGGAGTTCATGCAGTCGAAGCTCGTGCCCGACCTCGCCGACGACATCGCCCTGTACTGGGGCGGCTACGCCGCCCGCAAGTGGGGCGGCACCTTCGGCTTCAACCTGACCTACCTGTCCATGGGCGACCAGGAGGGCATGAACGACGGCGGCACCTCCACCGGCATCTTCTCCTCCAACATGTGGGCGATGGGCTTCACCTACGGCACGCGCATCACCACGAACCTCGGCGCCGGCCTCGGTGTGAAGTACTTCCGCGACAACCTGGCGCCGGACGAAGTGCTGCAGGACGGCCGCGGCGGCTCGGGCAGCACCTTCGCCGTGGACGCCGGGCTGCTGTGGAAGATCCCCTCCCTGAAGGCCAACCTGGGCGTGGCGCTGGCCAACCTGGGCCCGAACATCACGCACGTCGACGAACCCCAGAGCGACCCGCTGCCGCGCAAGATCACCTTCGGCGGCGCCTACGGCGTGGTGCAGGGCGAGGCGCTGTCGCTGCTGCTGGTCGCGGACTACCTCGTGCCCCTGCTGGACTGGAGCGACGAGAACGACGACTACGGCCTCGGCCTCGACTTCGGCGAGAACGAGTGGGGCGTGGGCACGGAGCTGGCCTACGCGCAGTCCCTCTACCTGCGCTTCGGCTTCAAGAAGGGCACCGGGGAGATCGAGGACAGCACCTGGGGCTTCGGCCTGGACCTCGGCCGCTGGGTCGGCAAGCAGATCACGTTCGGCTACGCCTCGGTGCCGCAGGCCAAGGGCCTCGACCATGTGAACCGCATCTCGCTGGGTTACGATTTCTGAGTCCCCTGCACCGCGAACCGGAAGGCGGGACGATCGGCATGCAGTTCGACGGCGCAGAGCGCAAGCACGGTCCGGCCCGCCCCGCGGTCCGGCTGCTGATCCTGGCCCTGTGCGCCGGCCTCGGGGCCGGCGGCAGCGCCGTCGCGTCGGCCGCGATCGCGGGGGACCTGGAAAAGGTGCCGGTGGTCAAGGTCGCGCCGGAACGCCTGTTCGCGGGTCCGGGGGGCGAACGGGCGCGCGACGCGGCGCAGGGCCGGCTCGAAGCGCTCGAGTCGCGCTTCCACGCCGTCCACGACCTGCTCGAGGGGCGGCACGTCTCGCGCCGCCCGGGCGCGCGGGCGACGACGGCCAAGTCCGGCGAGCCGACAACGCTGCGGGTGCTGCTGGTGCGCATCGGTTTCGACAGCGACCGCAGCGGCGACCTGACGAGCGTCACGTCGGACGGGAACTTCGTGCTGGCGCCCGACCCCGAGGCGATCTTCGACCGCCCGCCCCACGACAGGGCGTACTTCGAGGCGCACCTGAAAGGGCTCGGCGAGTACTACCGCATCCAGTCGGGCGGCCGACTCACCATCGAGGGGCGCGTGCTGCCCGACGGCGAGCAGGACTGTTACCGCCTGTCGGACATGGCCGACTACGGGCCGGGCGCCGACGGCGGCTGGACCCTGGAACTGCTGGAGACCCTGGTGCAGGACGTCATCGGTGCGGCGGACGCCGGGACCCAAGAGGACGGCAGCGCCAACCTGGCCGATTTCGACAACGACAACGAGCTGGCCTACGTGATCTTCGTCCACGCCGGCGGCGACTGGCAGAGCGACGTCAACCGCGACTCGCCCAACGACATCCCGACCTTCTTCGTGACCCTGGGCGAACCCGTGGCCCTGCTCGGCGTCGATTCGGCGACGGGGACGCCGGGCCTGCTCAGCGAGTGTTCGATCATCCCGGAATCCACCAGCCAGGACGGCTGGCTGGGCAGCATCGCCGGCGCCCTCTACCACGAGTTCGGCCACGCGCTGGGTCTGCCCGACGTCTACGACACCACCACTGGCCTGCCGGCGGTCGGTCTCTGGGACCTGATGGATTCCGGCCCGAACCTGGTGGCCAACGTCGGCCTGAACATCCGCCCCGAGTACCCCGACTCCATCGACGTCTTCAGCGTGGCCGGCCTGCTGCCGCCCTCGCTCGGCGCCTGGAACCGTTGGTACCTGGGCTGGCTCGCGACGGCGACCATCGGCGGCGGCGACCGCGAGGTCCACCTGCCGGCCTCCCAGATCCCGCGCAGCCAGTACCTGCAGCACTACAGCGGCAGCTCGGTGGGCGGCGCGCCCTACGATTTCGATTCCGACTACCCGCAGGCGATCCTGGGCGGCGTCTCGCCGCGCGAGTTCTTCCTGGTGGAGAACCGCTGGGTGCCGCTGAGCGGCGGCGAGCTGCCGGACGAGAGCGGCATCGGCTTCGTGCGCGATGCGGCGACGGGCGTCTTCCTCTACATGGGCGGCGACCTCGAGGACCCCGACGGTCCCGGACCCCTGGAGGAGGCCTCGCGCAACACGGGCATGTACGATTCTTCCTGCCGGACGGCGGCCTGCTGGTCTGGCACGTGAACGAGGCGCGCATCGAGGACCGGCTCGCCGACAACACGATCAACGGCGAGGGCGACGGCCTGCGGCTGCTGGAGGCCGACGGCATCCAGGACGTCGGGGTCTACGACGCCTACGTCTTCGGCTTCTACGGTTCGGCGCGCGATCCCTTCCACGCCGGCACGACCACCGCGCTGCGGCAAGAGGGGAGGCCCGCCACCCGCACCTACGAGCGGGCGTGGACCGGCTTCGAGATGGAGGGCATCTCGGCCCAGGGCGCGACGATGACGTTCACCGCCCGGACGCTGCCGCTGCGCGCCGGCGATCCGGCCCGCCTGCCGGCGGCGATCGACCCGGCCGCCGCGCGCCGACTGGCGACCGCGTCGGTCACCCCGTGGCTGGTCGAGGGGATCGGCGGGGCGGCGGCGAGCCCGGCGTTGGCCTGCGCCTCGCTGCCCGTCGACGCCGTCACCGAAGGCGCACCCGACGAGCCGGCCTACCTCTTCCTCCACGACGCCGAGGGGCGTCCCGTCGCGCAGGGTTCGCCGGACTGGCCGGCCGGCGCGGCCGCGCTCCTCGACGGGTCCCTGGCCGGCCCGCCGGCGGTGGCGCGCTTCGCCCTCAACGGACGCGAGCAGCTGGTGGTCGGCGAGAGCGGCGGCCGCGTCTCCGCGTACCTGAACCTCGTCGCCGGCGCCTTCTGGCCGCGCCTGTGGGGTCCGATCGCCGTGGCCGACACCCTGGCCTACGGGCCTGTCGTCGGGAGGCTGCCCGGCGGCGAGGCGCGGCTGCTGTGCTGCACCGACCCCGGCCGCGCCGTGCTGCTGGACGAGCTGGGCGCGCGCGTGGGCGACCCCATCGACCTCGAGGCGCTCGCCGGCGAGCCGGTCGGTCCCGTGCTGGCCGCCCCCCGCCTCGTGCGCGCCGCCTTCGGCGTCGACCGTTTCCTGCTGCTGACCGCGGACCGCTGGTTCCTGATCCCCGTCGAAGGGCTCGGCGAAGCGGGCGCGAGCCAGGGCCGACTCGGCCTGGCTCCGGCCGCCGGCGGCTACGGCGTGGCCGTGCTCGAGGACGACGTCACGTCCCGGGTCGTCGTCCTCGGCGAGGACGGCGCCGCGGTGTCGGTGGTGTTCTTCCCGCACCTCGCGCCGGCGACGGCTCCCTGGCCGCTGCCGCGGCGGGGCCCGCCGATGGGCGAACCGGCGGTCGCCGACCTCGACGGGGACGGGCGCGACGACCTGATCGTGGCGACCGCGACCCACCTGCTCGCCTGCACCGCCGCGGGGGCGCCGCTGCCCGGCTTCCCCGTGGACCTCGCCGACCAGTTCCCCTTCGCCGCCCCGACGTCCCTCGACGGCGCCGTGGTCGTGTTCGACGTCGACGGGGACGGACGCAACGAGGTGCTGGCCACCACGACCGGCGGCCACCTGTTGGTGTGGGACGCATCGGGACGACTGGCGCCCCGTTCGCCCCTGCAGTGGGGCGACGCCGGCGGCGCGGCGCTGATCGCGGGCGACGAACCCGAACTCGGCCGCGTGCTGTGGCTCGCCGATCCCGGCGGGCGCAACGCCCCCGGCCTCGGCGGCGTCCCGGTCACCGGCTCGGCGGTGGGGTGGCTGCCCGTCGCCGCGTCACGCGCCGCCACGTCGACCTCGTGCTGGCTCGGTCCCCTGGGCGGCCCCGGCCGCGACGGTCGCGTCGGCGAGCCGAGCGACCTGGGCGAACTGTCGACCCTGAGCGCGGAGCGTGACCGCTTCCTCGCCTACCCGAATCCGCTGCGGGGACGCGACGTCGTCTTCCGCTACTGGAGCGCCCGACCCGGCGAGGCCCGCCTGACGGTCCTCAACCTGGAAGGCGAGCGCGTCGCGGAGCTGCGGCACGACGGCGGCGGCGGGACGCTCGAGGAGATCCCCTGGAGTCCGGACGCGCTGGCGTCCGGCGTCTACCTGGTCCGCTTGACGGCGCCCGCCGCCGAGGGACACGTCACCCGGCTGCTCCGCCTGGCGGTGGAGCGCTGACCGGCCTGCCGCGGGCGAGGCCCGCGCGAGGGAGTGAGAGCATGCGAGCGTACCCGATCCTCGCCGTGATGATCGTCCTGTGGGCGGCGACGGCCGCCGCCGACGGCGCCGCCGTCGGCGCGAGCGACCGCGCCGGCTGGCTGCTGGAGAGGGCCGTGTCGGAGACGCCGACCCTGCAGCGCGCCGCCCTGCCGCAGTCGGACATCGGCGGCACGCGGCTGTCGTCGTCGCCGGCCGACGTCGGTCACGGCTCGCTGCGCCCGATGCTGTACTCGCTGCTGGTGCCCGGGCTCGGCGAGGCCAGCCTCGGCTACAAGCGCGGCTACGCCATGATGGCGCTGGACGTCGCCTCCTGGATCGGCGTGAAGCACTACCACGACCTGGGCAACCAGAAGCGGGAGGACTTCTACGGCTACCTCGACGCGCACTGGAGCGAGG
>PNOJ01000057.1 GCA_013824755.1 Gemmatimonas sp.
CAAGGATGCGCTTGACCCCGGCACGGGGAACTGTTCCCATGCGGTCGTTCCCTGAATAGGAGGTCGGATCATGTCGAAACGAGGGCTGCTGGCGTGCGGCGCCGCCGTCATGCTGGCCGTGTCCCTGCTGACCGGATGCGCCGGGACGTGTCCCGACCTGCGCGGCTCCTGGATCCTGGTCAGCGACGGGGAGCATCGGTTCCCCGCCGGTGCGACCCCGGGTCCCGGGGACATCGTCAAGCTCGTGACCGACGACGCCTTCGCCACCACCGGGCGGGCCGCCGGCAAGTTCGACGGCGGCGCGGGGACCTGGAGCTGCCGCGACGGCGTCTACACCGAGTGCGTCCGCGTCCACTCGAACGAGGCGCTGATGGGCGAGAAGATCGAATTCAGCTGCCGGGTCGAGGGGGACCTCTGGCACCATGCGGCGGACTTCGTGGCCAAGGGGCGTCGCTACGTCATCGACGAGGTGTGGCGCCGGCTCGGCCGCCAGCCTTGCGACACCGCACCGCCCGACGCCGCGACGCCATGACCGCCAACCGCCCCGCCTGCACCGTGATCGTGAAACCGGGCCGCGAGGACGCGGAGCCCGGCCGCCACCCCTGGATCTTCAAGGGTTCCATCGCCCGCGTGATGGGCTACCACGCGCCGGGCGATCCGTGCGCGTTCACGACCGAGGGCGGCGTCGCGCTGGGCTGGGGCTACGTCAACACGCGGTCGCTGCTGGCGGGACGGATCGTGAGCCTCGAAGGGCCGGTGACGCGCCGCCTGCTGCACGAGCGCCTGGGCGAGGCCGTCGCCGCGCGCACCGCCCTGGGCCTGGGCGACGGCGGCCCGCTCGGCCGCGCGGGCGAGGAGCGGACCGACTGCTACCGCCTGGTGAACTCCGAGGGCGACGGTCTGCCCGGCCTGGTCATCGACCGCTACGGGACGGGCCTGGTCCTGCAGTTCCTGACCGCGGGAGCCGAGCGCTGGCGGCAGGACGTGATCGACGCGCTGACCGGGCACCTGGCCCCGACCTTCATCTACGAGCGCAGCGACTCGCGGACGCGCAGCGACGAGGGGCTCGAGGCGGCCCGAGGCCTGCTGTCCGGCGCGCTGACCGATCCGGTGCTGGTGCGCGAGAACGGGCTGGTCTACGAGACCTCGCCCGAGGCGGGCCACAAGACCGGCCTCTACCTCGACCAGCGCGAGAACCGCGCGCTCGTCGGCACGTTGGCGCGCGACCGGCGCGTGCTGAACTGCTTCGCCTACACCGGCGGCTTCTCGCTGACGGCCGCCGCCGGCGGCGCCGAGAACGTGGTGTCGGTGGACGCCTCGAAGTCGGCCTGCGCGGCGGCAGAACGCAACCTGCGGCGCAACGGCTTCCCCGAAGCGGCCGGCCTGGTGCAGCGCGAGGACGTCTTCCGTTTCCTGCGCCCGGGCCGCGACCGCTACGACCTGGTGATCCTCGACCCCCCGAAGTTCGCACGCTCGCAGCGCGAGCTCGACGGCGCCGAACGCGGCTACCGCGAGATCAACCGCCTGGGCATCGACAAGCTGGCGCCCGGCGGTCTCCTGCTGACGTTCTCCTGCAGCCAGGCGATGAACCTCACGCGTTTCCAGCAGGTGGCCCAGGAAGCCGTGCTCGCCGCCGGCCGCCGCGCCCGCGTGCTCCGCCGCCTATCGGGCGGCCCAGACCACCCCTGGATGCTGGGCCACCGCGAAGGCGAGTACCTCAAAGGCTTGCTGCTGCTAGTCAGCTGAAGCTCCGCTGTTCCCTGCCCACATCCATCTCGTCCCGGGTACACACACGCGTCCCGTCGGGGGTGTCTGCCGGGTTCCGGCGCCAGGAGGGCGCCGGAGCCCGACAGCCAAGCGATGCCGGGCACAGGATGTGCCCGGCGAGCGCCCCCCGACGGGACGCGTGTGTGGACCCGGGACGTAGGCCGCACTTGGTCAGCCACCGTGCGGATGCTACACTTCAACTCTGCAGGCTCGAGTCCAGGGCGACCGGAAGGGATGGATTCATGGCGGTAAAGGCATATCTGCGGCCGAAGTCGCCGTCCGAGGCGCTGGCCCTGATCGAGGGGGACGAGCGCGCCGCACTGATCGGGGGCGGGGCCTACCTGAGGCTGGCATCGCGCGGGTACGAGACGGCCGTCGACCTGTGCGACGCGGGGCTCGACCGGGTGCGCGTCGAGGACGGGGCGCTGCGGCTCGGAGCCATGGTGACCTACCGGCGGCTGGAGACCGATCTCGTGGTGCGGGACTGCAGCGGCGGGCTGCTGGGGCGCTGCGTGGAGAACATCGTCGGTGTGCAGGTGCGCAACATCGTGACCGTGGGCGGCACGGTGGCCGGGCGTTACGCCTTCGCCAACCTGACCACGGCGTTGCTGGCGCTGGGCGCGGACGTCGTGCTGGCGCGCGGCGGGCGCAAGCCCCTGGAGCAGTTCCTGGCCGACAAGGCGCCGGCGCGCGACGTGCTGGTCGAAGTCGTGGTGCCGACGGCGGTGCGGCGCAGCGCCTGGCGGGACCTGACGCGGGTGCGCTCGGATTTCGCGGTGCTGAACGTGGCGGCGGTCGACGTCGGCGGCGAGGTGCGCGTCGCGGTGGGGGCGCGGCCCGGGGTGGCGAGGCTGGCGCGCGGGGCCATGCAGGCGGCCGCGGCCGGGGACGCGCGCGGCGCGGGCGAGGCGGCGGCCGCGGAGCTGGATTTCGGCGACGACCTGCGCGCCTCCGCCGACTACCGCCGCCGGGTGTGCGGCGCGTTGGTGACGCGCGCGCTCGAGGAGGTCCTGGCGTGAACATCTCCCTGGAGCTGAACGGCCGGCCCGCGAACTGGGACGTCGAGCCCGGCGAGGCGCTGCTGGAAGCGCTGCGGCGCCACGGCGTGCTGAGCGTGAAGCGCGGCTGCGACACGGCTTCGTGCGGCACCTGCACGGTGCTGCTGGACGGCGTGCCGGTGCCCTCGTGCGCGGTGCCGGCGCCGCGTGCCGACGGGCGCGCGGTGACCACGGTCGAAGGGCTGCCCGACGAGGCGGCGCGGCTGGGCGCCTGCCTGGCGGCCGAGGGGGCCGACCAGTGCGGCTTCTGCGCGCCCGGACTGGTGGTCGCGGTCGTCGCGATGAGCCGCGAGCTGGAGCACCCGGACGAGGCCGCCATCAACCACTACCTGGCCGGCAACCTCTGCCGGTGCGGCGGCTACGTCAGCCAGACCCGCGCGATCCGCCGCTACCTGCAGGAGGCGCGATGAAGCGATCCGGCGACATGAGGGAAGTCGGCAGGTCCCTGCCGAAGATCGACGCCCTGGGCCTGGTGCGCGGCACGCCCGCCTTCACCGACGACCTGGCGCCGCGCGAGGCGCTGTGCGTGGTCGCGGTGCGCAGCCCGCACGCCCACGCCCGCATCCTGTCGATCGACGCGACCGCGGCGCTGGCGATGCCCGGCGTGCTGGCGGTCTTCACCTGGAAGGACGTGCCGCGCGTGGCGGTGACGCGCGCCGGCCAGGGGCACCCCGAGCCCTCGCCCCGCGACCGCTTCATCCTGGACGAGTACGTGCGCCACGTGGGCGATGAGGCCGCCATCGTCGCGGCCGAAACCGAGGAGCAGGCCCGGGAAGCGGCGCGCGCGGTGCGCGTGGAGTACGAGGCGCTCCCGCCGGTGCTCGACTTCGAGGCCGCCCTGGACAACCCCGTCGTGCTGCACCCGGAGCCGGAGATCCACGAGAACTTCCCGATCGGCTTCGAGCCGCGGCGCAACGTCGCCAGCGCCTACAACATGCACGTGGGCGACGTCGACGCGGTCGTCGCGCGGTCGGAGGTCGTGCTGCGCCGGCGCTACTACACGCAGGCCCAGCAGCACGTGGCGCTCGAGCCGCACTGCGCCTGCACCTGGCTGGACGTGCACGGGCGCCTGAACGTGATCAGCTCGACGCAGACCCCCTGGCACGTGCGGCGCATCATGGCGCGCGCGCTGGAGCGCGAGGTGAAGGAGATCCGCGTCGTGAAGCCGCGCATCGGCGGCGGCTTCGGCGGCAAGCAGATGCTCCACGGCGAGCTGTACTGCGCGCTGGCGACGCTGCGCACGGGCCGGCCCGCCAAGATGGTCTACACGCGGCGCGAGGTCTTCGAGGCCACCAACACGCGCCACCCGATGCGCCTGGACGTGACCCTGGGCGCCGACCGCGACGGCACGCTGCGCGCCATCGACCTCGAAATCCTGTCCGACACCGGCGCCTACGGCGAGCACGCCCTGACGGTGTTCATGGTGGCCGGGGCCAAGACGCTGCCCCTGTACAACAAGGTCGAGGCGGTGCGCTTCGGCGGCCGCACGGTCTACACCAACCATCTGCCGGGCGGCGCCTTCCGCGGCTACGGCGCGATCCAGGGCAACTTCGCCCTGGAGTCGGCGCTGGACGAGCTGGCCGGCGAGCTGGGGTTGGACCCGATCGTCCTGCGGGAAAAGAACATGATCGCCGAGGGGGAGACCTCGCCCATCTTCGCCATCATGGGCGAGGGCACCGAAGGCGTGGAGATGATCGTCGAGAGCTGCAAGCTGCCCGAGTGCATCCGCCGCGGCAAGGAGCTGATCGGCTGGGACGCCAAGGGGCCGCGGCGCGAGGTGGCGCCCGGCGTGTTCCGCGGCCTGGGCATGGCCCTGGCGATGCAGGGCTCGGGCATCCCGACCATCGACATGGCGGCCGCGACGCTCAAGCTCAACGACTTCGGCTCGTTCAACCTGCTGATCGGGGCGACGGACCTCGGCACCGGCAGCGACACGATCCTGGCGCAGATCGCGGCCGAGACGCTCGGCGTGTCGACCGGCGACATCATCGTCTACGCCTCGGACACCGACCGCACGCCCTTCGACACCGGCGCCTACGCCTCGAGCACGACCTACGTCTCGGGCCACGCCGTGCGGACCGCGGCGCTGAAGATGCGGGAGGAGATCCTGGTCGAGGGGGCGCGGTCGCTGGGGTGCGAACCGGCGCGGGCGACGTTCGACGGGTGCGAGGTGCGCGGCCCCGCCGGCGCGATCACGCTGCGGGACCTGTCGGCGAAGCTGCTCTACAACGAGCACCAGAAGCAGCTGATGACCACCGGCAGCCACCTCTGCGAGAAGTCGCCGCCGCCGTACATGGCGGCCTTCGCCGAGGTCGAGGTCGACGCGGGCACCGGCGAGGTCAAGCTCGTGGACTACGTGGCGGTGGTGGACTGCGGCCAGGCCATCAACCCGAACCTGGCGCTGGTGCAGGTCGAGGGCGGGTTGGCGCAGGGCATCGGCATGGCGCTGTGGGAGGAGGTCGTGTACGGGCCGCAGGGCCACCTGCGGACGCGCGACCTGATGAGCTACAAGATTCCGGGGCGCGAGGACCTCCCGTCGATCCGCGCCGAGCTGGTGGCGAGCCACGAGCCGAGCGGGCCGTTCGGGGCCAAGAGCGTGGGGGAGATCGGGATCGACACGCCGCCGGCGGCGATCGCCAACGCGGTGGCGGCGGCGGTGGGAGCGCGGGTACGGGATCTGCCGGTCACTCCGGAGAAGGTGCTCAACGCGTTGGTTCTGGCCTGAAGATTGTCCCTGTCCAAGTGCTTGATGTGATGCGACTTGGATCCACACATGCCGCCGTGGCCGGGGACGCGCGCCGGGCACCTCGTGTGCCCGGCGCGCTTGCCCAACGGTCTGCGGCGCCCTCCTGGCGCCGGAGACTTGCAGACACCCCGGCCACGGCGGCATGTGTGGATCCAAGTCGAACAGCATCAAGGCATTGAGCAGGGACAATCTTCAGGCCAGAACCCAAACTTTGTGCGATGCCCGAACAAGACCCCTGAAGCCGAATGCAGGACAACGAGTTCCCGGATTTGGGAGCATGGATAAAAAACTCTGCTTAAAAATAACAATTTCTCACGATGACGCGCCTGAAAAACTACTTGATTCGGTCACCGAACATAGTCTATAATCTCCCCAGTGGAGTTGCCTTGATACTGTGATGGCAAGGTCGTTGATAACCGCACGGGGCGGCATCCAGGTATCCAGCTATTCCGCGACAACCCCTGGGACAGCGCACCTCAAATCAAGGAGTCGTCATGATGAGGACACAAGGTAACGTTGCTCTTCGCGCACTGTTGGTCTTGCTCGCACTCGTCTCGTTCGGTGCGGCCGCCGCCCAGGCCCAGACCGACGTCACGGTCGATCCGGCGTTGATCAACCTCGGGTACATGAACGTGTTCGATCTGGGCGGCAACTACCAGTGGGGCAGCGGCTGGGGGATCGGCGATCTGACGGCCGTCTACAGCGGCTCCATCCTGACCCTGGGACCGAACACGATCGGCGATCCGAACGAGTACTGGTACCAGTGCGTCGGCGGAGTCACGCCGCCGAACTGCGGCGGTCCGGGCGCGCCGGGCAACAAGATCATGGAAGCCAACCTCTACGCCCAGGTCGATGGCGCCCTCGCGGGCCAGACCGTGACGTTCTCCGGCGAGCTCCTGTCCAACACCATGACCGGCGCCCACACGGTCAAGGCTTTCATCAAGGACTTCGCCCCCGACTTCTCGTCGTTCGTGCAGTCCGTGGTGGTCCTGTCCGCGCCCGGGCCGTTCAGCCTGTCGCTGGCCGCCATCAACGATCCGGCCCGCCACGTGCAGTGGGGATTCCAGACCACCGGCGTCAACGTCTGGGTCACCGACCTGGCTCCTTTCGGAACGATGGTCGTCGGTCCGGATGGGACGGTCAGCTCGGAGACCATGAGCTGGGGCACGATCAAGGCGCTCTACTAGGAAACTCCGCAGGCGTCGCGCCGATGCGCGCGATGATGAGGGGGTCCGGCTCCGCCGGACCCCCTTCTTTATCCCAGTCGGGGCAAGTTCACCTGTCTAGGGATAGGCCGCCGGCGGCCTGCCGCGGTTATCGAGCCGGGCGTGGCACGCTGACGCCGACCTCGATGAGTTCGACCCGGCCGCTGCGGGCGAACAGCTCGGCGCTCGTGGCCGGGGACAACCTGTCGCCGTCGTCCCGGGTCGACGAGCCGTCGGCGTACGCGACGCGCAGACGCGGCGGCCCGTCGTTCCGGGTGTACACGATCGGCACTTGGCAGTAGGTGAACGCCAGTTGCCCGGCCGACAGGGCGATGGTCCGTTCGCGCCCCTCCACGTCGTCATACCGGAAGGCGGTAGGCTGCGCGAGGAATTCGTCGTCCCGCAGCAGGCGCGGACGGAAGCTCGCGGTGCCGTCGGACACGTGCACGCCCAGCTCGCCGAACCTGGCCAGGATCTCCTCCTTCACCTGACCGGTCATGCCCGGCTGCTTCGCGCCGCCGTGGGCCGGGGTGTGCGAATAGGGATCGGTCGGGAAGGCGCCGTACTCCGTGACGCTCTTCTCGGGGCCGAGGCCGGCGCGGATGCGGAAGTAGGCCGCGGCCAGGCCGTCGCGGATCGCAGCCGGCGAGTTCTCGCGCTCGGCCCGCGTGGCGGCCGCCTGGGTCGCCAGCAGGAGCTTCGCGACCATGTGCCAGTAGATGCAGCCCAACCCCTCGTAGCCGTACATCACGCCGGAGCGCCCGGTGTAGGAGCGATGGCGGAACACTCGTTCGTACAGCGCGAGCACGGCCTCGCGGTCGCAGGCGACGGCCCCGGCCCGGCCGGGGCGCCCGGCCAACGCGTAGAGCGCCGCTTCGAGGTCGCGTTCGTTGTGCAGGCCGGCGGCGAAGCGGATGGCGCCGTCGGCGTCGCGGGCGACCAGGGTGTCGTCGCCGGCAGCGAGCGACTCCCGCAGCAGGGGCACCGCCTCGGCGAGGTCGCCCGGCACGAGGTTGCGCGCCAGGAATCCCGGCAGTTCGCGTTCGGGGTACAGCAGGAAGCTGCGGCGGTCCGGGCGGTAGAGGTCGCTGGCGAACAGCTGCTCGATCACCGCGAGCGAGGTGGCCGGGTCCAGCGCGCCCGAATCGAGCGCGGCGACCTGCCCCTCGAGCATCACCGGCAGACGGCCCACCTCGGCCCGGGAACCGTCGGCGGAGATGGCCAGCAGGTTGTAGCCGTGGAAGAGGCCGTCGTCGCGGCGGTTGGCCGCGAGGCTGCGGTCCACCCAGGCCAGCGCGGCCCGGCACAGGCGGGCCGCGCGCGCCGGCGCCAGGCCGACCGCGCCGTTCAGCCCGTCCGCGTACACCGCCCGGCGGTAACCGTCGAAGGCGCCGCCGAGCCGATCCAGCATCAGCTTGCGGTCGCGCGGGTCGAGCAGGCCCGCGTCGGGCTGAGGGGGCGCCTCGCCCAGGACCAGCTCGATGGCGTCGAACCAAGCGGCGATCTCGGTCGCGACGGGCAGTTCGTGTTCGCCCGCCGCCGCGAAGCGTTCGGCGAGGAACGCCAGGAAACGTCGCAGATGGCAGAGCGTGACCACCGAGACGCCGCCGCCGGCCAGCGCGTTGTTCGCGTCGTTCCACTCCGGGCGCTGCGTGTTCATCCAGATGCCGGCGTCGGGGATCAGGTTCGACAGCTTGGACAGCACGGGCACCAGCAGCTTCTCGAACAGGTTCGCGCGGCGGACCGCGCCGTCGCCGCCGTGCAGCAGCTTGCCGTCGGCGCCGATCCCGGCGACGCGCAACCCGATCCGCTCCGCGAGCTCCGCATCGTAGGTGATCGTTTCGCGCTGGTTCTTCAGGATCTCGGCGTAGGGCTTGATGCGGTACGGCACCTCGACGTAGACGTAGATCTGCTCGCCGAGAGCCTCGCCGATCGCCGTCGGCTCATGGCGGTGCCAGAGCTCGAGCAGGCGCAGCAGGTAGATGACCTGGTGATCGCCCCAGTAGCCGATGTTGCTCCAGGGATCCGCCGGCGAGGCGGTTTCCCAGTCCACGCCGTTGTGGGTGATGCGGTACGGGTTGAAGCCGTCGACCGTCGACGCGTTGACGAACTTGGCGACGACGTTCGGCAGGAACCCGGGATAGGAGATGCAGAGCGCCTCCCAGTTCTGGAAGATATCGCGCCAGTTGCCCTCGTAGCCCAGCGTCCGCTCGCCGCCGCGCCCGCGTGCGCGGATCGCGAAGGTGTTCCAGGGCCGGCTGGGGTCGCCGTGGCGGCGCCCGAAGTGCAGGGGCAAGTATTCCAGGGCGAGTCGCTCGAGGTCGGGATCGCCGGACGCGGCGGCGGCGGCGCGAAGCTCGCGGATCGACGGCGCCTCGGGCAGGGCCGCGAGCAGCCCGCTCCGGCGGGAGGCGACGTCGCGGTTGCGGGCGTGCACGAAAGCGGTGAAATCGGCGGCCGGAGCCGTCTCGTTCTTCAGAAAGATGCCGCCGCGCATGTTGTTGAACAGGACGTTCGCGAAGTGGTGGGCCCAGGCCTCGGGGCGCCCGGTGGCCTGCAGGCCATCGGCGGCGGCCACGTTCCGCCGGAGCTCCTCGCCGGCCCGGTCCAGCGCCGCAGCGACGCGGGCGTCCAGGTCCGGTTCCTCGCGCAGCATGCGCCGCAGCGCCGCGGTCGCGACGTGGTCGCGCCCTGCGTCGCAGACCAGGCGCCAGCGCGTCGTGGCGCCCGGACCCAGCTTCAGGCGCGCGCCGACCAGATAGTTGCCGCGGACGCCGTTGAGCACCGTGTCGACCGCCGCGGAGCGACCGCGGCGGAAATCGTCGAGCGACCGTCGTGACAGGTGCCGGCGGCTGTCCGCGAGTCCGCAGCACCAGACGACGTTGGCCCGCAGGGATTCGAGCGCCTCGGCCCGGTCGGTGATGCCGGCGGTGAGCGAGAACAGGCCCAGGCCGGTGGCGGGGTCGATCTCGGACTTCTTGTAGGCGTCGACCAGGTTCGGCGTCTGCTGGAAAAGGGCGAGCGGCGCCCCGTGGGGCAGAACGTTCAGCAGGCCGTCCAGCAATTCCAGGCGCCGGGTCGCGCCGCCCAGGTTCTCCAGCGTGGCGGTGCGCACCCACCCGAACTCATCGCAACCGGCCCACTCTTGGCGGAATGCCAGGCCGAGGGCGTGGTCGATCTCCTCGAAGAGGAGGCGGGAACCGGCGACGTTCTTGTAGAGGTTCCGTTCGACCTGCGCCTCGCCGGCGCGGTCGGCGAACGGTTCCCAGAGGGTCGTCGTCCCGTCGGCGCCCGCCAGGCGGAACAGCGTGCGGGGACCGGTGTGGTGATGGGCGTCGTGCAGCTCGTCGTCGGTCACGTAGGGGAACAGCGCGCCGTCCGGTTTGACCCGGCCTGCGGTCAGGCCGCCGCGCGAGGAGACGAACATCCACAGATCGGTGTCGCTGGCCAGGGTCATCAGGAAGGGCTCGAGGCGGTCGTAGGCCGTGATGCGGTAGAACTGCTCGCCGTCGAGCGTGACGAAGCCGCCCGCGGGCGCCGGGGACGGGAGCGCCGGTGGGGTCGGGGAATGTGCGGGCGCCGGTCTGACTTCCATGCTTCGCCTGCCTGACGGTGTGTTGAGTGTTCACGGTCGCTTCGCTCGAGGGAGGGAGGGGGGCGGCGGCGTCCGCCCCCCTCCGCGAGCGCGCAGGCTATTTCACCAGGGTCATGCTGCGGGACACGTCCCCGGCCACCGTCTTCAGGACGCAGCGGTACTGCCCGGCCGGGGCGACCCGACCGTCGTCCCCGCGGCCGTCCCAGATCGCGCTGTGTTCGCCGGCGGCGAACACGCCGTCCGCCAGCACGGCGATGCGGCGACCGCCGAGATCGTACACCGCGATCTCGACCGGGCCGGCGGCGTCCAGCGCGAAGTCGATGCGCGTGGACGGATTGAACGGGTTCGGGTGGTTCTGCGCGAGCCGGGCGCCGGGCAGCGTCGCGGTGGGCGCGGCGGTGGAGACGTCCAGGTGGAAGTCCACGTTGTCGTAGAAGATGCCCGAGGGCTCGAACAGCGTCACGAGGTTCATGAAACCGAACTGGAACAGCTGGCCGACCAGCGCGGCGTCGATCGTGAGCGAGACCTGGTAGCCGCCCCAGGTCGCGGGGATCGCGGTCATGTCGGCGGTCACGAAGTTGGTCATCGCCCAGCCGTTGGCGGGGTCGATGGTCTTGATGAACGCCAGGGCCGTCGAGCCGCCGCCGAGGTTGCCCATCTTGGCCTGGAACGCGAAGACCCAGGTGTCGCCGACGTCGCCGGCGACGATCGTCTGCTCCTTGAAGATGTTCGCCTGGATCCAGTTGCCGCCGCCCTGGGCCTGGTTCTGGTAGTCGCCGTAGACCGACAGCTGTCTGCTGCCCTGATCGACGCCGCCCTCGCCGGTCGCGATCGCGCAGAACGCGGCGCCGTCGTTGGGAGCGGGGTAGGGACCGTAGCCGTACATCCAGACCATCGCCGGATTGAAGGCGTTGCCGTAGACCAGCCAACCGTCGCCGAGCAGTTGCCCGACCGCCGGCATGGGCATGCCCTCGAATGTCTGGGTGTAGGGCGTGAGCGCTTGGCTGACCCCGGAGAGCAGGCAGAGCAGAGCCACTGCCGCAACGATCGTGGTGACCTTGGTGTTCATCTCGACAACCTCTCGTTGAAGACGGCTCCCGCACCTGCGGACCGCGTCAGGTCGACCGCGGCGGGCGATGGCGGCGATGCGCCGCCCGCGCGGATTCCTGCCTTGACAGGGCCTCCAATATCATACACTATGTTCGGAGTCCGAACAAAGATTTTTTTCTGGGTTTTCCGGGGCTTGCCTGATGACCGGGCGCTAACCGAAACTCCGGTGAACCACGGCGTGAGGGGAGGCGAAGGACCGTGACCCGACACCGTTTTCCCGAGGGATTCCTCTGGGGGGTCGCCACCTCCGCCCAGCAGATCGAGGGCGCGCGTCGCGAGGACGGGCGCGGCGACTCCATCTGGGACCGCTTCGCCGACACCCCCGGGAAGATCGCCGACGGCTCCGACTCCGGCGTGGCCTGCGACCACTACCACCGCTGGCGCGAGGACGTCGAACTCATGAAGCGGATGGGCCTGAACGCCTACCGCTTCTCGATCTCCTGGCCGCGGATCCTGCCCGAGGGCCGCGGGACCGTCAACGCCGCCGGCCTCGGCTTCTACGATGCGTTGATCGACGCGCTGCTGGAGGCGGGGCTCGAACCTCTGCCGACGCTCTACCACTGGGATCTGCCCCAGGCCCTGCAGGACCGCGGCGGCTGGGCGTCGCGCGACACGGTCGACGCCTTCGCCGACTACGCGGCGGTGGCCGTGCGGCACCTTGGCGACCGGGTCCGCTGGTGGACCACCCACAACGAGCCCTGGTGCGTGGCCACGCTCGGCCACGAAGAGGGGCCTCACGCGCCCGGCCACACCGATCCGGCCGAAGCCCTGCGCGTCGCGCACCACCTGCTGCTCTCGCACGCCCGCGCATCGGCGATGATCCGCCGCGAGGCGCCCGGCGCGGAGGTGGGACTGGTGACGAACTACTGCCCCGCCCATCCGGCCACCGACGGCGCGGCCGACCGCGACGCCGCCCGCTGGTTCGACGGCTTCTTCAACCGCTGGTACCTGGACCCCCTGTTCCGCGGGGAGTATCCGGCGGACGCCGTCGCCGACCGCGTCGCCGCCGGCCATCTCGCCGGTCCCGAGCTGCCGTTCGTGCAGGACGGCGACCTCGCGGCGATCTCGCAGCCGCTCTCGTTCCTCGGGATCAACTACTACAGCCGCGTCGTGATGCGCGCGGGAGCGGACGGCCGCCGCGAGGCGGTGCCGCCGGCGCCGCCGGCGGCGGTCACGGACATGGGCTGGGAGGTCCGGCCCGAAGGCCTGCACGAGAGCCTGCTGCGCCTCGCGCGCGACTACGCGCCGCGCCGGCTCCTGATCACCGAGAACGGTGCGGCCTACGACGATCCGCCGGGCCCGGACGGCCGCATCGCCGACGCCCGCCGGATCGATTACCTGCGCGGCCACCTGTTGGCCGCCCAGCGGGCGATCGCGGACGGCGTGCCCCTGCAGGGGTACTTCGCCTGGACGCTGCTGGACAACTTCGAGTGGAGCTTTGGCTACCGCATGAAGTTCGGGCTCCACGCGGTCGATCCGCAGACCCTGGCGCGCCTGCCCAAGGACAGCGCCGGCTGGTACGCGGACACCGTTTCAGCCAACGCCGTCGAAGACTCACTCCCGTCCACCGGATAAAGGAGACTCCCGTGCGCTCGAATCCAGCCGGACGCTTCCACCGCTCCCCCGCCGCCGTCCTGCTCGCGTGCCTGCCTCTGCTGCTGGCCGTGTCGCTGGGCGCCCTGCCGGCCCGCGCCGCGCCGCCGCCGCGCGTCGAGGTGGTGACCGACGACAGCGGTTCACGCCTGCAGGTCGGCGGCCGCGACTTCCCGGTCTTCGGCATGAACTGGGACTACATGCCGATCGGCCACAACTACACCTACAACCTGTGGGCGCAGCCGGACGAGATGATCGTCGCGGCGCTGGACAGGGAGATGTCGCTGCTGCAGAACATGGGCGTCAACGCGATCCGCCAGAGCGTCGGCGTGCCGCCGCGATGGGTGGCGTACATCCACGAGAAATACGGCATCTTCACGGTGCTCAACCACGTGGTCGGCCGCTACGGCCTGACCCTGGGCGGCGTGTGGACCCCGGCCACCGACTACGGCGATCCGGCGACGCGCGCGCAGCTGCGGGGCGAGGTGATGTCGATGGTCGCGCAGTACCGCGGCACCCCGGGCGTGCTGATGTGGCTGCTGGGCAACGAGAACAACTACGGGCTCTCCTGGAAGTCCTTCGAGATCGAAGCGCTGCCCGAGGGCGAGCGCGACGCTGCGCGGGCGCGCCGCCTGTACTCCCTGTTCGGGGAGATCATCCGCGACGTCCACCGGCTCGACCCGGACCGCCCGGTCGCGATCGCCAACGGCGACGTGCAGTACATCGACCTGATCGCCGAGGAGTGCCCCGACCTGGACGTGTTCGGCACCAACGTGTACCGCGGCGTCTCGGCGCGCGACCTCTTCCAGGTGGTCCGCGAGAAGCTGGGCACGCCGGTGATGTTCACCGAGTTCGGTGCCGACGCCTTCAACGCGGTCACGATGCGGGAGGACCAGGCCACGCAGGCCCGTTACCTGCTGGCCCAGTGGCGCGAGATCTACGCGCAGGCCGCCGGCCAGGGCCGCGTGGGCAACGCGATCGGCGGCCTGGTCTTCCAGTGGAGCGACGGCTGGTGGAAGTACCTGCAGGACAGCCGCCTCGACGTCCACGACACGAACGCCTCGTGGCCCAACGGCGGCTACGTCGAGGACTTCCGCGAAGGCGACAACAACATGAACGAGGAGTGGTGGGGCATCGCCGCCAAGGGCCCGCCCGACGCGCACGGCCTCTACGAGGTCTATCCCCGCGCCGCCTACTACGCGCTGCGCGACGCGTTCCGCCTGGACCCCTACGCGCCGGGGACGGATCCCGCCGCCATCGCGGCGCACTTCGACCGCATCACCGCGGCGGGCGCGGCGCTCGAGGCGCGCGGCGCCTCCGCCAGCCTGGAGACCGACGCGCTGGGCAAGGTGCGCGTGAAGGGCCTGCGCCTGGAGTACGAGACCTACAGCACCGGCGGCGAGAACGTCAGCACGCCGCCGTCCTCGACGCCGCAGGCGGCGTTCCCCTCCTACCGCGGCTTCGACAACGGCCAGTCGTTCTACGCCGACCTCGAGGCCAAGCCCAGCGGCGCCGTCACCGGCCGCCTCTCGCTGAACGTGCTGGGCCACGTGGCCCGCAACCGGATCGACGAGGTGTTCTACGAGAACCGCGGCCGGCCCCAGGCGGTGCGCGCCGCCGACGGAAGCGTCCTGCAGCTCGACGCCAACGAGCGGGTCAAGGTCTACCGGTCGTCGCTGTCGTGGAACGACAAGCGGTTCGACCTCGAAGCGTTCTACCGCGCCGGCCATCTGCACTGGCAGTACGAGGGTGATTTCTTCGGGCTGTACCGCGACGCCTACTACGGCGAGAACGTCGACATCTACAACGGCGAGGCGCCGATCGGCTTCGAGATCGCGGGCAAGCGGGGGCTCGCCGGGCTCAAGGCGGCCTTCGGGCCGCAGCTCTGGTGGGGCGCGAACCCGGCGGCGTTCCTCAAGTACCAGCGGCGCGCGGCGGGCGCGGACTGGACCGTCGTGTTCCAGGACGACTTCACGCAGCAGACGCAGCTGAGCAGCTCGGTCGCGATCCCCGTGCGCAAGACCCGCAAGGCGTCGCTGCAGCTCAAGGCGCCGATCGGCCGGTTCGTGTTCGAGGGGGGCGTGCTCTGGTCGGGGCAGCCGCGCGTGGGCGAGACGTTCCAGCTCGTGGACGAGGCCCTGCTGGCGTCGGGCGCGTCGCTCACGCCCGCCGACGTCAGGCAGGACGCGATCGTCGACGGCGACACGTTCGGCTGCAAGGGCAAGCTCACCTGGCAGCGCGGACGCTGGAACTGGTACGCCCAGGGCGCCTACATGGGCCTGGTCGCCGAGGCCGGCCCCACCGCCATCCCCACCTTCACCGGCTGGGAGCTGCGGGACAGCGGCTCCGGCAACCAGGCCAACGCGCTGACCGGCGTCGCGGTGACGCTGGGCAACTGGCAGGTCGGGCCGAACTTCCTGTGGCAGAAGCCCGTCGTCGGCCCCATGCCGGGCCCGGATCAGCTCGCCTACACCCAGGGACGCCCGCGCGACATCCTCAGCGACCCGTTCGCGGTGCGCGGCAACCGCGAGACCAAGGCCGCCGAGCTGATGGTCGTCTACGACCCCACGCCCGCCACCTGGATGTGGACCTGGGACAGCGACGCGCGCGAGGATGCCGACCTGGCGGCCAGCCTCGGCCTGGTGTTCCGCCGCCACGAGACCACGGCCGACGCGGGCCTGTTCATCTCGGCCGAGAACCTGATCTACCCCTTCCCGGGCGGCACGCCCCCGCGCGACCTGTGGGAGCTGCACGCCCGCGTCGCCAACCGCGTGGGCGCGGGAGCGCGCATGATCGGCCACCTGTACTGGGGTACGGCCGAACCCAACGGCGCCGACCGCCGCCTGGTCCACCGCTTCGGCGCCGACGCGCGCATCGCCTGGCGGTCGGCGGCGCTGGCGGGCTATCTGAAGCTCGACGACTTCGGCCCCTACGATTACCACCGCGACTTCAACCTGACCTACCCGCTGCAGGCGATGGCGGACGCGTCGCTCACGCTCGGCTCGCCGGTCTGGTTCAGCCTGCCCCAGACGAAGCTCGGCGTGCGCCTGACCTACCGCACGCTCGACCGCCACTCGAACCGGTATGCGCCCGAAGGCTACGCGGAGCCGGCGGTGGGCGAGCTGTATCCCGAGGGCCTGCCGGACGGACGGGAGTGGGAGATCCGCACCTACCTGCACCTGAGCCTCTGAGCGGACCCGCGCGCGACGACGAAGGCCCGGCCGCATCGGCCGGGCCTTTCCTTTCGGCGGCGCGGGCTGGGGCGGCCGCGCCGCCTAGCGCAGTTCCCCGTGCACGCGCACCCAGTCGACGAGCATCGTCTGCGGGAAGACGGTCGTCCCGTCGGGCGGGCCGACCCAGTTGCCGCCCACCGCGACGTTCAGCAGGATGAAGAAGGGGTGGTCGAAGACCCAGTCCGCGCCGGCGGGAAGGGCGGAGCGGTCGACCGCCTGGTACGCGAAGCCGTCGACGAACCAGGTGATCGACCTCTCCGTCCACTCGATCGCGTAGGTGTGGAAACCGAGGTCGTAGCCGCCCTGGGAGATCGAGTGGGCGGCGGTGAGCGCCGCGCCGCCCGCGTAGCCGGGGCCGTGCAGGCTGCCGTGGATCGTGCGCGGCTCCTGGCCCCGGTACTCCATGATGTCGATCTCGCCGCACGCCGGCCAGCCGACCTCGCGCACGTCGGCGCCGAGCAGCCAGAAGGCCGGCCACAGGCCGCGGCCGGAGGGCATCTGGAGGCGCGCCTCGAAGCGGCCGCGAGCCTGCGCGAAAAGCCCCTCGGTCTTGAGGCGGGCCGAGGTGTAGGCGCGGCCTTCCCACTCCTGCGCGCGGGCCGTGATCGCGAGGCGGCCCTCGCCGTCGAGGCTCGCGTTCTCGGCGCGGTCGGTGTCGTACTCGAGCTGGGCGTTGCCCCAGCCGGTGCCGACGTCGAAGCGCCACTTGGCGGGATCGGGAAGCTGGCCGCCGGGGCCTTCGAAGTCGTCCTCGAAGGTCAGGCCGTAGGGCACCGGCGCCGCCTCGTCGGCGCAGCCGCCGGCCGCGCCGAGGGCGAGCAGCGCCGTGAGCAGCGCCGCGGCGGTCCTCACGCCGGGGAGACCCCGTCGCGCAACGGGACCGCGACCGGCGGGAACAGGCGGGAATCGTCGAGCGCCGTCTTCAGGACCAGCGTCGCCGCCCCGATCGCCACCGACAGCGGGCCCAGCTCGCTGATGCGGATCTCGGCCGCGGCCAGCGAGCTGACCAGCGTGCGGTTGCGGACGTGTTCGCGCAGCGGTCCGAGCAGCAGGTCGCCGAGGCGGGCGAGGTCGCCGCCGACGATCACCAGGGACGGGTTCATCAGGTTCATCATGCCGGCCACGGCGCGGCCGAGATGTTCGGTCGTTTCGGTCGCCACGCGCAGCGCCAGCGGATCGCCGGCCAGGGCGGCGTTCTCGATGTCGCGGACCGTGATGTCGGGGCCGGCCAGCGAGCTGCCCGGGAACTCGGCGCCCAGTTCCAGCGCGCGATCGACCAGGGCCTGGCTGCCGGCCAGGGTGGCCAGGCAACCCTGCAGTCCGCAGATGCAGCGCTTGCCCTTGGGGTCGATCGAGATGTGCCCGATCTCGCCCGCGGTGCCGGTGGCCCCGCGGTAGATCTCGCCGCCGATCACGTGCCCGGAGCCGATGCCGGTGGCGACCTTGATGTAGGCGAGGTCGTCGACGCCGCGGCCGACGCCCCACCAGTGCTCGGCCAGGGCGCCCAGGTTGGCGTCGTTGTCGACCATCAACGGCGCGGCGAGCCGTCGCGACAGGTCCTCCAACCCGAGACGGCCGCCCCAGGCGGGAATGACGATCTCGGAGAGGCGGTCGGGGTGCGAGGGGTCGAGCGGGCAGGGCACCGCGACGCCGATGCCCACCAGCGGCCGGTCTGCGGCCGTCGGCGAGGCGAGGCATTCGCGGCACAGCGCCTCGATCAGCCGGCGCGTGCCGTGCGGGTCGTTGCGCACGGGGTGTTCGCGCGTGATGTGGACCAGCACGCGGCCGCGCAGGTCGGTCAGCACGACGGTGACGTGGGTCGCGCCGATCTCGACGCCGAGGATCGCGCAGGCGTCGTCGCGGAATTCCAGCACGATGGGGCGGCGGCCGCCCTGCGACGGGCCCTCGCCGCCCTCGGCGACGATCCCCATGGGCAGGATCTCGTTGACGATTTCCGAGACGGTGGAGCGCGACAGGCCGGCCAGCCGCGCGATGTCGGCGCGCGAGACGCTGCGGTGCTGCCAGATCAGGCGCAGCACGGCGTCGGCGAGCGGGCGCGGGCGGTCGGGATCCGACCGGCGCAGCCCCTTCCAGTACAGGTTCCCGTTGTTCATGCGGTCGATTCCTCCCGTGCGTCCCGCGGCGGTCGAGGCATCCTACCTGTGGAAGTAGACGTTGTCCACCAGCACGACACTCGCGTCGGGCGAGCTCAGCACGATCTGGCCCAGATGGTCCAGCGG
>PNOJ01000058.1 GCA_013824755.1 Gemmatimonas sp.
CAGCAGGAGGATCAGGCAGACGACCGTGGCTTGCAGCATGGTGTGCCTCCATCGGGATCCATATGTTGTTCGTATTCGACCGTTATTTGATAATAGGGATCGTCATTCAAAAACACAATACTCGCACCATAGCTGGGCGAGGCCCGAGAATCAGCACGCCCCTGCGCAAACGGCCGCTATTTCACCAACACCAGCTTGCGACTGGTCACCGATCCGTCCGCGGCCAGCCGGGCCAGGTAGAACCCGCTGGGCGCGGGCCGGCCCGCGGCGTCACGGCCGTTCCAGACGAAGGCGTGCGGGCCGGCGGGCAGGTCGGCGTCGACGAGGTCGGCGACCAGCCGGCCGTCGGCGGCGTGGACGGTGAGGCGGGCGCGGCCGGCGCGGGCCAGCGTGAACTCCAGCTGCGTGGCGGGATTGAACGGGTTCGGCGCGGCGGACAACCGCAGGCCGGCGGCGGACGGCGTCACGTCCATGGTCTGGTAGACGTCCTCGTGCTCGAGGATCCAGAAGCCGTCCTCCATGTCGACCAGGTAGAGGCGCGGGCCGCGGGCGACGACGCTCTGGGCCGTGCCGGCGGTGTCGAAGTGTCCGACCGGCGTGGGCAGGCGCTGGTCCTTGACGTCCAGGATCGTCAGGCCGTGGGGGTAGGTCGCGGCGTAGACGAAGTCGCCCTGGAGCGCGACCCCGGCGGGGTGTCCCTTGGTGAGGCAGCGGCCGACTTCCACCGGGCTGGCGGGGTCGCTCACCAGCACGATCCGCAGGCCGGCGCTCCCCTCGGCCACCACCACGAAGCCGTCGCCCGCGTCGACGCCCTGGCTGAACCCGTCGGTGCCGAGGTGGCCGGCCAGGACGGGGCGGACCGGGTTGGACACGTCGACGATGCGCAGGCCGTCGTAGCCGTAGGCCAGGTAGGCCATGCCGTCGCGGATCTGCAGGCCGTAGACGTACTGGCCCGGCACGAAGTAGCGCCCCACCAGGCGCGGCGCCGCCGGCGTCGCGACGTCGACGATCAGCAGGCCCTGGTTGCGGTCGCCGACGTAGCAGAGGTCGCCGACCAGCACGATGCAGTTGGCGTAGTAGGAGGAGTAGCGGGCGAGCAGGACCGGTGCGGCGGGGTCGTGCACGTCGACGATCTGCAGCCCGCCCGATTCCGCGGCGACGTAGGCGATCCCGTCGCGGACCTTGACGTCGCGGGCGTGGGCGGCGGGCCAGCGTCCGAGTTCGCGCGGCGCGGCCGGGTCGCGCACGTCGATGATGCGCAGGCCGTCGTAGCGGCCGACGACGTAGGCGACGGTGCCCACGACGTCCATCTTCATGCTGTGGCCCCCGTCGTCGCGGCGGCCGACCTCGATCGGGGCCTGTCCCGGCGCCTGCGACACCACCGCCAGCCCGGTGGGGCTGGTCGGCACGTAGATCCAGTCGCGGCCGGCGACCGTGGTGAGGCAGTTGTCGTAGGGCAGCGATCCCGACCAGACCGGCGCCGTGGCGTCCGACAGGTCGAAGGACTGGAAGCCGCAGCTGAAACCGGAGACGTAGAGGCGATCCCCGACGGTCACCGCGTCCACGACGTTGCCGGGCAGCGGGTAGGTGACGACGGCCAGCGGCACGGCGGGCGTCGTCAGGTCCAGGATGCCGAAGCCGTCGTCGCCGAGCGCGCAGTAGGCGTGGTCCCCGCGCAGGCTCAAGCCGCGCACCGAATCCCAGGGCCTGGTCACCGACACCGGCTTGGGCGCGGTCGGCCAGGTGACGTCCAGGACGTGCAGGCCCCCCAACCCGTACGACAGGTAGGCCAGGTGGTCCTGCAGGTCGACCTCGAACAGGGTGCCTTCGGTGCTGTACGCGGCCACCTCGTGCGGGGTCTTGGGGTCGCGGACGTCCACGATGCGCAGGCCGCGGTCGCCGACGGCGAGGAAGGCGAAGCCGTCGCGCACCACGATGTCGTAGATCCGCCCCGGGACGTCCAGCCGGGCGAGGCCGCGCGGGTGCTTGGGATCGCGCACGTCCACGACCGCGAAACCGTACTCGATGAGGCTCACGTAGGCGATGCCGCGGTCCACGGCCAGGAAGTAGATCTCGCTCGGGAGCGTGAGGGCCCCGAGGCGGGCGGGCGCGGCGGGGTCGTGGAAGTCGACGATCTCCAGGGCGGCGCCGTTGCCCACCAGCACGGTGTCCCCCATGGCGCAGGCCGCGTAGCAGGCGCCGTTGGGCCAGTGCCCCAGCGGCTTCACGCGCTCGGTGGCGTTGGGCAGGGGGATGCCGGGATCGGTCTGGGCGCGGGCGCCCGCCGCGCAGACGAGCAGTGCGGCCAGCATGACGATGGCGGGACGGCGGGCGATCGACACGTCGGTCCCCTTCCTGACGGGTGGCCGGACCTGATTCAGTATACGGGAACCGCCGGGCGGAGACCATCACGCTTCGGCGACCTTTCCCGATCGTGGATTTTCACTATCTTGGCGACCGGACACCACCACCGACCACCCGGAGGTCCCGATGAACCCCACGTTCGCCCTGGTCCTGGGCCTGATCCTCGGTCTCGCGCTGGCGGCCGGCGCCGGCGTCGGCGTGCTGCGCACCCGGATGATCGCCCCGCGCCGCAGCCGGCGCAGCTTCGAGGACACCTGCGCCGCGATCGAGCGCGTGATCCCCGCCGACCCCGAGGGCTGGAGCCTGCCCCTGCCGGCCTGGGACGCCTACGCCGTCCTGGAGAAGAAAGGGGTGGCGCCGGCGAACCTGGCCCGGCTGCGCTTCTTCTTCGTCTGCAACCCCCGCTACGCCTCCGACATGCTGCGCCTGGACCCGACCCTGTCGGGGATGATGCCCTGCACCTGGTCGGTGTACGAGACGCGGGACGGGACGGTGTGGCTGGCGAAGCTGAACGTGGGCCTGATGGGGCGCCTGTTCCCGCCCGCCATCGCCGCGATCATGGGCAAGGTGGCCGCCGCGGACGAGCGGTTCCTGGCGGAGGTCCTGGGCTGAGCCGGGGGATCGCCAAGGGCCGGCGGCGATTCGTTCTGGCGCTTCCCGGCCGGTTTGCTTATGGTGTGCGGGATCCGTCGGGCATCAAAGACATGGTTCGCATCCCGACCCCCATAAATTCCGCGTTACGAGCTGAGAATGCGACTTGGCTCATCCGAGCCAAGGAGTACCCTGAGTGAGTTTCGACATTTTCGGACTTGATCCGCGCATCCTCGATGGCGTGCGCGCCGCCGGCTATACCAAGCCGACCCCCATCCAGCGCCAGGCGATCCCCGAGGTCATGGCCGGCCGCGACGTCCTGGGCGTGGCCCAGACCGGCACCGGCAAGACCGCGGCCTTCGCCCTGCCCATCCTCCAGCGCCTGCTCGACGGCCCCCGCGGCCGCACGCGCGCGCTGATCATCGCGCCCACGCGCGAGCTGGCCGAGCAGATCCACGGCTTCTTCCACACGATGACCCGCCGCACCGGCCTGCGCAGCGCGACGGTGTACGGCGGCGTCGGCCGCGCCTCCCAGGCCCAGGCCCTGCGCCGGGGCACCGAGATCATCGTCGCCTGCCCTGGCCGCCTGCTCGACCACATGGGCGAGGGCGACGCCGACCTGTCCGGCATCGAGATCCTGGTCCTGGACGAGGCCGACCGCATGTGCGACATGGGCTTCCTGCCCGACGTGAAGCGCATCCTGCGGGAACTGCCCGTCGACGGCCAGACGCTGTTCTTCTCGGCGACCATGCCCATGGACATCCGCGGGCTGGCCGACCGGATCCTGCGCAACCCGCTCGCCGTCCAGGTCGACACCATCGCCCCGGCCGCCACGGTCGCCCACGCGATCTACCCCACGACCGACCGCCTGCGCAAGAGCATGCTCGAGACGCTGCTGCGCCGCGAGGCCACCGGCCGCACGCTGGTCTTCACCCGCACCAAGCACCGCGCGCGCAGCCTGGCCCACGACCTCGAGCGCTCCGGGATGCGCGTCGCCGAGCTGCAGGGCAACATGCCGCAGAGCAAGCGGCAGCAGGCCATCGACGGCTTCCGCAGCGGGCGCTACGACATCCTGGTCGCCACCGACATCGCGGCCCGCGGCATCGACGTCACCGCGGTCAAGCACGTCATCAACTACGACGCGCCCGACACGGTCGACGCCTACACCCACCGCATCGGCCGCACCGGCCGCGCCCAGCTCACCGGCGAGGCCTTCACGCTGGTCGACAGCGACGACAGCGAGCTGATCGAGCGCATCGAGAAGACCCTGGGCATGCCGCTGGAGCGGCGCCGCATCGACGGCTTCGACTACGGCGCCTTCACGCCCGAGACGGCCCTGAACCCGGTGCGGCGCGCCGCGGCGTCGGGGCGGTCCGGCGGCGGGGGGCGGCGGCGGGCGCCCACGCGGATGAAGCGCTTCGGATAGCCCGTCTCGCACCGTCCTGACGGGGGACGCGCCCCGGGCACCTCGTGTGCCCGGGGCGCTTGGCCTTTCGGCCCTTTCGCCATCCTGGCTTCAGGGCCTGCAGGACACCCCCGTCAGGACGGTGCGAGACTGCGTCAGGGGTACGGCGGGGTCAGGCCGAGTCGCGGTTCTTCCAGTTCCACCATTTGAGCAGGTCGGGGTCGCGGTCGGCGGGGGCGGTCGCGGCGTAGTAGACCGCGCAGCGGAAGACGTACAGGACGCAGGGGTCCTGCCGCACGCCACGGATCTCGCCGAGGTCGCGGTAGAGCCGCTCGGGGTCCAGTCCGCGCAGGTCGGCGGGTTCGCGCATCCCCAGCTCGCGCAGGTCGGCGGCGAGGCTCGGGCCGATGCCGGGGATGGCTTGCAGGGGGTCCTTGGCGCGACCGGCGCTCACAGCGCCGAGACGCTGCGCAGCAGCGCCTGGTTATCGGTCGTCTGCTCGATGAGCTTCAGCAGGCCCAGCATGGCCGTCTTGGGGTCGGCCTGCACCATGCGGCGGCGCAGGGTGTTCAGGCGGGCCATGTCCTCGACCGAGTACAGCAGCTCGTCGCGGCGGGTGCCGCTGGCGCGCAGGTCGATGGCCGGGAAGACGCGGTTCTCGGCCAGCGAGCGGTCCAGGACGATCTCGCTGTTGCCCGTGCCCTTGAACTCCTCGAAGATCAGGTCGTCCATGCGCGAGCCGGTCTCCACCAACGCGGAGGCGACCACGGTCACCGAGCCGCCGTGCTCGATGTTGCGGGCCATGCCGAAGATCTTGCGCGGGATCTCCAGGGCGCGGGCGTCCAGGCCGCCGGTCATCGTGCGGCCCGAGCCCGCGGCGTGGAGGTTGAAGGCCCGTCCCAGCCGCGTCAGGCTGTCGATGAGCACCACCACGTCGCGCCCGCACTCCAGCTCGCAGCGCACCTGCGCCATCGCCAGCTCGGCCAGCCGCACGTGGGTGGCCGTGTCCTGGTCGCTGGAACTGGCCAGCACCTCGGCCGGCACGCGCCGGCGGAAGTGGGTGACCTCCTCGGGCCGCTCGTCGATCAGCAGCACGACGATGCGCGCGTCGGGGTCGCAGGCGGAGATGGCGATGGCCAGGTCCTCGAGGATCTGCGTCTTGCCCGCCTTGGGGGGCGAGACGATCATCGCGCGCGTGCCGCGGGCCAGGGGCGCCACCAGGTCGACGATGCGCATGGTGACGTTGCCGCCGTCGCCCAGGCGGAAGCGTTCGGCGGGGTTGATCGCGGTGAGCTTGTCGAAGTGGGTGCGGCCGCGGAAGGCGGCGGGCGAGAGCCCGCAGATCGAGGACACGTCCCCGAGCTGCGGGCCCTTGCGGCCCTTTTCGAGCGTTCCCTCGACCACGGCGCCGTCGATCAGCGCGTGCCTCTGCACGAGCTGGGGCGGGACCCAGGGGTCTTCGGGACGGGACTGGAACGACCGCGCGGGGCTGCGCAGGTAGCCGCCGCCGCGCTTGTCGAGACCGAGGACACCGGAAACTGTTTCGGACATTGATGTGCCGCCTGAGGCTACTGGACGACTTCGGCGGTCCAGGCCGTGAACGAGACCCGGCAGGTCAGGAAGAAGTCCTTGATCCGCGCCACCGTCACGCCGCCGGCCATGTCCAGGTCCAGCTCCAGACGGGGATCGCCCTCGTCGTCGAGGTAGGAGCGGGAGTAGCGGCGGGTCTGGTTCCAGGTGTTGACCTTCTTCAGCGTGGCGTTGCCGTCGCCGAAGGGCGCGTAGAACTGCAGCGACTCGCCGTCCTTCGCGATGAACATCCAGGTGTTGTAGCCCTCGAGCTTCCAGAGCAGGTCGCCGTCCTCGTCGACCTCGACGGAGAAGCCTTCCCCTCGAGCAGCTCCTGGATGTCGTTGCGGGTGACCGACTCGATGACGTCCTTGTCGCCGGCCTGGGCCGCAGCGGCGAAGGCCAGCATGGCCAGCAGCGTGACCAGTACGAGGGGCAGAATGGCCGGGTCGTGGAAATGGCCGGTTTCTGGCTCACGTCAGCTCTCCTTGAAAGGTGAAATGGGGTGCTGAACAGCTCGCAGGAGTTGTCAGTCTACCCGTATTCGTCCGGATCCGCCAAGGCTAAAGTGGAATTCCGGCCCCGGAATCAGCCCTTCACTTCCCGGACGCCGTCGATGACGGTGCCGTCCACCCACTTGATCGCGGCCACGACCTTCTCCCCCAGCTCGGGCGGCGCGGGGGGGCCGCCGACGATCTCCTCGACCTCGGCCTTGAGGTCGCGGATGTCGCGCAGGGGCAGGCTGCTGCCGCGCAGCTTCGCCAGCAGGTCCTGCCGCAGGGGGTTGACGGCGATGCCCCGTTCGGTGACCACGACGTCGATCAGCTCGCCGGGGCCGCACAGGGTGGTCACCCGGTCGACCAGCACCGGGATGCGGTCCCGGAAGCTCGGGACCGGCAGGATGGTGCACCTGCCGGCCAGGCAGTTCATCCAGCCGCCGATGCCGTGCAGCAGGCGGCCGTCGCTGTGGGTCACGACGTTGGCGTTGAAGTCGACGTCGACCTCGGTGGCGCCCAGGACGACCGCGTCCAGCAGGCTGGCGAAGTTCCCCTTGCCGTGCCAGTTGTAGCTGGTGAAGGGGCTGGTGTTGACGTGGCCCGGATTCTCGCGCATCGAGCGCACGCCGGCGAGGTCGAAGGTCTGGCCGTCGAGGATGTAGTCGGTGAGGCCCTCCTCGAGCATGTCGACCAGGTACCGGGTGCTGCCGCCGCGCACGAAGCGCGCCTTGATGCGGCGTTCGCGCATGATGTCGCGCAGGAACAGGGCGAAGCTCAGGGCCGTGCCGCCGGCGCCGGCCTGGAAGCTGAAGCCGTCGCGCACGATGCCGGCCTCGTCGCAGAAGCGGGCGGTCAGCTCCGCGATGAGCAGGCGGTCGGGCGACTTGGTGATCTCGGTGGTGCCCGAGACGATCTTGCTGGCGTCGCCGATGCGGTCCAACACGACGACCTGGTCGACGTTGTTGCCCTGGATCTGCCAGGGGATGCAGGGGAACGGCACCAGGTTGTCGGTGACCACGATGACGTGGTCGGCGTACAGCGAGTCGGCCAGCGCGAAGCCCAGCAGGCCGCAGGCGGCGGGGCCGCGGTCGCCGGTCGCGTTGCCGAAGGGGTCGGCCGTCGGCGCCGCGATGACCGCGATGTCGATGTGCACCTCGCCGTCCTGGATCGCCTGCCAGCGGCCGCCGTGGCTGCGCAGCACGCCCATCCCCCGCATCCGGCCCTGGCTGCAGTAGTCGCCCAGGGGGCCGTTCATGCTGCCCTCGATGTGGTGGATGACGCCGCTCTCCAGCAGCTCGATCAGCGGCGCGTGGCAGGGGAAGGCCGCGCTGGGCACCCAGCGCAGGTCCTTGACGCCCAGCTCGGCGGCGGCCCGGAAGACCTGGTTGGCGACCAGGTCGCCGTTGCGCAGGTGGTGGTGGCTGCCGATGGTCATGCCGTCGCGCAAGCCGGCGCGCTGCAGGGCGGTCCCGAGGTCCGGCGCGGTCTTGTCGCCGTCGGCCGGGTAGTCGGCGCAGGAACGGATGGGCGGGGCGGCCTTGCGCCCCTGCGGGCGGTAGCGGCCCACGCCCCGATAGGGCACGGCCGGGTGGCCGTTGATCTCGGCCGGCACCAGGCGGCCCGCGGCGTTCTCGACCAGCTTCGTCATCGCGCGACCCCCTCGTCGCCGGATCCGCGCCAGTCCGCCGACAGCAGCCCCGCCGCCTGGGCCGTCGCCAGGACGCCCTGGGCGCGTTTGACCACCGGGGCGTCGATCATCTTGCTGCCCAGGGCGACCACGCCGAGGCCCTGCGCCTCGGCCTGCTCGAACGCCAGCACGATCCGCTGCGCCTTCGCCAGCTCGTCCGGCGTGGGCGCGAAGGCGGCGTGCACCACGGCGATCTGCCGCGGGTGGATGCAGCCCTTGCCGACGAAGCCCAGCGCCTTGGCTTCGGCGCAGGAGGCGCGCAGGCCGTCCTCGTCGGCCACGTCGCTGAACACGGTGTCGATGGGCTGCGCGCCGGCGGCCACCGCGCCGTTGACGACCTGGCAGCGGGCCCAGAACGACTCGCGGCCCTCGAGGGTGCGCGGCGCGCCGATGTCGGCGGTGTAGTCCTCGAGCCCCACGGCCAGCGCGATCACCGACGGGTCCGCCGCCGCGATCTCGAAGGCGCGCCAGGCGCCCAGGGCCGACTCGATGATGGGCATCAGGAAGACCTCGCCCGCGGCCTTCGCCTTCTTGCGGATCGCCGCGACGCGGGCGGCGACGGCGCGCACCTGGGCGGGGTCCTCGACCTTGGGCACGAGGATCACGTGCGGGTTGTGCGGCGCGACCCAGTCCAGATCCTCGAGCCCGCGCTCGCCCTGGTTGATGCGGACCATGCGCTCGGCCGCCCCGAAGTCCACGACCCGCAGGGCGTTGCGCACCAGCACGCGCGCGGCGTCCTTCTCGGCGGGCGCCACGGCGTCCTCGAGGTCCAGGATGACGCCGTCCGGCAGGTGCAGGCCGGCGTTCAGGAAGAGCTTGGGCTGGTTGCCCGGCAGGTAGAGGCGCGAGCGGCGCAGCCGGCGCCGGACGGCCGGCGCGGCGCAGCAGAGACGCAGCTCCGGCAGCAGGACGCGCGCGAGGCCGGGATCGGCGCGCCGCGCCGCGCATTCGAGCCGGGCGTCCAGGACGAAGGGCACCGCCCCCTGGTCGTCCACCTCGACGCGCGCGTGCTCCAGGCCCAGGGCGCGGCAGCCGGCCGCGACCTGCGTCCGGATGCGCTCGCCGTACATCGAGGCCACCTTGCTCGCGACGGTCAGTTCCAGGCCGCCCCCGTCGCGCAGCTCCACCGAGATCCAGCAGTCCGAGCGCACTCCCGCGCCCCGGCTGCCCGCCTCTCCCCTGCCTGCCATGCTCCCACCTCGAGGTTGCTCCGGCCGTGGTCCGAGGGCGCGGGTCCCGCCGGCGGCGGCGCCCCGCCCGCATGATGACCGCAGGGGCGCCCCTTTTCAAGGGAATCGCCGCGTCGACGCCCCCTCGGGACAGCATTCCGCTCAATGGACGCCCTTCCTCGCCGATAACCAGGAGGCCAGGCGCACGCCCGCGGCAGCCGGACCGGCAACCATCCTCGTCCCGGAGCGCGACCATGAAGATCCTGATCGTCGACGACTCGCGCGCCATGCGGCGCATCATCCAGCGGACCTTGCGCCAGGCGGGCTTCGGCGGCCTGACGATCCTCGAGGCCGGCAACGGCGCCGAGGCCCTCGAGATCGTGCGCGGCTCCCGGCCGGACCTGATCCTGTCGGACTGGCACATGCCGCACATGTCGGGCCTCCAATTCAAGCGGGCCCTGAACGAGGCCGGCATCGGGATCCCCTTCGGCTTCGTCACCTCCGAGAACACGCACGAGATGAGGCAGCTCGCCGAGGAGGTGGGGGCCGACTTCCTGCTGGCGAAGCCGTTCACGCCCGAGGACATGAACCTGGCCCTGGAGGCGTTCGTCACGTGAGGACGGCGACCGGCACCCTCCCCCTCGAAGTCGCCGCCGACGCGGTGCGCGAGACGTGCGAGATGCAGCTGGGCCTCGCGCTGCGGGCCCTGCCGCCGTGCGATTGCAGGGGGGGCGATGCGGAAGGCTGGTGCCACAGCGGCATCGACCTGGCCACCCACGGCGGCTGCTGGCGCCTGACGCTGGTGGTGGATGCGCTCAGCGCCTGCCGGCTGGCGCAGAGCCTGTACGCCCTGGACCCCGACGACGAGCCCGTGCACGAGGAACTGGCCGACGCGCTCAACGAGCTGGTCAACATCGCGGCCGGCGTCTTCAAACGCGACCACCGCGGGTCGGTCATGCACCTCGCCCTGCCGGTGTTCGCGATGGGATGGCCGGACCCGGAGTCGTCTGCGGGCGGTCAGGAGACGGTGCGGTTGGCCGCCGGCGCCAAGGACCCCCAGTTCCACGTGCGGCTCGGATGGATGAAGACCGACGAAACGGGAGACGGTCGTGATGAGTCTTAGATTCTCCGCTGGCGTCCTGACGGACACGCTGGACCGGACCCTGGGACAGCCCGCCGGCTACGAACCGGCGCCGGAGGGCCCCGCGTGGGACCCGCCCGCAGCGTCCGACAAGACCTGGCGCATCCCCTTGCTGAACGACGCGGGCTCGGAAGTCGGGGTCGTGGTCGCCGACCTGCACACGGTCGTGCTGCTGGGCGGATCGCTGATCATGCTGCCGGAGAGCAGCATGCGCGAACAGGTGGCCGAAGGCAGCCCGTCGCCCCCGGTGCTGGAAGCCTTCGCGGAGGTCGTCAACGTCTTGCGCGGCGTCGTCAACAACACCAACCGCAACCCCCACACCGTGCCCGGTCCACTCGCCACCGGCGGTGCGGGACCCGGCTGGTCGGACGATCCGAAGCTGCGGCTCGACCTCGTCGCGGACTCGCCCATCGGACCGGCCCGGCTGTCCTTCCGCAGCTGCTGACCGCCACCCTCCGGCAGACGAAGGCCGCCCCCGCGGGGGCGGCCTTCCTGCTGCGGGGCGGCGGGATCAACCCACCGGCTGAGCCGCCGGTTGCCCCTGCGCGGCGCCGAGCGTCTGGAAGAACCCCATCATCCCCTCGAGCCCGATCGAGACCTCGGCCATGGTCTGCTCGGCGATGTCCGGCGGCAACGCCAGCCGCGTCGCGGACGTCGGGTCGAAGCGGTAGAACAGGGCGTCGGCGCCCATGCCCCAGCCCACGTCCCGGCACAGGACGTCCGCGATGTGGACGATGTCCAGCAGCGGCTCGGGATCGGGGCAGGCGGACGGGTGATGGTGGTAACGCACCGCGGTGACGATGCGGGCCGGGATCTGCCAGCGCTGGAGCAGCGCGGCGGCGACGGACGCGTGGTCGGTGCCGAAGACCTCGCGCTCGGCCTCGTCGAAGGGGATGCCGCCCTGGTCCATCGCCTGCCTGATCTTGTCCATGTCCACGTTGACGAAATTGCCCAGGACGATCTTGCCCATGTCGTGCAACATGCCGGCGGTGAAGGCGTCCGCCGGATCGGCGCCGCCCAGTTCCTGGGCGAGGTACTCCGAGGCCATGGCGGTGGCGATCGCGTGCTGCCACAGCATGGCCGGCGCCAGGTCGTAGCCGCGGATCGGCGTGCGGCTCATCGGCGCCACGCACACGGCCAGCACGATCTGGTAGACCCGCTTCAGGCCCAGCCTGGTCATGGCGTACTGCACCGAGCCGATCGACTGCTCGCAGCCGAAGTAGGCCGAGTTGGCCAGACGCAGCAGGCTGGTGGTCAGACCCGGGTCGACTTCGATGACCTTCGCCAGCTCGGCGTAGCTGACGTTGGGGTCGTTGCAGTACTTCTGCAGCTTGAACACGACCTCCGGCAGCGGCGGCACCGCGTGCACCTTGTGGAGGATTTCGCGTTTGAGGTTCACAGCTCCGACTCCTTTCCATCCGTCCGGACGACCGTGCGCCCGGACTGCAGGTCCAGGGCCAGGGTGCGCGCCTGCGATCCGCCCACGCACTGGGCCCGCAATTCGAGTCCGTTCTTCCACAGCACCTTGCCCAGCACCTCGAGGTTGCGCTGGCCGATCTTGAAGATCTCGTCGGGGCCCAGAGGCGAGCCGCCGCCGGCCGCCTTGAGCTGGAGGTTGCGGCGGTTCGCGCCGAGGTCGTAGACGGCCTGCAGCAGCGCCGGCAGGCCCGTGTCGACGAACATCGCGGGCCGGTCGGCAGCCCTGCGGGGGTCGATCTTCGACAGGGGCAGCATGCAGTGGATCAGCCCGCCCACGCCTGCCTCGGGGTCGAAGACGCTCACCCCCACGCAGGATCCGAGCGAGTACGTCACCAGGACCAGGGCGGGGTCCGCCGCGACCGCCATCTCGGCAATGTCCACCGCGATGACGGTCCGTCCGGTCTTCTGGGCCTGGGCGGCATCGAGCAGCATGCTCATCGGATCCCTCCCTTCCCGTCGCGGAGTCGTTGGATCATCTCAGACCTTCCTGTAGACGGCCGGCTGCCTGCGTTCGAACCGGCCCGCGACGCCGAGCAGGTTTTCGGCCTCCCCGACGATCAAGTGGCCGCCCGGCTGCAGCAGCCGGTGGAACTCCGCCACGGCGTCCGCCCGTTGCTGCGGATCGAGGTAGATCATCACGTTGCGGCACAGGACGAGGTCGAAGACGCCGCGCACCGGGTACGGCGTCCGGCCCAGGTTCAAGCGCCGAAACAGGATCATGTGTTTGAGGTCGTCGTCGATGCGCATGATCTCGCCCTGCGGGCCGGTCCGGACCGAGAACGCCGATCTCCGGTAGCGGAGCGGCACCGCTTCGACCTGCGAGGCGGTGTAGTTGCCCCGCTGGGCCTTCTGCAGGGCGAGGGTCGAGATGTCCGTGGCCAGGATGCGCCAGTCCGTGCCGGCCGGCAGGGCCGCGCCCAGGACCATCGCCAGCGAATACGGCTCCTCGCCGGTGGCGCAGCCCGCCGACCAGAAGTGCAGGCGGCGGCCTTCGGCCGCAGCCGGCGGGCGGCGGCGGCGGCGAACGCGAAGTGTTCGGGTTCGCGGAAGAAGCGCGTGATGTTGGTGGCGACGGCGTCGACCAGGTGGACGATCTCGCGCGCCCCGGCCTCGGAATCCAGCAAGCCCACGTAAGCGCCGAAATCCGCCAGGCCCAGGGCCTGCAGGCGGCGGCGCACCCGCGTTTCGAGCAGGGCCGACTTCTCCTCGTCGAACGAGAACCCCGCGTGCTCGCGCAGGAGGTCGCGCAGACGCGCGAACTCGCGCCCCGACAGCCGCACCTCGGCGATGCCGCCCGACGACGGCGCCCCCGATTCGGCCCAGGTGCCGGCTTGCCGCTGGCTCACGCCCCGCCTCCCGTCCCGCCGGCGCCGACGAACAGGCGTGTCGCATCCAACAGGATGACGACGCGGTCGCCCTGCTGCGCCAGGCCGACGACGCAGGCGCCGGCGGCGCCGTCCGTCGCCGGCGGCGCCGCCGCACCGTCGATGCGCATCACTTCGGTCACGTCGTCGGCGACGGCGGCGGCGACCACGGTTTCCGTCCCGTCCTCCACCCGGCAGACCACCAGGCACGTGCGCCTGGTCTCGGCTGCAGGTTCCATCCCGAACAGGGTGCGCAGGTCGACGACCGGGACGACCCGCCCGCGCAGGTTCACGACCCCGCGCACGTGGGCCGGCGAACCGGGGACCCTGGTCACGGGCAACATGCCGGCGATCTCCTGCACCACGCCGATCTCCAACCCGTAGGTTTCGCCACCCAGCCGGAAGCCGAGGTAGCGCCCGGGGAGAGCGAGCGTCGCGGATCTCGCGAGCGTTTCCATGTCGGCACTCCGTTCCGTGGGACCGCGGGTCCCGTTCAGGCTTCGGCCGGCGCAGCCCGGGCCCGCTCGCACCGCGCGCGCGCGGCGCGGACGAGGCCCGAAGCGTCCAGGATCAGCGCCACGCTGCCGTCGGAGAGGATGGTGCCCCCCGCGATGCCCGGCGCGCCGCCGGCGGGGCCGTCGAACCCCTTGATCACGACCTGCTGCTGCCCGAGCAGTTCGTCGGCCACCAGCCCGATGCGGCAACCGTCGCCCTCGACCACCAGCACCACCGGCCGCGACGGCTCGGGGGCGCCGGCGACACCGAAGCAGTCGCGCAGGCGCAGCAGCGGGATCAGTTCCCCGTCGAGGCGCAGCAGTTCGCCCGCGTCGAAGGGACGCACGACATCGTCGGGCCCCGGCATCACGATCCGGCGCACGGCGAGCGTGGGCACGATGTACGTCTCGGCACCGGTCCGCAGCGACAGCCCGTCGATGACCGCGAGCGTCAACGGCAGCCGGAACCGGAAGCGACAGCCGCGCCCCGGCTCCGAGACGATCTCCATCCCGCCCCGCAGTTCCTCGAGGTTGCGGCGCACCACATCCAGGCCGACGCCGCGCCCGCTGACCTCGGTGATCTGGGCCGCCGTCGAGAAGCCGGGCAGGAAGATCAGGTCGTGGATCTCGTGGTCGGCCGGCTGCGCGCCCGCCGGCAGCAGCCCCCGGCGGACGGCCTTGTCGAGGATGGCGTCGCGGTCGAGGCCCCGGCCGTCGTCCGCGACCTCCAGGACGATGCTGCCGCCCTCGTGGTAGGCCCGCAGGTCGATGACCGCGCGCGCCGGTTTGCCGGCGGCGACCCGCACCGCCGGGTCGGACTCGATCCCGTGGTCCACGGCGTTGCGCAGCAGGTGGATGAGCGGGTCGGTCAACAGGTCGACCACCGAGCGGTCGAGCTCGGTCTCCTCGCCGCCGGTGCGCAGCTCCACGTCGCGGCCCGACTTGCGGGCCAAGTCGCGCACCAGCCGGGTCATCTTCTGGAAGACGGGCCGCACCGGCACCATGCGCACGTCCAGGCCGATGCGCTGCAGCTCGCGGCTGAGCTTGCCGAGCCGTTCCAGGTTGCGCTGCTGTTCCACCGGCAGCCCCCGCAGATCGCTGTGGCGCCGGATCATCGCCTCGGTGATCACCAGCTCGCCGATGGTGTCGACCAGCAGGTCGAGCCGGTCGGCGCTCACCCGCACGGCCTCGCGCTGCGCGGCGCGCGCCGTGGCGACGGGGGGCGGCGCGGGAGGCGGCTCCGGCGCGGACGCGGGCGCGACGGCGTCGCACCGGCGCTCCCGTCCCTTGGCGAGCATCACCAGGCCGCCCGCCGCCGCGGGCGGGGCCAGTCGCGCCGCCAGGGCCGGGACCTCCGGCGGCACGCGCAGGAGCCCGTCGCCGCGCAGGCCCTCGCTCACGCCGGCGACGAGCCGTCTCAGGGCGTCGGCGGCCGCCAGGGCCAGATCGAGGTCGTCGCCGGCGAGCACGATCTCGCCGCGGCGGGCGCGGTCCAGGTGGTGTTCGGCGGCGTGGGCCAGCTCCTGGACGGGCTCGAGCCCGGCGAAGCCGGCCGTGCCCTTCAGCGTGTGGAAGGACCGGAAGGCGGCATGCAGCGACTCCGTCGCGTCGGGCGCGCGCTCCAGCGCCATCAGGCTGGCTTCGGCGTCGGACAGGTGTTCGTCGGCCTCGCCCAGGAAATCGCCCAGCGTTTCGGGTTCGAGCGCCCGCAGGTCGACGACGCCGGCGCGACCGGGGGGGGCGGCCGCGGGACCCGTCGCGCTCGCCTCCGTCAGCCGGTGGAGGATCCACTCCGTCGCGTCCAGGATGCGGTCGACGCCGGCGCTCAGCCCCTCGTCCAGCAGGAGGTTCTCCACCTCGCGGGCGCGGCCGGCGACGCCCGGGTCGCCGGCCGCGTCGGCCTCGCAGCCCAGATCGTGGAACAGGCACAGCAGGTCGTCGGTGTCCTCCGCGGCCGGGTTGGCCGCGGCGGTCAGCACCATCCCGTCGAGCTGCTCCAACTCGCCCCGCCAGCGGACGCGGAAGGCGGCGGGAGCCGCGCTCATGTCTTGGCGGACGGTCAAGGACCCATTCCCTCCGGTACGATGGCGCGAGGGCCTCCCGGACGGTGCGCCCGGGATGCCTTCTCGGTTGTCATCGACCCGTCGGGGGGGGGACTTGAGGTCCGACCGCGGGCTCAGGCGCTCTTCAGGAAAGCGAGGGCGCGGCCCAGATCGGCGTCCATGATGATGTCCAGCAGGCGTCCCTGCGCGACGGCGGGTACGTGGATGACCCGGACCACGTCGGACAGGTCGGCCCGGTCGGGCAGCAGGTCCGCCAGGCTGTTCGGCGAGCCCAGCAGGAACTCCTCGTTGAAGATCTCCCCGGGGTCGTCCGGGTACAGGGGCAGGTAGCCGATGTCGGCCTCGAGCAGGTCCTGGAAGAAGTGGGTGCCGAACGAGACGTCCGGCACGTAGTCGCCCTTGCGCCTGGCGACCTCCAGCAGCATCCGGGCATGGTTGATGTCGGCGTAGTCGACGCGGACGCCGAGCTTGACGTCGCCGCGGCTCCCCCAGCGCCCGGGACCCATGAGCACGAACTTCCGGTGCGGCAGGATGCGGTTCAGCTGGCCGACGGCGGCGCCCACCGACAGCAGCTTCTCGTAGTCCTCGAGCTCGGCGTAGGCCTCGCCGGGCACGTAGACGACGTACTCGAGGTCCGCGACCTGCCCCATCTGCACGAAGCGGCTGGCCGAGAAGATCTTGTCCTCGGGACGGACGCCCGCGGGGATCTCGACGCGCGCGTAGTGCCCGGCCCGGCTCTGGGGGCGGCACTGCAGGATGTGGAGGTGCTCGCCGTCGTGGGCGAACTCGACGTCCACCGGCACGCCCCAGGTCTCGCCGAGCACGTCCAGGATCTCCTTCATCTGCCGCGCGAACCCGGTGCGTTCCAGGAGCCCGTCGAACGTGACCACGATGTCGCGTTGGTCGACGTTCAACATCAGGCCCATCGCCGGGATCAGCTGTCCGTCGCGGTGGATCGAGAAGATCTGCGGCGCGGCCGGGAAGCGGTTGCCCGCCTCCCGCATCAGCTGGTCCAGGGGCACCGTGACGAACCGGTTCTCCGCGAGGTCCACGACGTCGACGAAGTGCTGGCTGTAGCGCAGGACCTCGTCGGGGTGCACGACGGTGCGCAGGCTGGGCTGGCCCGGGCTGAACAGCTTCGGGTAGTCCTCGCCCACGCGGTCGACGGCGCGCGTGCCCAGCCCGACCACCAGGCGCACCATGCCGTCCTCGCGGCGCAGGCGGGGCGACCAGGTGTAGTCGTTGGAGCCGAAGGCCACGCCGGCGAAGGCGGGCAGCCAGTAGCGCCCGATGCGGCGGCCGACCACCGGCTGGATGATGCAGGCCATCTCCTCGCGGAAGTCCAGCAGCCCGCGCTCCTTGCGGTACTGGATGGCGCCGGGGTTGAAGACGCTCGCGTAGACCTGGGTGATCGCGCGCAGCAGCTCGTGCATGCGGTCGTGCAGCGAACCCTGGTTCGCGACGAAGAGGCTGCTGTACTTGCCGCAGAACGCGGCGCCGAGCCGGTCCTCGAGCAGGCTGCTGGAGCGCACGACCAGCGGCACCTCGCCCAGCGTCTTGAGGATCCCCGACAGCCGCTTGACCACGTAGGTGGGGAAGCGCCCGGTGCGGTACAGGCGCTGCAGGATGCTGTACTGCCGCCGCAGGTCGTCGCCCTCGCGGTACTTGATGTTCGCCAGGTCGCCGAGGCCGTTGGCCTTCAGGAAATCGAGGATCACGTCCGAGCGGATGTAGTAGGTGTGGGGCGTCTTGAACTGGCCCACGGCGCGGCCCTGGCGGCGCGCCTTGGACAGGGCGTCGTGGGCCAGGATGAAGCCGGCCGCCTTGCCGCCCAGCTTGCCCAGACCTTGCTCGGGGCCGATCACGCGCGACATGATCTCCGAGAAGTCGCGGATCGTCAGCACGTTCTTGGCGATGTTCAGGTACTCGAGCTGGTCGGAGAGCAGGCGGCGGATCAGGGCCACGCGCGTGCCCATCGCGTCGGACAGCGACAGCGTGGCGCCCCCGATGGGCATCTTGGAGAACTCGAGCGACTCGCGCCCGATCTCGCGCCACGAGCTGAACGGGTCGTCGGCCATCTCGGCCAGGCGCAGGGCCAGGTCCTTCTTGATCGCCATGTAGATCAGGTCCTCGATCTTCTCGTCGGACCAGAGGTCGGCCGCCGTCTCGCGCACGATGTTGCGCAGCTCGTCCACGGCGCCCTCGCTCAACGAGGGCGCGGGACGGTTGGGGTTGGACCAGTGCAGGAAATCGGCGTCGCCGGCGACGCGCGAGACCTGGGCCTCGAGCTCGTCGAGCGTCATGAGGCCCTCCTCGATCAGCACGAGGAGGAAGTGGCGGATGATCTTCTCGTAGAGGACGGGCGATTCGGAGCGGTGGAACTCCAGCAGCTCGCGCCAGCTCGGTTCCCTGGTGAGGTCCACGCGCTCCCCGGTCATCGCCGGCTAGTCCTTGGGCGGGGTCTTGCGGGCCGTCGTCTTCTTGGCCGTCCGGCGCGCGGGCGTCTTCTTGGGGGCTTCCTTGCCCGCCGCCGGTTTCGCCACGCTCCGGCCCTTGGTCTCCGCGGGTTTGGTGGCCTCGCGGCCCGGGGCCTTCTTCGCCGTCCGGCTCGCCGTCGCCTTCTTCACCGGTTTCGCCGCCGGCTCGGGCGCGGGCGC